>NZ_CP054151.1:300000-532500 GCF_021310995.1 Agrobacterium vaccinii | reverse complement strand
CGCAGGCCTTTGGCCGTGAGGACAGAACTGAACAGGTTTCCAAGCATTGTAATAAGGTATCTGCATCTGAATACATAGGGTGTAAGAAGCGAACTCAGGGAACTGAAACATCTAAGTACCTGAAGGAAAGGACATCAACCGAGACTCCGTAAGTAGTGGCGAGCGAACGCGGACCAGGCCAGTGGCAATGCTGAATAAAGTCGAACACTTTGGAAAAGGTGGCCATAGCGGGTGATAGCCCCGTAGACGTAGAACAGGCATTGTCCTTGAGTAGGGCGGGACACGTGAAATCCTGTCTGAACATGGGGAGACCACTCTCCAAGCCTAAGTACTCGTGCATGACCGATAGCGAACAAGTACCGTGAGGGAAAGGTGAAAAGCACCCCGACGAGGGGAGTGAAATAGAACCTGAAACCGGATGCCTACAAGCAGTCGGAGCTCGAAAGAGTGACGGCGTACCTTTTGTATAATGGGTCAACGACTTAGTGTAGCAAGCAAGCTTAAGCCGGTAGGTGTAGGCGTAGCGAAAGCGAGTCTGAATAGGGCGTTTAGTTTGTTGCATTAGACCCGAAACCGAGTGATCTAGCCATGAGCAGGCTGAAGGTTGGGTAACACCAACTGGAGGGCCGAACCCATATCTGTTGCAATAGATTGGGATGACTTGTGGCTAGGGGTGAAAGGCCAATCAAACTCGGAAATAGCTGGTTCTCCGCGAAAACTATTTAGGTAGTGCGTCGATCGAATACCCTCGGGGGTAGAGCACTGGATGGGCTATGGGGACTCACCGTCTTACTGATCCTAACCAAACTCCGAATACCGAGGAGTACTAATCGGCAGACACACGGCGGGTGCTAACGTCCGTCGTGAAGAGGGCAACAACCCTGACCTCCAGCTAAGGTCCCCAAGTCATGGCTAAGTGGGAAAGGATGTGAGGATCCCAAAACAACCAGGATGTTGGCTTAGAAGCAGCCATCATTTAAAGAAAGCGTAACAGCTCACTGGTCTAAATAAGGGTCTTTGCGCCGAAAATGTAACGGGGCTAAAGCCATGCACCGAAGCTGAGGATAAGACAGTCGTAGTGGCTGTTTTGTGGTAGCGGAGCGTTCCGTAAGTCTGTGAAGGCGGACCCGTGAGGGCTGCTGGAGATATCGGAAGTGCGAATGTTGACATGAGTAACGATAAAGGGAGTGAGAGACTCCCTCGCCGAAAGACCAAGGGTTCCTGCTTAAAGTTAATCTGAGCAGGGTTAGCCGGCCCCTAAGACGAGGCGGACACGCGTAGTCGATGGGAACCACGTTAATATTCGTGGGCCTGGTGGTAGTGACGGATCTCGTGTGTTGTACATTCTTATTGGATTGAATGTGCGGCGAAGAGGTTCCAGGAAATAGCTCCACCGTATAGACCGTACCCGAAACCGACACAGGTGGTCAGGTAGAGTATACCAAGGCGCTTGAGAGAACTATGTTGAAGGAACTCGGCAAATTGCACGCGTAACTTCGGAAGAAGCGTGACCCCATGGTACGCAAGTATGATGGGGTGGCACAGACCAGGGGGTAGCGACTGTTTATCAAAAACACAGGGCTCTGCGAAGTAGCAATACGACGTATAGGGTCTGACGCCTGCCCGGTGCTGGAAGGTTAAAGGGAGGGGTGCAAGCTCTGAACTGAAGCCCCAGTAAACGGCGGCCGTAACTATAACGGTCCTAAGGTAGCGAAATTCCTTGTCGGGTAAGTTCCGACCTGCACGAATGGCGTAACGACTTCCCCGCTGTCTCCAACATAGACTCAGTGAAATTGAATTCCCCGTGAAGATGCGGGGTTCCTGCGGTCAGACGGAAAGACCCCGTGCACCTTTACTATAGCTTTACACTGGCATTCGCCAAGGCATGTGTAGGATAGGTGGTAGGCTTTGAAGCGGGGACGCCAGTTCTCGTGGAGCCATCCTTGAAATACCACCCTTATCTTCGTGGATGTCTAACCGCGGTCCGTTATCCGGATCCGGGACAGTGTATGGTGGGTAGTTTGACTGGGGCGGTCGCCTCCGAAAGAGTAACGGAGGCGCGCGATGGTTAGCTCAGACCGGTCGGAAATCGGTCGTCGAGTGCAATGGCATAAGCTAGCCTGACTGCGAGACTGACAAGTCGAGCAGAGACGAAAGTCGGTCATAGTGATCCGGTGGTCCCGTGTGGAAGGGCCATCGCTCAACGGATAAAAGGTACGCCGGGGATAACAGGCTGATGACCCCCAAGAGTCCATATCGACGGGGTTGTTTGGCACCTCGATGTCGACTCATCGCATCCTGGGGCTGGAGCAGGTCCCAAGGGTATGGCTGTTCGCCATTTAAAGCGGTACGTGAGTTGGGTTCAGAACGTCGTGAGACAGTTCGGTCCCTATCTGCCGTGGGTGTAGGAATATTGACAGGATCTGTCCCTAGTACGAGAGGACCGGGATGGACGTATCTCTGGTGGATCTGTTGTCCTGCCAAGGGCATAGCAGAGTAGCTATATACGGAATGGATAACCGCTGAAGGCATCTAAGCGGGAAACCAACCTGAAAACGAGTGTTCCCTATCAGAGCCGTGGAAGACGACCACGTTGATAGGACGGGTGTGGAAGTGCAGCAATGCATGAAGCTTACCGTTACTAATAGCTCGAGCGACTTCTTCGTTCCCATTGATTATGTTCATCTTCATCGAAGATGAAGATCAACTTCTGTCCTCACGCGCCAAAGGCGCTGCGGACGGCGCGCCATCTAGGGTATTTTGCGAATGCAAAAAACCCGGGATTGGCGACGGACTAACGTCCTGTAGGGTGGCATGCTCCAACATCGAGCAAGGCACCATACGGACAGGTCACAGAAAGACGTGTATTAAGACAAAGAGCCTAGGCTCCCAGCTTCTCGAAACAACAGTTTCCATGTGAAATCATGGATCTGTGATTGTTTTGGCCCAACACATCCTCATCTCGAGGGTGCCGTATGGCCAATTGGTGTCCCCTGTGAGCAAAGCGAACAGGACAAGGTACACCAATCAAAAGGCAATCATATGATCCATGCAAAGCATGGATCATATGTTGCGTTTTGCCGACCTGGTGGTTATTGCGGGGCGGCTGCACCCGTTCCCATTCCGAACACGGCCGTGAAACGCCCCAGCGCCAATGGTACTCCGTCTTAAGACGCGGGAGAGTAGGTCGCTGCCAGGTCTGCAAAACGCAACTCATCAAAACAGTCTTCTCAACACACTCCTTCGGCCCAGCCGATCAAAGGGCCGCTCAAGCGGCCTTTCGTCGTTTAAGCGCGAAGCCGGAAAAAAGAAGAAGACGCGCCCTATAATGGTGCGTCCCTTACAGGAGACAAATCCAATAGGATTTGCTCCGGCACAGTCCGTCATCGCGAAAACGATGACGTAGCCGCGACATTCGGCAAAGCCGAATGCGCTGGACGCGGGGTGGAGCAGCCCGGTAGCTCGTCAGGCTCATAACCTGAAGGCCGCAGGTTCAAATCCTGCCCCCGCAACCACTGAAACTTGTAAATTCGACCATTCCAAATATTTACGTTTAAGCTCCTCACCATACTGGTTGAGGAGCTTTTTGTGTTTGGCCTCCGTATCGATCTCGCCAGACGCAATCCGCGCCATCAGATCGTTGCCTGCTGCCGCAAGGAACTGCTGCTCCATCAGGTCGAGAACCTCCATGGATGCCATGATGTCGGCGGTGGCACGAGCGGCTGAAGAGTTCCAACGCCTCCAAGTGTGAGGCTCGCCTCAAACTGAGAGTTCGAGCGGCATCTGAGCGATGATTATACCGAAATCGTCACCAAGTGGTGTCTAAATTCAAATGCGCAGAGAGTTGGCGGAGACGGTTGTAACTACCAGAGTAAGCTCATTTAAAAATGACTTTCTACGTTTAGCCATCTCATTTATCGCTCGGCTCCGTCAACACAATTGCAACCAGAAGACCCCCGGAAATATTAGGATCGTTGAGAAGAGGCCAGCGGCTGCGCAGTAGCTCCCGATCCGTCTCATTACCTGATCGGCATGAACTTTTGTTGTTACGATGTAAATCGACGTCGATGCCACTGCCGATAGTACGAGAAGAGTGACAAGGATCAGTCGGAGGACGGGAATGCCGGCCAGAAAAACGGTATCCCAATTCGCCCTGCATCCCACGGCCTGAATGCCGTAGAGCGTGATGAAATAGATGCTCCACATAACGAACGGTCCCAGGATCACCAGCATCAACCGATATCGCATCGGTTCACCCTCCTGGCGTCAGTGTTGTCAGGAGATGCGGGTATAGCCACGCGATCAGGACGATGGCGAGGCAGTAGCGGTGCCACAGAGAGCCGATCTGGAGATCGTTTTGACGCGCCCCGGAAATGTAGTGGCGGGTGCGCCACAGGCAAAAGCCGGAAAATACGAGGCCAAGGGCGAGGTGCAGCAGCAAGTAGCTGGAGACAGCAAATTCGACCGCATCGAGAGCCTGTATCGTAGCTGCCTCGTAGCGCCCATGTAATTCTACCAGCAGCAGAGATGCCGCTGCGCCATAAGCAACCATCGAAACGATAAGCATCTGTTTGCATGAGGCTCTTTTGACGCCTGCTAACGCGCCCACGCATGTTGCAACGAGAGCACAGAGTATCACGAACGACGCTCCCCAAGTCGATGTTACAACTGTAAATGGCCTTGGATCGAGGTTCGAAACCCAGAGGAACAAGCCTCCAAACAGGAGAGACGAAAACAGCGTGGCATTGGCGATCAGCACCAGACGCATTGCCAGAATAGTCGGCGCCTCCCGGCTTTCGAAATGCAGCGGCAGGCGGCAGTCTTTGGATGCGTCGAGCAGACCACGATCCGTCTTGGCATCCGGGTTTCGGGTCCACAGCAGGAAAAGGCCAAGCGTTAGCAGGCCGAACATCACCGCGACGGGATAGAGTTTGAGAAGAAGCGAGACGAAGACCCCGCCGGTCGTGATTGCCGTGAACAACGGCAGATAGGTCGGTCTCGGCAGAATGATGATTTGATTGGGTTCGCCGGAGATCGCATCGACACCCAGAGTTTCCATCCAGCCATTGCGTGAGAAACCCAAATAGCCCCTGCCTGCTGCCAGTTCGGCCCCCAGCTTATCGATCGGCAGATTGTCGGCCCGTTCTGAAATGTGGGGGATCGACGCGAAACTGTAGGATGGGGGAGGTGTGGGCATGGCCCATTCCAGCGTTCCCGCTTTCCAAGGGTTACGCCTAAACCGCTTTCCGAAAATGAAGATCAGCACCATGTCGAGTGCGACCAGCATGAAGCCCATGGCCATGATGAAACTGCCGAAGGACGACAGCAGGTTCAGCCATTCCCATGGCGAACCCTCAGGGTATGCATAGATTCTGCGCGGCATGCCAAGCAGGCCTGTCAGATGCATCATGAAGAACGTCAGGTTGAACCCGATAAAGATCATCCAGAAGGCGGCATGCGACAGATGCTGCACGGGCTGGCGTCCGTTGATGTGCGGTATCCAGTAATAGAGGCCTGCAAGCATGGGGAACAGGAAACCACCCACCAGTACATAATGCAGATGCGCCACCACGAAATGCGTATCATGCGCCTGCTGGTCGAACGGCACCATGGCCAGCATCACGCCGGTCAAGCCACCCATGACGAAGACGACGAAGAAGCCGATGATATGCAGCATCGGCACGTTCAATTGCGGGCGCCCCTGGGCAAGCGTCGCAAGCCAGGCGAAAATCTGAACCGATGTGGGTATGGCGACGAGCGCGCTGGCGGCTGAGAAGAACGACAATGCGACATGAGGAATGCCGACGGTGTACATGTGATGCACCCACAGGCCGAATGAGAGAAAGGCCATGGCCATCAGGGCCGCGATGATGATCTCATAGCCGGTCAGCGTCGTTCTCGCCAGCACTGGAATGATGGTGGACAAGGCGCCCGCGGCGGGAAGAAAGATGATGTAGACCTCCGGGTGTCCGAACAGCCAGAACAGATGCTGCCACAGCAGCGGATCGCCGCCTCGGTCAGGAACGAAGAATGGCAGGTCGAAAGCACGTTCCGCTTCCAGCAGGATAGATCCGAGGATGAGAGGCGGAAATCCGACGAGCATCATGCCGCCGACCACCAGCATGTACCAAGCGAAGATCGGCATTCTGACCAGAGACATTCCCGGCGCGCGCATGCGAATGATCGTGACCACGATTTCGATGGCGGCGCTGATTGCGGAAATCTCCACGAAGGTGATGCCCAGCAGCCAGATATCGGCATTGATGCCGGGGCTGTATTTTGATGATGAGAGCGGCGTGTACATGAACCAGCCGCCATCCGGCGCGATGCCGGTGCCAAGTGCGAAGATCAGCATCGAGCCGCCGAAGAGATAACACCAGTATCCGTAAGCGGATAATCTGGGAAAGGCCAGATCGCGCGCGCCCAGCATCTTCGGCAGCAGATACATGGACAGGCCTTCGAAAAACGGGATGGCAAACAGGAACATCATGATGGTCCCGTGCATGGTGAAGACCTGCGCATATTGCGCTGCGTCCATGAACCCGTTGGTAGCAGTCGCCAGTTGCGTGCGAATCAGCATGCCGAGGAAGCCACCGATGGCGAAAAACACCAGCGCCGTCAACATGAAGCGTTTGCCGATGACGTTGTGATTGACCGCGGCAAAACGCTTGATGCCCGAACCAGCATTCCAGATCGCATCGAGCTGCCTGTGCAGGGCGATGGGAGACAGCTTCTGCGTGGGTATGGATCGGTCCATCACGGGGCTAAATTCCTCACGGTGTTTTCATAATCGGGCAGGCTGTGTGTCTGGACGCGGAAGGTCATGGCGGTATGGCCTTGCCCGCAATACTCAGAACAAATGCCCCCGAAGGTGCCCTCGATATCTGCCAGCACCGTGATCGTGTTGATCTGGCCGGGAATGGAGTCGATCTTGCCGCCAAGCCGTGGCACCCAGAAGCTATGGATGACGTCCACGCTCGTCGTGTCGATTTTCACCGGCAGGCCGACCGGTATGTGCAGAACATCGCGGGACGTGACCTGTCTGCCATCGATCTGATAGGCGAACTCCCAGCTCCACATTCGGGCTGTTGCCGCAATCGTGACCGCGGGGCGGGGCGTGTTTGCGCCGAACATTTTCTCACCCTGATAGAAGGCATAGCCCAACAAAGCGATGAGGATGGGGATGGGCATGATGATGCCGCCCAGGACGATCCAGCGCTTCGGATCGATGGATTTGAAACGCCCTCGCGCCATCAGGACCATGAAGAGCAGGCCTATGACGAGCGCGAAGATCACAGCAGAACCTGCCAGCATCGCCCACCAAAGCTTCGCAAAAGCCTCGGTCGAGGGCCCGGCGGGATCGAGGGTCGATAGGTCTCCCTGACAGCCAGAGAGCATGGCGCTGGCAAGGAACAGCGTACCTAAACCCCGGAACCGGAAAGCGGATCGCCGTGTTGATAGCCAAACAGGAGCCAGTGGATGCCAGAAACAGACAAGCCGAACCCAGTGATTTCCAAGGTGGAGGAAAAGACTACAAATTCCGCTGTCGCGGTTGCCGGTCATCCCCTCCACGCCATGACGGTGCACTTCCCCATTGCGCTGGTAATCGCCACTTTGGCTGCGGATGTCATGTTCTGGTGGAGCGGTGATCATTTCTGGATGAGGGCGGCACTCTGGGCTTCGGGCGGCGCCTTCTTCAGCGGCATTGCCGCGGGGCTGATTGGCACAGCGGAATTGTTGCTGGTGTCCGGCATTCGGGCGAGGGTCGCCAGCTGGGCGCATGGCATTGCTGCCATGTCGTTGATTGCCGTTGCAGGTGCCAACTGGGGCGGGCGTGTCACCGAAACCATCGACGTTCTTCCGCACGGGCTGGGTCTCTCGCTCCTGGCGTCCGTTCTCACCGGACTGGCTGGATGGCACGGCGGCAAACTGATCTTCGATCATGGCATCGGCCTCATGGTATCTCCCAAGGACTGATGTGCGAGATAAGCTGTTTGAGCGCGCCCGGCTCTGCCCATCCTGATGGCAGGGCAAAGGGTGCGTCCGGTCGCGCCAGCACCAGAAAAAAGATAGCTCCCACCACAAACCCGCTGATGATGGTGACCGAAACAAAGCGCCATACCGGGTACACCTCGCCATCGTTGAAGAGGCGGATGATGACGAGGCCGGTCATGACGTGGATGACGACCATGATGCCGACGAATGCCAGCTTCATGGAAAACCATGCACTGAACGGGTTCTGCAGAAAAATCAGGACGGTGCCGGTGGCAATGGCGATGAATGCGGCAGGCGAGATGACGCGCACGTAGGAAAAACGGACGATCTTCTGAAGCCGGAAAAGGTCATCATCCCTCACGATATGGGCCCGCTGCACGTACAGCCCCGGCAGGCTGACGAGCCCGGCGGCCCAAACGGAAATGGCCATGATGTGCAGGAATTTGATGAATACCATCGCGCTCACTGCTCTGCCGGACGGGGATGAAGCAGGCGCGTGCGCATGCACCACAGGACAACGATTGCATATGGCGCAAAGCCCAGCGTCCACATCAGCACACCGGCCAATTGCTGATCCGCAAGCGGTGTGAATCCAAAGGCCTGCGTTGTCGCGAAATGCGCTTCGAAAAGCGTTACAGGTGCAAATGTCAGGATGGCGCCGAGAAAGCCCATTTGCACCATGGTGCCGAGCGCCAGGCTGGTGGTGGCCACCACCGACGTATTGCGCGAGAGCAGAGCGTGCCACAGCAGAATGGATGCGACGATGAGCGCGATCTGCATCAGCCAGTATTGCCAGGTGCCTGACAGGGCAAAGGCATAACCGAAGGGCAGATGCCAAACCCAGTAGATTGCGGTGTGCACAACGAAGATGGCTTCCAACGGAATTTTCGTGAGCCACCGCTGTGTCGGCCAGCCGATCATGACGACAAAAGGCACGATGACCGAGCCGATGAGAATATGGTGGGCCAACCTTACAGAAAAGAGGGCGCTGGTCATGGCACAAAGCGGCGAGACAAATGCGGCAATCAACAGGAAAACCAGCAGGCCTGTCTTCCATCCCCTCGGAAGCGGCGCGGCATAATGAAACGCCACTGCAACGCCTGCGATACAAGCGATGAGAACAGGGTCAAAATTCCACGAGGATAGTGCATTTTGGAGCGTCGGAGCTGGGCCGCAATAGGGGTCAAGCGTGCTCGGCAATATGCTGTTTCCTAATTGAAAGATGTATGGGCAAACTCTGGTTACATCACTCGCAACGCATATAAGAACAAACTGTTCCACAAATTTTCCATCACCCTTTGGTTACAACTCCGCGTAGCTTTTTAGGGAACTCTTACGCACGTTTTTCCATTGGCTGGTCAGGATTTTTCCATTGGCTGGTCAGGAGATGATGCGCGGTTGCGTCCTGCGTCCGCCGATATCAGGCCATTCTGGAGTTTTCGGAAACTGGCGAATTCCACGTCTCGCAATCGCGAGAATGCGTCGTTGCGCGTTGGAACAACTGGGCTTGGGTGCGGTTCAGCATTCATGGATAAGAGCAAGGGTGGAACGGTGAAAAAAGTCAAATATGCGCCATACAACATGCCAACAGGCGGTTGGGGATCAATCAAATCCGTTGTCAAAAATGCCGTGACGCAAAAGGCCGTCAGGACCGCCCCGGGTCTGATGACAGACCACAACAAAAAGGGCGGTTATGCCTGTACCAGTTGCGCCTGGGCCAAGCCGGGCAAACCGCATCTGGCGGAGTTTTGTGAAAACGGTGCCAAGGCGACATTCTGGGACCTGACGGCCAAGCGCACCACGCCCGAATTCTTTTCCAAACACACCGTCACCGAACTGCTTGATTGGGCCGACTACGATCTGGAAAACGAGGGACGTTTGACGCATCCCATGCGATATGATGCGGCGACCGACAGGTATCAGGAAGTGAGTTGGGCCGAAGCATTTGCAGATATCTGCCTCAAACTCAAAGGCTATGATCCGCAGTCCGTCGTATTCTATGCATCAGGTCGCGCATCGCTTGAGACCTCCTACATGTACCAATTGCTGGCGCGGCTCTATGGTAACAACAATCTCCCAGACAGTTCCAACATGTGTCATGAAACGACGTCTGTGGCCTTGCCGCAAAGCATTGGAACCCCAGTCGGCACCATCCTGCTGGAAGATTACCAGCATACGGATTGCATTCTTTCCTTTGGTCAGAACGTCGGCACCAACGCCCCCCGCCTGTTGCACAGCTTGCAGGAGGTCCGCGAGCGCGGAGCACCGGTCGTGGTGTTCAATCCGCTGAAAGAACGTGGCTGGCGCGAATTCGTCAATCCCCAAAGTCCCGGGCAGATGCTGACCAACAAGCCGACCGATATTGCCACGCAATATTATCAGGTCAATGCTGGCGGTGATATCGCAGCGATGGTCGGCATGGCCAAGTGTCTGTTCGAATGGGATGACGAGGCCATTGCCGATGGAAGGCCGCGCGTCCTCGATGTCGCGTTTATCGAGGAGCACACCCACGGTCTAGCCGAATTCGAAAACTACGTCAGAACCATGCCATGGTCCGATATTCTTGCCACGTCCGGGCTCAGCCACTCCTCCATCGAAGCAGCGGCAAGGACCTACTCTCAGGCACGCAATGTCATCGCCATCTATGGGATGGGTCTGACCCAGCATCGTTATGGCATCAGCAACGTCCAGATGCTGATCAACCTGTTGCTCATGCGCGGCAATATCGGCAGACCCGGCGCTGGCATCTGTCCCGTACGCGGTCACTCCAATGTACAGGGCCAGAGAACGGTCGGCATATCCGAAAAAACCAAACTGGTTCCGCTCGATCGTCTGGGCGAACAATATGGTTTCGAGCCTCCGCGCAAGGATGGCGTCAACACGGTTGAGGCCTGCGAGGGTATCATCGATGGCAGCATCAAGGCCTTCATCGGCCTGGGCGGCAACTTCGTACGCGCCATTCCCGAGCGGACCTTGATGGAAGAGAAATGGCGCGGGCTCGATCTCTCGGTACAAATCGCAACCAAACTCAACCGAAGCCATCTGATCACCGGCGCCACGACCTATCTTTTGCCCACGCTGGTCAGAACGGAAATCGACGAGCAAGCCACTGGCCCGCAGATCGTCACCATCGAAGATTCCACCACCTGCATTCATGCCTCACGCGGCAAATACAAACCCGCGGCCGAAAGCCTGCTGTCGGAACCCCGAATTGTGGCTGAGATTGCAAAACACGCGTTGACGCCCAATCCAAAAGTGCCGTGGGATGAGTGGGTCGGCGATTACAGCCGTGTCAGAGATGCCATCGAAGCCACGTACCCTGAACCCTTCAAGGATTTCAACAAGCGCCTCGATATTCCCGGTGGCTTCCCGCGCCCCGTTCCGGCCAGAAACCGCATATGGGAGACAGACACCGGCAAGGCGAACTTCAAACTGCCGAAGGCGCTGTGTTCCGGATTCTCGACGGGAGAGGATCGCAACGTGCTGAGCCTCATCACCCTGCGGTCCAACGATCAGTTCAACACTACGGTCTATGGCTATGACGACCGGCTGCGCGGCATCCACAAATCCCGGATGATCCTGATGATGAATGCAGACGATCGTGTCCGATTGGGGATCGCGAAGGATGGGTTGGCCACGATTACCACCGCCGTTGACGACGGTATCGTGCGCGTGCTGAGCGGTATGCAGGTCATCGACTACGATCTGCCGCCCGGCAGCTGCGCGGGCTATTTCCCCGAATGCAATTCGCTCATTCCCTTGTGGCAGCACGATGAGGAAAGCAAGACACCAGCGGCGAAGTCCATTCCTGTCAGGGTTGCTCCGGCATGAGCGCGTTTCCCAAGCCTGCAGAGTTGACGGAAAACGCATTCGAAGCGTTAGCGACAAAGGCCGGGCAGCCAGTGAAAACTATCGCGATCCTCGGGCTATTAGCGGGCGTTTACATTGGTTTGGGTGGCGTCGCTGCCACCGTCGCACTGGCAGGCGCAGACGCCATGCCCTTTGGCGTGGCGCAGATCCTCGCTGGTTTGGTCTTTTCCCTGGGCTTGGCTGCCGTGGTTGTCGCGGGTGCCGAACTCTTTACCGGTAACACCCTTTTTGCTGGGCCCGTGCTGTTCGGCAAAGTGTCTGCTGTCGTTGCATTTCGCGCTCTGCTGGTCGCCTATGTCGCGAACTTCATTGGCTCGATTTTGCTCGCCGTCATCGTCTTCGCTGCACGATTTCACGAGGCTGATGATGGGGCTGTCGGTGCAGCCGCTATCGACTTAGCAACGACGAAAGTCGAAAAAGGCTTTTTCGCCGTGCTCGCAAGCGGCATCATCGCCAATATTCTTGTTTGTCTTGGCGTGTGGTTCGCATTTGCAGGCAACAGCGTCACAGAAAAACTCGCCGGAATTTTCCTGCCGGTGACGGTTTTCGTGGCGGCGGGCTTTGAGCATTCGGTTGCGAACATGTATTTGCTGCCATACGCCTATCTGCTTGAACAAAACCAGGTCGGCTTACCCTCAATCACCATCTCGTCGATCGTGAGCAATATCTCGGCGGCCACACTCGGCAATATCGTGGGAGGTGGCTTGGTCGGCGTCACCTATGGCTATCTTTTCAACAATAAAAACGCTTTGAAGTGAACTGTAACCGACCGACATTCAGGCATTCAGCATGTTCATTTAGGGCTTTGCGAAAACTGAAAAGGCAGGGCGATGCGCTGATGTCCGATATCCGTCACCGGAATATGAAATCCATAGATCGAGTGTAGCGTCTCCGACGTCATGATATCCCGAGGGCTGCCATCGGCGACGATTTCACCATTACGCATTCCAATAATTCTGTCCGCAAATCCGCTGGCATAATTGATGTCATGGAGAACGATGACGATCGTCTTGGCGTCCTCGTCTGCGATTTTGCGCAGGGATCGCATCAACTCCTGTGAAAAATACATATCGAGATTGTTGAGCGGTTCGTCCAGAAGCAGGTAGTCGGTGTCCTGGCAAAACGACATGGCGACCAGCGCTCTCTGGCGCTGCCCGCCGGAAAGGGTTTCGAGAAAACGGCCTGACAGATCGGAAAGATCGAAGAGTCTTAGCGCCTCCTCGATCATATCTATGTCGCCTTGAGACTGGTGGCCGCGATTGTGCGGAAAGCGCCCGAAACCGACCAGTTCCTTCACCGTCAGACGGCTCGCGACCTGATTATCCTGACGCAAAATCGCGAGTTTTTTAGCAAGGTCCCGCGTCGGCGTTGAGCCTATGGGCAGATCGTCCACGCTGATCGACCCTGTCTGCAACGGCTGAAGGCGCGCCATCAAACCCAAAAGGGATGATTTCCCAGCACCATTAGGGCCGATGAGGGCGGTAATCCCGCCCTTGGGAAGCGTCACGGAAATATCTTTCAAAATTTGCGCTGCGCCGTAATGCAGCGAGACGTGTTCGATCCGGATCATCTGCGGCTCCCGCGCCAGAGTAGGATGAGAAAGACGATGCCACCGGCAAATTCGATGACCACGCCGAGCGTCGAACTGTTTCCGAGGCCATGCTGAAACAAGGTCTGCCCGCCAACGAGCACGATGATCGCAACGAGTGCTGCTGCCGGGATCAGCACCGCATGGCGACGTGATTGAACGATCTGCTCCGCAAGTGCGACGAACAGCAGTCCGAGAAAAGCGACGGGACCCACCAGTGCGGTGGAGACAGCCACCAGCGCTGAGACCATGAGAAGACAGGCAATCTGGGTTTTTGGCCAATCGATGCCCAGCCCGATTGCGGCGTCCCTGCCAAGGGCCACGATATCGAGGCTATGGCGCGCGCGCCAGATGCAGATCAGCGCCCCAGCGGTCAGCAGCGAGGCGATGGCCAGAAGATCGGTTTTTACATCGTTAAAATTGACGAAACTGCCGCCCTGCACGATAGCGAAATCATTCGGATCGATTAGCCGGGCGAGAAGCGAGTGAAGGCTGCGAAACAGGACACCGACGACGACACCGCAGAGCAGCATCAGCCCCGTGTCCCAGCGCGCGCGCAGCATGGGTAGGACTAGAGCACATGTCAGCGCCATCAGAAGGATGATTTCGCCTGCAAATTTCAGGCGCGAATCCAGTGTCGTATAGGCGAGACTGCCGAACAGGAAGACGAGCAGGATTTGTCCGAAAACATAAAGCGCGTCCATTCCCATGATGGAGGGCGTCAGAATGCGGTTCGCGGTGACGGTTTGAAAGACGACGGTTGAGATGGCGATGGCGATGCCAACCTCGATTAGCGCGGCCAGTTTGACGGCGCGTAGGCCAAGCACGAAAGCAAGATTGCCGCGCAGGCCGATCGTCATGAAACAGATGATGCAGCCAAGTGCCACCAGCGCCAGAATGAACAATGGTCGCTTAAGCATCGGCGCGCCGACGAAGGAGCAGCAGGAAGAGGATTGCGCCGACGACGCCCATCACCGTGCCGACCGGAATTTCGTAAGGGAAACGAATGATCCGTCCGATGATGTCGCAACCCAATGTCAGGATGGCGCCAAAAAGTGCTGTGACAGGCAAGGTGGCGCGCAAATTGTCGCCCATCAGCCTTGAAACGAGGTTGGGAACGACAAGACCGACGAAGGGGATGATGCCGATGACAACGACCGTGACCGCTGAAATGATGGCGATGATGACGAGCCCGATTTGCAGCATGCGTTGGTAATTGATGCCAAGTCCGATGCTGGTTTCGCGACCCAGCGTCATGATGGTCATGCGGTCTGCCGTCGCCCAGGCTGCGGCCACCAGCAGCGCACCAATCCAGAGCATTTCATAACGTCCGCGCAGAACACCGGAAAAATCACCATTGCTCCACACCGAGAGATATTGCAGGAGATCGGCCTGCCAGGCGATGAAAGTGGCTGCTGCACCGATCACGCCGCCATAGACCAGCCCGAACAGGGGAACGAGATAGGGTTGGGTGGGTGGCAGACGATGCGCGGTCATCAGAAACAGGCTGGTTCCTGCAAGTGCAGCAATGCTGGCAATTACGGTTTTGAAGCCTAACGTGGCCGCGGGCCAAACGATCGTGACGAGCAGAATGCCAAGCTCAGCAGACTGGGCGGTACCCGCAGTCGCCGGTTCAACGAAGCGGTTGCGGGCGATGGCTTGCATGATCAGCCCGGCAATCGCCAGGCCAGCACCCGCCAGCACTGCCGCCAATGTTCTCGGTAGGCGGCTGACAGCCAGCAATTCCGCGCCATCGGATGAGGTCCAAAGGCCGCTGACGGAAACATCGCCCGCGCCGACGCCGAGGCTGGCGACACACAAAAAGGCGAGCACTAAGCCCGCCAGTCCAGACAGTCGTTTCGGATGCCGTTGTGCTGAAGCGATCATTGTGCGGCGGAAAAGGCCTCTCTGATGGTGGACAGCACCCGCTGCGTGGCCTGAATGCCGCCAGCCGCGATGTAGAAATCTGCGGCGGGCAGGTAAACGACCTGGCCTTTTTTCCAAGCAGTCGTGCTGGCCACCAGCTCATTGTCGAGCGTGGCGCGCGCGCCCTGTTCACCAGAACCGATCGCGGCTGCGCGGTCCACCACCAGCAGCCAGTCTGGGTTTGCCTTGTGAATGAACTCGAAGGAAACCGCTTCACCATGTGTAGCGGCCTGCATGGTACTGACCGCCGGTGGCAGGGCAAGTGTTGCATGAACCCAGCCGAAGCGTGAACCGGCCCCGTAGGCGGTCACTTTCGGGCCGTTGGTCATGACGATCAGGACTTTTCCCTTGCCGGCGACTGCATTGCGTGTTGCCTCGATCTCCACATCGAGTTCCGCCGCGATTGCCTTCGCCTCGGCCTGTTTGCCAAACAAGGTGCCGTAATCGATGAGCCGCACTTTCGCCTGCTCCACCAGATCGTCGCCATCCATGGTCATGTCGATGCTGAGTGCGACGCGGGCGGTGGAGTCGAGTTTCGGTGAAGACCGTCCGCCCAACACGATGAGATCAGGACCAAGCGCGCTGAGCGCCTCCAGATCAGGTTCGAAAATATCGCCAACTGCTTCCGCTTCGGATTTGAGGTGTTCCAGTTGTGGAAGATAAAGCTTCTGGGGCACGCCAGCGGGCTTGATACCCAGGCGGTCGAGGGTGTCGAGAGCGGCGAGATCGAAGACCGCGATACGTTCCGGCTGCTTCGGTATATCCACCATGCCGCGTGCTGTCGTTATCTCGGCGCTATGCGCGGCGGTCGCAAGCAGGCTTACAAGAATGAAAAGTCGGTATAACCTCATGGATGTCACGTCTCGGTTTGCAACGTGTCGGGTTTGGCTGTTGCCGAAGATGGCGACCATTGCAACGGCTGCAACTCTTCCCGAAAGGCAAAGCGCAAAAGATGGCTTTCGATCACGTGCTGCGTTTCTTTCAATTGGTCTTCGTCAGAAGCCGTGCAGCGGATCGTCAGTTCATCGCTATCCGCATCCATAATGGCGGTGCCGCAGGTAAAACGGCATTCACCATGGCCTTCCGAATGCGAAACATCGACCTTGTGGGCAAAGTGCTTGCACAGCTGTGCGATATATTTCGCCGCATGTTCGGTGCGCAGCGCTGCCGTTGTTTCCATCATCGTCTTCTCCCGTCACGCGCCAGCGGGCCATGCCGCTGAGCGCTCTTTCTTGATGTGATCAGAACGTCGCCTTGGCCGTGATCAGGAAACTGCGGCCCGGTTCGAAAAGGGGTGTCACGTTGCCGAATTCCTGTCCATAGGTAGCGCGGTCGGAATAGCTCTCGTCGAAGAGATTTTTCACCTCTGCGCGGAACGTGAAATTCTGCAATTGCTCCGGCTTCCATTCGGTGAAGACATTGACGACTTCATAGGCTTTGTAAGGCGCTTTGTCCGCAGCCACGTGGTCATATTCCGGCGCAATTTCGATATCGCCGCCGACTGTCAGATTCCACTGATCGAATGTATGGGCAGCGGTGATGGTGATGATGTCGCCAACGGGTGAAGCCAGGTAATTACCACTGTCGGAGTCCGCTGGCGAACCGTTTACGTCCACGTCGATATGGGCGTATTTGACCTTGATGTAGGAACTCGTCCATTCGTAACCGGCACCGACTTCAAAGCCCTTGGATGTGAGATTGCGGCGGTTCAAGGCACCTGCGGTGGCGAGATTGTAGAGCGGAACACGGGCGTTATCGATATCGGTGCGGAACAGGCTGACGTCGGCGGTGAAGCCGTTATATTCAGCATCCAGACCGATCATGTAATTGTCAGCCTTGACAGGCGCTGGTCCTTGGCTGCCATAATTCCAGTTCGGATTCATGATGAAATTTTCCGCCAGTGGCACCCCGGCCCAGACATGGGAGAACCCGGCTTTGGCGGTTAAGATATCCGTGAGGTCATATTCGCCTGATATATTGACACTGAGACCAGCGTTGTCGAATTCCGAGTCATTGGTACCTGTAAACCATTGCCGGTCCCCTCTCGCGCCGAAGGACAGGCGAGTGCGCTCCCATGGCTCGAGACGCGCTTGCGCGTAAATACCCAGATTCTGCGCTTTTTCACGACTGCCATCGGTAGGATCATTCAACGTGGCCCGGTCGTTATAAAAGTCAATGCCAGCGACTACACTACCGATATCGAATGAGAATTTGTTTTCGAACTTGCCGTTGAACGTCGAGGTCTTGCCACTGTCATCATAGAGACGGCCTGTGGGTCCGTAGATGGGTAAGGTCACCTCAGTCGAGCCATAGGCCAGCATGACCTTTGGATCCCACCAGCCTTCGGGAGTTTCGTCGGTGTATGTGAAGACGGTATTTTGCCGCTCCAGCCGGTAATCGCGGATTCGTGGTTCCCAAGGGCGCGCCACCACAAATCCCGCATTTGCACGGTAAGGACGCGGCGCATCGTCCACCAGTCGATCATGGCTTATTTCAAAACGGTCGCCGCTATCGAATTCGTAGCCGACTTTGCCCAGCCCGCTCAACAGGTTCGTTGTGGTCCCGTCCACAACGTCACCATTGCCGCCGTGGAAATCATTGCCTTTGCCGAAGGTGAAATAGCCGAGGTAATCCAGCCCGTCCTTCAAGCCATAGGCCGACAGGCCGGTTACAACTGTTTCGCTGTTGAAATTATAGGTCGAGGTCACAAACCCGCCGAATGTCTGGCCATCGGTCAGCAGGTCTTTTGCATCTTTGGTCTCGTAGTTGATCGCGCCAGCAAGCGCGCCAGGACCGGCATCGGCAGGAGCGATACCTGAATCGACGTCGACGGCCTTCAGGATCGACGGGTCGATCAGGTTGGTGGCGTTGTGGTGAAAGACCTTGTTGTTCTGGCGGGCGCCATCGATACTCACCGCAAGATTGGTTTCTTCGACGCCGTGGACATAGACCTTTTGCGACATGGGCAGCGAACTGCCGACCTGCACGCCAGCCTGTTCGCGGAAGACGTCTGCGATGTCGCTGGGGTTGATCCTTTCCAGCTCGTCTGCTCCGATGACGGTCTCGCCGACATCGCCCTGACCGACGGATTGTCCTTGTAACACGATGGTTTCAAGGACCGTGCTGTTTCCGTCACCGGACGCGACGGGCGCGGGTACTGAGCGACCGATCACCGCCGTGCCGTTGGAAATGCTATAGGGAATTCCGGTGCCTTCCAGCAGTTGCCCTAGTGCGGCCTGCGCGGACAAGTTACCGGAAACGGCACGGGAGGTGATACCCTGCGATGTGGACGCGGCAAGCGAAACCTGCAGACCGGACTGTCGCCCGAAGGCATTCAGCGCCGATGCCAGCGGCTGCGCCGGAATGTTGAAGCTGCGCTGAGCGGTCTGCGCCATTGCTATCGGTGCCTGTCCCAGCATCGTGATGCCCACTGCCGCCGATGCCATCAGCCTGAGCGCCAAAACCGTCCCCCGGTTCGACTTTCGCGACCGTTCCACATTTACCTGAAGCGCCATTCCGCCCAGTCTCCCCATACGCCAACATTGCAAGCCCCCTGCCTGCATTCAGCTTAGAGACGACCGTGGTGCCGGGATTTTTCATCGCTCAGCGAAAAAATCGTGAAATTTTTAAATATTAGAAGAATGAGAGTACGCGGAGATAGGGCGATACGTGATGCACCTTTGCGCCGTATGGGCTGACAAGAGCTTCCAGAGCGCGGTCAGGATCAGATAAATCATAGAGACCAGTGACGTGGCGTTCTTCCAGATCGCTGCTTGCGACCTTGATCCATGACGGGTGGTAGCGCTGCAATTCTGCCACCACGGTTTTGATCGCAACATCCTGTACGAACAGCTTTCCATCCCGCCAGGCGGCAATAGCATCGATATCCGTTCTGGCCCGTGAAAGCTCGCCGTTGCCCCGATCAAGTGTGACAGAATCGCCGGGGCGAAGTTGCATTGAATGCCCGGTTTGCAGGGAGCGAAGATCGACGACCCCATGGGCGAGCTGGACGCTGGCGACCTGCGGTGTGACATTGACGTCAAACGCCGTGCCCACAACGGTGATGTTCAACTCGCCGCCAGCATCGACGGTAAACGGTCGGCTTGTGTTCGGCTGGACGTCGAAGAAAGCCTCGCCAGACAGCAGGCGAACCTTTCGTTCGGTACCGGAAAAATCTATAGCGATGGCACTGGCAGCACTCATGTCCACACGGGACCCGTCCTCCAGCGTAATGCGACGGGTTTCGGCGGTTGCAGTTGTGTAATCGGCCTCATAGCGGGTCACGACAGTTGGGCCAACCACTGCCGCGACGAGACAGGCCGCAAGTGCGGCAATGCCGATACCGATCGCATGTCGTCGGCCAAAGCGTGCCCGTCGGACGGAGCGTTTTTGAATTGGGTTTTGCCAGGCTGGAATGTTGATGGGCTGTGTTTCGCCCATTATCTCCCAGGTGCGACAGGCTTTGCCCCATGCCTGTTCGTGTTGTGTCGAACGCCCGATCCACGCAGCGAAAGCGAGATCGTCGATGTCCGAGCGCGATGGGTCGCGCAGGCGCAGGAACCAGTCCATCGCCTCTTCGAGCAGTTCTTCATCTGTCTGGTCGTGCCGCGTCACATCATACCCGTTTCGGATCTCGACAAGCTCTTATCTGAGTTTGCTTATCGAGAGTAGTACGATTGAAGCAGGAAGATTTTTCGTGGAGATCGTGAAGATCAGGCATTTTTTCTGTCGAGCGCGATGGCGATCTTTACCATCGCGGTTTTGACGTGCCGGTGCGCTGTCGCAACGGAGATTCCCAGATGCTCCGCCACGACTTCCAACGTGCAGCCGCCGTGCCGGTGCATTTCAACTGCGATCTGAATATCCCTAGGCAACGATGCGAGCACCTGCTGGGCAATACGAACTTCGTCACAGAACATCGTCGTCTGCTCTGGCGTTTCGGCAGCACGCGGGACGATCCAGAATGGCGGATCGTCGTTTTGCGCACGCTGTTCGATCTTACGACGCTTGACGATGTCGAGCGAGAGATTGCGGACGATCCGGTAGAGATAGGCCAACCCCTCCCGCGCCGTTTGTGTCGGCGAGTTGCCGAATCCGAAGCGAAGATAGGCTTCCTGCACGATGTCTTCGGCGGCATCCCGGGAACCGAGAATCCGGGCAGAATAGCTGATCAAAGCCGTGCGATGCCCCATGAAAAGGGTATCTGCATCAAGGCTGACATCCAGGTGCTGCTTCGCTTGTCTTTCTTGCACGCTGTCTTCCGATAGGCGGTCGATTGACGGAATAAATTCCTTGCGCCCATGGAGGCGCTTGCGTGCAACTCTCTAACAGCAAAAACATGATCAATAAAGTCATATTTGAATGTTTGTGGCAGCGACTGTGGAGAAGAGGCGGTTTACACGGCCAGCCTGCGCAGATTGATCTCCGGCGATGCACAATGTTCGTCGCACCATTGCGCAAACACGGTGCCGAGCCTGTCCTTGAGTTTGGTTTCGATACGGTCTGCTTCGTCCAGTTGCGCAAAGACCGCTGCCGCCTGTGCCGGGTCGTTTGTCTGTGAAAGCTTCATGCAGACATAGTGAAGGTTCTTCAGCGATTGAACCAACGCTTCAATGTCCTCGCACAACCGCTCGAATTCCGCTGCCGGCAATTTCAGGGCACGCCAGAAAAAGGCAAAGCCGTGCTCATAGGCATATTTGCGGATGGTCAGAATCGGCAGCTCGCGCACTGCGGGCCCCAGGTCGCGTAGCGACAAGCCTTGCTTGCCTTCCAGATGGGCCGCAACGATTGTCCGCATTGCGTCGACGATCGGATTTCGCTCGAAAACGAAGCAGCTTTCGAAATAGGCCTTGAGGTCTTCCGGGTGGGGAGCGCGCGCTTGCGCAATATCGAAGGCGTAACCACCGCCGACAGTCGGCTGCATGATGGCGTGAATGACCTTGTCGCGCGCCATAACCCCTTCCCAGCGATAGTCGGGGTCATGCACGAACCAGGTCTCGGGATCATCCGTCTCTTGCAGCATCAGATAATGAGGAAACGGGTTCTGGTTGAACTTGTTCTCGCGCTCCGGCATGTGGAACATGTCCAGCATCACCATCACGCATTCGGTTTCTCCGCGCTCACGCACGAGATCGGTCATCACAGCCAGATTGTCCGCCTTGCTCAGCGCCGGGTCGTACCATTCGTGCACTCGAACGCCATAGAGGCGCTCGAACCATGCACGGTAAAACTCCTGGCTGATGTCGCTCGCGTGATACCGCAGTTGATACTTGTCGCTGACCACGAACTTCGCGTCCCAGATGCCACAATAGAACGGTCGCTGGTCAAGTCCGCGCTTCTTCAGCCCATCGCAAACACAACTGACGAAGCAATGAACCTTGATGTCATAATAGGCCTCGCCATGCACGCCTTCGTCCGTATCGCCGCCGGTCATCGGAAAGCTTGGGATCGGCAGTGCCGGTGCCCTTGGCAGATAGAGGCCGACCAGATCATCGACCGTCTCAACATCCTGACTGGCGATGGCGTCTTCCGGCATGGCGAGATTGAATTCGAGTTCGAGGTTCAGAAAAATCTGCAGGATGAGGACGGAGTCGAGATACAGATCCTCGTTCAATCGTGCATCCGGCGCAAACCCGGCCATATGGGGATGGTCCATATGGGTAGTGAGAGTGGTTTCGATGGCGGAAAAAATGTCGTCGCGGGTCATGAAGCCACTCCGGTTGGGACTGGAAGAAAGGCGCCAGCGGCATGGCGTTCGGCAACATCACGGCGGCTGATCTTACCGTTGGCCTGGCGGGGAATGTCGCTGACCTGGATCATTTCGGACGGCAATTGGTGGGTGGCCAACTGCTTGCTCAACCATTCCCGTAGCGCGCTTGATGACACCGGATTTTCGGCGCTAAAAAGAAGGGCCACGCGCTCGCCTGCAAAGCGGTCGCTCTTGCGAAATGCGACGGCGTCGGTAATGCCGGGCATGGCGGTGACAGCGTCTTCGACATCCTTGGGATAGACATTGAGGCCAGCGACATTGATCATGTCATCCATGCGCGACACGAAGACCAGCATGCCATCAGCTCTGACATATCCAAGGTCGCGCGTGTGGATTTGTTGACCGTCGGCCTTGCGGATGACGATATCGGCTGCCGCCTCGAGATCGCTGCCTGTGTCCGCAGTAACGTGTGGCAGAACGTAGCCCATATCGTGCGCGGCGGTTAGATCAGGGTTGATGGCGACACAACCGGCTTCCGAGCAACCATATTGCTGGAAGAGATTGTCGCATTTTTCACGAATGCGCGCGAACCAAGGTTCCGGCAACAGCGTGCCCGAGGTCATGGCGGCGTGCAATCTTTCGCCAGCAGGCAGAAGTTGGGCCAGCATATGCAGGATGGCAGGCGAGGAATAGAGCACGGGCCGCTCGGTCTCGCGCATGACTTTCAAAAGATATTTCGGATTGCCGGTATCCACGACCACAGGCGTGACGCCACGATGAAGCCCCACCAGAAGGCCGCAGATCAGTCCATATGAATGCGTCGTCGGGCAGGCGGCGATGGGCGTCATATCAGCGGAGGCTGTGAATGCCTGCACGTAGCTCGCGATTTCCGTTTCGATATTCTGCCATGTGCGGGCAATCAGCTTTGGCGCGCCGGTCGTGCCGGAACTCATTTGCAGCAATTCGCCTTCGCCGCCCGTTACGGATGCTTCCGGCAAGGCTTCGCCCGTCAAACTGTTATAGAACAGCCGGTCGCACCCTGCCTGCACGGCGAGCTTGCGCGCCGCCGCATAGGGCGTGCCGGGGTGGATCGGTAGAACGCTGGCACCGGCTTGCCGGATGGCGAAGAAAAACGCCAGCCAGTCGACTGCATCTGCAAAGCACACCGCGAAACGGGCGGACTGCGCAAGTCCCGTCAAAGCGGTCAGCTCTGCTGAGCGCTTTTCGAAATAGGCTTTGTCGTAAAACGTTTCGCCAATCCTGATCATCGCATCGTTCTCCGTTCGGCCGTGGCCTTCGCAAAGAAGTTCGGCACGTCGTGATGGTATTCCGGCTCGCGGGCGAGCAGTTTGCGGGTGAGAAGAGATTCTGTCTGGATGGTCGGCGCATCGTAACCGAGCGCTGCCATCCGCTGGCTCGCTTCGTGGCTTGCCGCATAGGTTTCGATGATTGCTTCGACGCGCTGCCAGAAGCTTGCTTCGGGCAGTTGGTAAGCATGATCGAGGAGATGGGCGATTTCTGCGAGATTGTAGACAAACAGGGTGTCTGCCACCAGTTCACGTAGGGAATCGAGATTGTCCATCCAGTAGTATTGATTGGGGGCGGCGTTGCGATAACGCGCATCGAGTGACTGAAAGTCTGGCGTTTTGGCGGGGGCGCGCAGGAAGGACGGGCAGAACTCGACGCTCTCGTGAAAATCACGAAGCACCAGTCGCACCGGCCAGCCATTTCGATGCACGAGCAACATGTTTTGACCATGGGCTTCGACGGCAAGGCCGTGATGCACGAAAAGATGCCAGACGGGCAGGACGGAGATTTCCAGCAAACGGTTCAGCCAAGGCATGAGACCGAACTGCTCGATCCATGGATGAACGAACGGCTTTTGATCCGATTCCAGCATCATCAGCGCGTTGAAGGGAATGACGTCCTCTCCGGGCTGTAAATCTTTGAGCGCACTTTCGCGCCAGATGGCACCGATCTGACCGGACAGTTCGCCTTCGTGCTCCGCCAGCACAGCAGCATATTCCTGAAGAATGGTCAGCGGGTAACGGTCGCGAAACGCGGCGTCTTCATCCACCATACCGGCGATCCACCGCGACAGCACTGGGGCGATGCAAACCGAATGCGGATCGAGAATACGCCGGGAGGATGTGTTGACGACGTCAAGCGGCAGTTTGATGCTTGCGGCCAGAGGGCGATCGATATTGTGCAAACTGCGTAGCGACTGGCTGGCGAGATAATTGTCGCCGAACTGTCCGAGGCCATGCAATTTGCCGCTGGCGATCAAGTCGGAGCCTGCACCGTCTTTCAAACGCTGCCATTGCCACGGATGCATTGGCACCAGCGCAAACTTTTCCCAGCTACGATTTTTCGCAGCGCGCGCGTCATCTATCTGGCCCCAGACCTCCTCGCCGAGTTCGCTTTTCCAGAAGCTCGTCTCGTCGCGGTCAAGCGCCTGCCTTATGGTTTCGCGCGCATGCAACGCCCAGAAAAGCTGGAACGGTTTTGCCGCTTCAGGACCATAGAGTTGGTTGTCTGCGGTCGCAAAACCGTACCGTGCCTTGAAGCATGGATGATAGGGGTGGCCTTCGTGTAATGCACCATCCAGATGCGCGAATGCCATGTCCCGCCGTTCGCGCGGTAGAATATTATCCTCGTTCCACTGGCAAAGCGTGACTGTATGCTCGAGTTCTCTCAACAGCTTATTGTGGGTCGTCTCGCTTCCGGGTAGGCCCACGACAATCGCGGCAAGTGAGGCTGCTACCCAATTGCCATCTGAATCTTTCGTCTCGATGGAATGCGGTTGAATACGCGTACGGCCAAATGTGCCGAACGTCGCGCGGCAGCGATAATCGCGTCCATCAGACGTCCACGTCAGATAGTCCGGCGGTTCGATCCGAAAGGAAACGAGACCTTCGAACAGCATCGCGGCCACCAATTGTCTGATGACACGATCCTGCGGCGCGGACTGAATTTCAAGAGGCAATGGCATGCGGCCTCACCGTGTTGGTATCTGTGATCGTGGGCAGGCTCAGCGGGTTGGGCATCTTTCGGTAGAGCGAGTGGTCCCCCATCGAACTCAGTTCGTCCACATCGGCCAGTCGGGTAGCAAGGTTCGCTTTGGTGCCGATATCGGCTTCATCCAGAATATGCCGGATGAAATCGCGGCCAAGTCCGCGCATGGAAAGCGCAAGCGTTTCCAGATGATCACGTAGTATCCGCAGGAGGGCCGTCTCATCGGCAAGCCCATCATGCGCCATGCGGCTGATGACCGAAAACACCTGATTGACGATCAGGTAATAGGCAAAGCGGTCACGAATATCTGCTTCGGGGAAATAGAGGGAGTTGATCGTTTCTGTTTCGGGCACGGCGCTTGCGATTGCTGGCCTATGGCTTTCGGAGAGATAGAAACCCTGATTGTCGCGGTAGTAGCCCAGCCTTGGGTAACCCGTGCCGATATCGACAAGGCTGTTTTGTTGGTGCGCCTCGAGCGCAATTCCATGCCTCTCATAAAGCTCGATCAATGGCGTGACAGCGCAATCGAGATATTGGCGAAACCAGAGCGATGCGGTTGCTTCGATATTGCCGCTCTCCCCAGCATTTACCTGCCTGACGAGCCGTTCCAGCCGCGACAGTTGGCCCGGAATTGGTTCCGCCGTCAGCGATGCGAGCGTGACGATACCCGTCCCACTCTTTGCCCTAAACGGGTTTTCCCGGAAAATCGTCTCGAACCCGCTTTCTTTGCGGCCAGGAATATCAAGCGTGATGAAGGCGGGGTCCCGGATGATGCGGAACGATGGCATCTCTCGTGCAAGATCGAACCGGTCGACCAGCTTTGCCATGGCGACGCCCGCATCCAGCTCGTCACGCCCGTTGATGCGCACCGAATTGGTGATGCGCACAGGCAGCGAAAACTTCAGCATCCAGTCGGCGTCTTCGCTCCAGACCGTGCGCACCGACGACGTTGCCGTGAAATGTGGCCCCGCAGGACCAAGGCTTCGAAGGGCGCCTTCTGCCATCATCGCGCTGATGTCGGGATCAAGTAGCAGTGCCTGCGCCTGCAAGGGGTGCATTGGCAGGAGTGTTTCATTGCCGCGAATACCGAAGTTGCGGGCGCTAGAACCGGCGAGTTGGGCGACGATACGGTCGGCAGACTGGTCGGTCGCCGACGCATGCGTCACGAAATCCGTTCGTGCCGCAAAATAATGCAGCTGAAAACGGCCATGGAATTCCGGCGCATAGGTTTTCTGCTGCCAGAAGGTCATGCCCTGTCGACTTTTCGGCGTCGGGTGCAGCCAGTGTCCGAATATGAGTGATTGTTCGGCAGCAATGAAATCATCACGCTCGTCGGGTTCGGCCAGCGCATATTCGATATTGGTGTTGATCTGCTGGTTGCTGTCCATCACGCGCAACAGAAGTTCTGTCTCGCAGCCGTTCCGATTGCTACCTTCCGGCGCACTCTGATAGGCCTCCCGCATCAATGCCTGCAAGGCAGGCATGGGCGCGCAAGGGTGCCAAACGGTTTCTGAGAATGCGCGCTGCCATATGCGGCCAAAATGGTGCGGGCCGCAGAGTGATGCCGAGGTCACTTCGGCTCTGATAAACATTCTGCTGCCATGCAGCACCCATTCGATGCAGTCGATTTCTCTTGCGAATACCTTATGGCGAACAGCTTTGCCGGTATCGATCTCGCGCATGTAGCAATTGGCGAAACTCTGAAACGTGGCTGTCTCGGCAGCCTTCCAGGCGACAGACATTATGCTTCGCACGCGATGAGGGGTGAGGAAGCACGGTTACGGGTTCCCGAAGACAAGAACACATATCGGGTTGTTTCTAAAAAGTGTCCTGCCGTCATCATGCGTGTCCTCGCCGAACTTCTGGATGTGCCACGAAGCAGAGACGACCGAGCCGACGGGTTTTTTCATGCGTAAGGAAATTTTGTGATTGGCCGCTGCGCCACGTCAGTTGCTAGAGGCTCTGATCGTACAAAGCGTGCAATGGCGGTTCGAAGGCGTGTAACCGTTCAATATTTCTTTTTTCGAGCGATCTTGTTGCCGCGCGGACCGCTGAAGACAGGTGTCTTATCACGGTTTTCTGACGTCAGGTTTCGCCAGCGTTCAACGCGGTCAGCGGCCAAAGCGCCGCTTTTGACAGCGGCCTGAACTGCGCAGCCCGGTTCATGCGCGTGGGTACAATCGCGAAATCGGCAAAGGGGTGCCAGTTCGGTTATGTCTGCAAAAACCGTGTCGATCCCGTCGGTGACATCGCTGACGACGAGCGTTCTTATGCCGGGCGTATCGATAACCCAGCCACCACCCGCAATGGAGTGCAGCGATCGCGCGGTCGTGGTATGGCGGCCTTGCGCGTCGTGCTCGCGAATGGTCCCGGTTTTTTGCTGTGTGTCGGATGTCGGTCCCGTTAGGGTGTTGACGAGTGTAGACTTTCCGACACCGGAGGACCCCACCAGGGCGATCGTCTGGCCAACGCCGCACCATGCACTCAAGCGAGAGTGCGCGTCGGCAGAGCGCCCGTTCAAGGCAACGACGGGCAGGTCGCGTTGCAAAGCCTCGGCTTGCGTCTGAAACAGGCCAACGTCATCAGCAGTGTCGGCCTTCGTCAACACGATCACGGGTGTCGTTCCGGCCTCGTTGGCCATGATCAGGTAACGTTCTAAGCGGTCTGTGTTGAAATCGGCATTGCAGGATGTGACGATAAAAAGCGTATCGATGTTGGCTGCAACCAGTTGCTGGCCATGACCAAGCTCGGTGCGTCTCTGAAACACGGTTTTTCTGTCGAGGCGCCTGACAAACATGTCGGACCCTGGATCGGCAAGCACCCAATCGCCCACCGCGAAGTCAGCGACGTTGGCATTGGCTGGCAGTTCCAGTTTGACGGGCCCTGTATCCGCTATTGCTTCTATACGCGCCCGGTGAACCGACGAGATGCGCCGGGGCAGAAGGTCAGCTTCGTCCGCGTTGATCTGATCCGAAAAAAAGTCGGACCAACCAAGCAATTCCAGGGCTGAGTGAAGACGTGAATTGGTCAAGTTTGACTTCGCATTCATTGACAGAGGTTGCCCGCGATTTCGCAGCCTTCCCCCTAGTTTTGCTGAGAACCGCGTTTCGGCAAAGAGTTTGCATAGGCAGCAGCTTCGCCGGAGTAGGGGAATTCATCGCCAATCTGACGGGCACCATCGTAAACGGTAAAGGCAGGTCCATCGATCTCGACGATCTTGTAGCCGTTCACGTATTCGAATTTCGGCGTTTTCCAACCCATAATCGTCTCCAGTTTCGGTCCTGAGTTTCCAACATCTGAAGATGATGTCCGACCCGTCACATTCAGCAGGCTATTTCTCTATCAGGTGTTTGCACAAAAGACGAACGCGCATGTGGGTGCAGCCGATAAATGCCATAAATTCTGCCATATAGGTTGTTGGGATTGGTCTTGCGGCCCTTTGGACGTGGATGAGATCGGCGACCGGAAGCGGGGATGACAGGTGGTGACAATGAAGCGCTTCGACTTCACGATACGGCTGGTTGGAGCCTTTGCGGTCCTCGCCATCCTGATTGTGTCCCAAGGACTGCTCAATCGTCACATCGCAACAGTGGCGGAGCAGCAGGTTATTCGCGGTCGCTATGCGGGTGATCTTCTGTCTGGACTGCTGGAACTTTCCGCGACCAAGCAGCGGCTGCGTGCGTGGTCTCTGCGCGCTCTGATTGGCGCAGATCATGCGCCTGGCGATGGTGAAATGCTCCGCGCTCACATGGCCACGACGATCGAACAGCTTCAACGTATCAGCCAGAAAACGCGGGAGATGGATCATCTCGCTGCCGGGCCTGATGCTGATGATGACGCGCGCGACGAGGCCTTGCGGCTTATCTCAGGCAGCGTGATCGCGCTCAAACCGGCCATCGAACAGATCAGGTCCCATACCGGAGCAGATGATGTGCGAACCGCATGGGCCTCCATAGAAACGATTTTCGATCAGGGAGCCGGGCGAGACCTTCGCGAAGTCCTCAACGACATCATCGCCAAGGAACGATCGCAACTCGTTATCACGCGGGCAAACGCGGATGCCGCCCTTTTGCAACTCAATCGTGTCCTTGCGGGGATGACGTTCATCATCGCTGTCATCGGCATGGGATTGGCATATGCGATCGCCAACGCCATCCGCCGCCCTCTGCAACAAATGTCCGAAGGGGCGAAAGCCTATGAAGCCGGTCAACTCGAACATCGCATCCCTGTGACGACCACCGACGAATTTGGCCGGTTCGCCACCAGCATCAATCGCATGGCGTCGGAGCTTTTGCTGAGGAGGCACGAGGAAGCCAACCAGCGGATCATCCTTGAACAACAGGTCAAGGAGCGGACATCTGCTCTTGAAAATGCCCTATCGCGATTGCGCGCTTCCGAGGGACGCAGACGCAGCTTGTTGGCCGATATCAGCCACGAATTGCGCACGCCTACCACTGCAATTCGGGGTGAAGCGGAGATCGCGCTGCGCGGACAGAAGGCGGATGATGATTATCGCGCATCGCTGGAGCGCATTGGCCAGGCGGCAAGCCAGATGGGAAGCCTGATCGATGATCTCTTGATGATGTCGCGCGGCGAAGACGAGACTTTGGCGCTCAACAGGGAGCCGATCGATATTGCCGGTCCGCTTGAAGAGGCTTTGTTGAGTGCCGCCGCCCTGGCCAATCAGCGAAGCGTTGCAATCGTGACCGATATTGAAGATGCAGAGACGGTCGTGGCTGGTGATGCGTTCCGCTTGCGACAGGTCATCGCGATTTTGCTCGATAACGCCATCCGTTATTCGCCTCAAAACGGTCAAGTGAAAATCGTGTCCCATGTGGTCGAAAACACATGGGAACTGGTCGTGCACGACAACGGGATCGGCATCGAACCCGATGCGCTGAACCACGTCTTCGAACGCAATTTCCGCGGTGACAATGCAAGGCTTCATCGTCCCGAGGGCACCGGCCTTGGGCTGTCCATCGCCAGGCATCTGGTCTCTGCGCATGATGGAACAATCACTCTTTCCAGCGATAGTGGCAAGGGAACGACGGCGACGCTTCGATTGCCATTGCTCAAAAACGGTGCCTTCGTCGAAGCCACCGTGGAGGCGACAGAGTGAACATACTCATCATAGAAGATGATCCGAGAGTGGCTGATTTTCTGGAACGCGGATTGCGTGCGGAAGGCTATGGCGTCACCGTTGCACGTGATGGCCCGACCGGCATCGAGCGCGCCCATGAACTATGGCAGGAATGGCGGTCTAGTGGTGCAAACGGTGCCATTCTGCTCGATGTCATGCTGCCGATCATCAACGGTTCCGATGTCTGCCAGACGCTCCGTGCCAGCGGGATATCGGCTCCGATCCTGATGCTGACAGCCCTTGGCTCGGTCAATGATCGCATCTCGGGATTGCGCATGGGTGCTGACGATTATCTGGTCAAGCCATTCTCGTTTGAAGAATTGCTGGCGCGCATCGAGGCGCTGATGCGCCGCCCGGTCGATCTGCGTCCGCTCGGGCCTAAGACGTTGTGCGTTGGTGGACTGGAACTGGACCGGGAGTCCATGCGGGTCACCGTTGAAGGCGATGAAATTTCGTTGACTGCTAAGGAGCTTGCGCTCTTGGAACTCTTCATGTCGGCTCCCGGCCGTGTTCTCAGCCGGGAGCGGATTTTGGCCAATATCTGGGGCGCAGGCGAAGACCCTCTGACCAATGTGGTCGATGTCTATGTGCGCCGATTGCGCGCAAAGATCGACAGGTCTTCGGAGGGGCGCTCCTGCATCACGACTGTCAGGGGCATTGGCTATCGTCTCGAACAGAACCAGTAGTCGATGCCTGCGACAGCCAAGATTTATTTGACCGCATAAGGCAGTGAGGAATGGTGCTGGACGATGCGGATCGTCCCCTCATCATCCTTTTTGAACGTCCATGACTTGTCGACAGTCGTTACTTTACCGTCCTTGTCGGTGAACGATACCTTGCCGAGCGTGGTCGCGTATTCCCCATCCAGAAGAATGGCAGCATTCTTGACGTCCACCTCACGCCATCCCTTCAGGGCAAAGCCGGTATCGGCAGGGTATTTCGGGTTTTGACCCACGAAGTAAGCCAGAGCGCCCTCGCGGTCTGTTCGGAAGGTCTGCGGCTCCTGCGTCAACGTCGGTTTGAAGAGGACCGGGCCCAGCTGGTAGCCATAGGCCGCATCGATCACCTTCGCTGCCATGTCACGGGCAGGCTTTGCGCCCTTGTCTTCATACTCACGCGAAATCGCGACGAGGGCTTCGCCCCAGGCCTTTTGTGTTTTGAGGACTTCGGCCTCGCTGATGGACCCATTGTGAATTTCGACGGCATTCACGCCACCGGCGGTCATAAGCAGAACGGTTCCTGTTACGGCAGTCGCCTTGGCTATCCAGCGCATATGTGTCTCCTGTTTGATTGCTCGTTTTGAGCGACAACAGGAATATGGATGTCCCGTCTGAAGCAGGCGTGGCTGCTTCATGAACAGATGATGGACGGAAGATTACAGTTTCAGGGCGATGTTCATATGGAAACTGAGGTTGGCACGTGAAGTGCAGGTCGACCGCCCAGCGATACGCTGAGCGGCCATTGTTTCACATGTCGGACGTCGAGCACACGTTCTGATCCAGCGGCCTAAACGCCTCTTCCGCAGGTGTTTCGGCGATGATCTTGAAGAGGTCCCATTCGCCTTTGCTCTCGCTTGGCGCTTTCGCCTGAAGGAGATAGGTCGGGATAAGTGCGCGACCGTCTTCGCGAATTCTGCCCTTGCCGAAGCAATCATCGTCGGTTGGCATTTTCTTCATGGCGCGAACCGTATTGCGTCCCGATGCCTTGGCTTCGGCGGCACCCATCTCAGCGACAGCCTTGAGATAGTGGAAGACGCTGGCATAGGTGGCCGCATGTTCGCTGTTGGGATAGTTTTTCGGTGTTTCCTTCTTGATCTTATCGGTGAAGGCGCGGGTGCGGTCATTGCGGTCCCAGTAGAATGTTTCCGTCAGCATCAGGCCTTGTGCGGCCTCCAGCCCCAGCGCATGGACTTCGGTGATGAAGCCGGCGAGCGCCGCGATGGTGATGCTCTGGTCGAGGCCGAATTCCTTGACGGATTTGACACTGCTGATGAGATCGCCCGCCGTATTGGCAAAGGCGATGACTTTCGGGTTGGTGGATGTTGCCGTTAGCAGGAAGGACGAGAAGTCCGTAGTGCCCGGGAACGGATAGACCGATGAGCCGAGAACCTTGCCGCCGCCAGGCGTGATCACGTCGGTTGCCATGGCCTGAAGCGACTGACCGAAGGCATAGTTCGCCGTCACGAAATACCAGCTGTCGCCGCCGTTCTTGAGAATGGCGCCGCCGGTAGATTTTGCGCGGCAATAGGTGTCTAGCGCCCAATGTACGGTGTTCGGGCTGCATGCCTTCCCGGTAAAGTCGGCACTGGCCGGGCCGCTGGCCAGAAACACCTTGTCCTTGGCCTTGATGACATCGACTGCACCCAGGGCGATGGCGCTGTTGTTGATTTCTGTCACGGCATCGACGCCGTCCTGATCGATCCACTTGCGGACGATGCCTACGCCCACATCCGTCTTCTGCTGGTGGTCGGCGACCAGCACCTCGACGTTGAAACCGCGCTCCAGAATGCCGGAATCCTTCACCGCCTGCCGTGCGCAGGCAACAGCCGTTTCACCGCCGGTATCGCGGTATGGCCCGGAAAGATCAAGCAGCACGCCTATTCGGATCGTCTTATTATCCTGGGCGCGACCGATGCCGGTCATGCTTAATACGGACGCGGCTGCTACCCCGCCCAGCAATTGTCTTCTCTTGATCATGTTGTCCTCCTCCTCCGTTGAAGCTTTTATTCCCGGTCGTAGGCGTCGCTCTTTTGTGAAACGAGCACGAGACGACCACGGACCTTTCCATCGCGAACCCGGTCAAGCGCGTCATTGGTTGCGCTGCGCGGCTGGCGTTCGATGTCCATGGGTTTTAGTTTTCCGGTCTTCGCCAGGTTCAGCAACGCGCGAAGATCGTCCAGACTGCCGGTCAGCGATCCGATGATCGAGATCGGGCGCAGCGAGATCGGCGGCAATGCCTGGGTGACTTCTCCGCCGGAAAGTCCGACGATGACATAGCGACCGCCGCGCCGGAGTGCCTTCAAGCCGAACTCATAGGTCGCCGTATTGCCGACGAAATCGATGACGCTTGCGAATTGCCCGGCAAAGTCCTCGTCATCACAGGATGACGGGTCGATGGCCTTCGTCGCACCTGCCGCCACGGCTATTTCGCGCTTGATGCGATCGACATCGCCGACAACCACGCTTTTGTAGCCGAGGGCCTTTGCGATGTTGAGCGCGCTCTGTCCGAGCCCGCCGCCGCCGATGAGCAGCAGCGGTGCCTTATGCGCCTGTGGAGCCAGCTTGCTGAGGGCGCCGTAGCTGGTCAGGCCCGAACAGGCATAGGTCGCTGCAAGGGCCGGGTCGACATTGCCGATATCGACAAGATACCTGGCATGGGGAACGATGATGCGTTCAGCATGCCCGCCGGGCCTTTGCAGACCGAGAAATTGTGGCGCGAGGCAAAGGTTTTCGTCTCCTTCCTTGCACATCACGCATTGGCCGCAGCCGATCCAGGGATAGACCACGAAGGTACGACCGATCTGGTCTTCGGAAATGGCCGCGTCCGGTCCAAGCGCCACCAGCCGCCCGGAAATTTCGTGACCCAGCACGATGGGCGGGACCATGCCACGGTCGCGCATGACCATTTTCTTGCCGCCGCCGAGGTCGTAATAACCCTTCTTGATGCTGAGGTCTGTCTGGCAGACCCCGCAGCAGGACACTTCGATGAGGACTTCAGTGCCGCGCGGCGCCAGTTCCGGCTCGCAGCGCATGACCAGAGGCTGTCCGAATTCGGTCAGTGTGTAATTGTCCATCTGAGATCACCCCCCCTCGGCTAAAGCTTGATTTTCGCAAGGCGGGCGACGAGCCCGAGTATGCCTTCGCGGAAGACAAGCACGCAGACCACGAACACGCAGCCCTGAATGACCATGACCCATGCCCCCATGGATGCGAGGTAGTTCTGCATGCCGACGATCACGGAGGCGCCGAGGATCGGCCCGAAGATGGTGCCAATGCCGCCAAGGATGGCCATCAGCACGACCTCGCCGGACATGGCCCAGTGAACGTCGGTCAGAGAGGCGAGTTGGAACACGAGTGCCTTGGTCGCGCCTGCCATGCCTGCCAGAGAGGCCGACAGGACGAAAACGAGAAGCTTGTAGCGGGGCACGTTATAGCCGAGAGACAGCGCACGGTTCTCATTCTCGCGAATGCATTTCAGCACCTGCCCGAAGGGGGAATGGATGGTGCGGTAGATGATGAAAAGGCCCATAAGGAATATTGCGCAGACCAGGACATAGATGGACCTGTCGCTGGAGATGTCGATCAGGCCGAACAAGGCGCGACGCGGCACCGTCTGAATGCCGTCTTCCCCACCCGTGAAAGAGGGTGCCTGAAGCGAGAAGAAATAGATCATCTGTGCAAAGGCCAGCGTGACCATCGAGAAATAGATGCCCTTGCTGCGTATGGCCAATCCACCGATGATCAGGCCCAGAATGGCGGCGACTGCTATACCGGAGATAATGGAAAGCTCAGGCGTCAGGCCCCAGTACTTCGCCGTATAGGCAGACACATAACTGGCCATGCCGAAATAGGCCGCGTGGCCGAAGGACAGCATTCCGCCAAAACCGAAGAGCAGGTTGAAAGCCAGTGCAAACAGCGCAAAGCACAAAACCTTCATCACGAAGACCGGATAAGCGACGAAGGGCGCGATTGCCAGAAGGACCGCAATGACGGCAAAGGCCGCGATATAGGATTTCTTCGAATGACGGGCGACAGGTCGCGTGCCCATCGCTACAGACATGGGAGCGGTGCCACTCATGCGATACCCTTTCCGAACAGGCCATTGGGTTTGATGAGAAGGACGATGGCCATGATGATGAAGATGACCGTCGAAGACGCCTCCGGGTAGAAGACCTTCGTCAGACCTTCGATGAGGCCAAGGCCGAAGCCGGTGATGACGGCACCAAGGATCGACCCCATGCCGCCGATGACCACCACGGCAAAGACGACGATGATCAGATCGACGCCCATTGTGGGGCTGACCGAATAGATCGGCGCTGCCAGCACACCCGCAAAGGCCGCCAGACCGACGCCAACGCCATAGGTGATCGTGATCATCAGGGGTACGTTGACGCCGAAGGCGCCGACGAGGCCGGGATTTTCAGTGGCGGCCCGCAGATAAGAGCCGAGCTTGGTCTTCTCGATCACGAACCATGCCGCAAGGCAGACGACGATAGACGCGACGATGACCCATGCGCGATAGATCGGCAGGAACATGAAACCGAGATTGAAGCCGCCGGTCAGCGCCGCAGGTGTGGCATAGCTCATGCCGGATGAACCATAGCCGTTCATGAACAGGCCCTGCACGATGAGCGCAACGCCGAAGGTCAGAAGCAGGCCATAGACGTGGTCGAGCGAGGAAATCCGTGACAGAAGCAGCCGCTCCAGCAGAATGCCGAAAAGACCGACGGTAACGGGTGCCAGAATGAGCGCCCACCAGTAACCGAGGCCGAGATAGTTCGACAGCATCCATGCCACGAACGCGCCCATCATGTAGAGCGCGCCGTGCGCAAAGTTCACGATGCGCAAAAGGCCGAAGATGATCGCAAGGCCGAGACTCAAGATCGCGTAGAATGCGCCGTTGATCAGGCCCAGAAGAAGTTGCCCCATGAGTGCGACGAGAGGCACGCCGAAGATTGTCGCCATGGTCAAACCCCGAGATAGTGTTGAAGAGTGTCGATGTTTTCGCTGCCATCCGCTTCGGCCACGACCTTGCCCTGTTCGACAACGTAATGGCGATCAGCCAGCGAGGCGGCAAAGCGCAGGTTCTGCTCGACGAGGATGATGGTGAAGCCGCTTTCCTTGAGCATGCGAAGCACGGCCTCGATCTGCTGAACGATGACGGGGGCAAGCCCTTCCGTCGGTTCGTCCAGCAGCAAAAAATCTGCACCGGTGCGTAGCACGCGGGCCATGGCCAGCATTTGCTGCTCACCACCGGAAAGCTTGGTGCCCTGACTTTGCAGCCGGGATTTCAGGTTCGGGAACAGTGTGAAGATCTGCTCCAGCGAGAAGCCGCCATCTTTGAGTTTCGGCGGCAGCAACAGGTTTTCTTCGACGGAAAGCTCGGAGAAAATGCCGCGCTCTTCGGGAACGTAGCCGATGCCGAGGCGGGCGATGCGACGCGCTGGCAGACCGATGGTCTGCTGGCCCTGAATGCTGACCGAACCGGTGCGCTTGCCCAAAAGACCCATGATCGATCGCAGCGTCGTGGTCTTTCCGGCGCCGTTGCGCCCCAGCAGGGTAACGACTTCGCCCTTGTTCACATGCATATCGATGCCGTGGAGAATATGGCTCTCGCCATACCAGGCCTGAAGCCCTTCGACCGAGATGGCGGCGGTGCTTCGCATTACGTCAGTCATGGGAGGCTCCAATATAGGCTTCGATGACCTTCGGATCGGCTGAAACGGTGGCGTAATCGCCCTCGGCCAATACCTGGCCTCTGGCCAGCACGGTGATCCGGTCGGACAGCTCCGCCACGACCTTGAGGTTATGCTCGACCATCAGGACTGTGCGTGTCTTGGCGATCTCGCGGATAAGGGCAGCGGTGCGTTCGACATCTTCGTGGCCCATGCCGGCCATGGGTTCATCGAGCAGCAACATTTCGGGATCAAGCGCCAGTGTCGTGGCCACTTCCAGCGCGCGTTTGCGGCCATAGGACAGCTCGGCAGCGCGTGAATTGATGTAGGGGCTTAGGCCGACCGACTCCACCAGGCTCTCGGCCTCTTCATCCAGCGAAGTCAGGGAGCGTTCGCTGCGCCAGAAATCGAAGGACGCGCCATGTTTGCGCCTTTGCAGCGCAACCCGTACGTTTTCCAGCACGGTCATATCACCAAATACCGCCGAGATCTGGAAGGAGCGCACCATACCGCGACGGGCAATCTCGTCCGGCGCAAGGCGTGTGATGTTCTGGCCATTGAAATGGATGGAGCCGGATGTCGGCGTCAGAAAGCGGGTCAACAGGTTGAAGCAGGTGGTCTTTCCTGCGCCGTTCGGGCCGATGAGCGCATGGATATGCCCACGCCTCACGTTGAAGGATGCACCGTTCACGGCTTTGAAGCCGTTGAATTCGATGCACAGGTCTTTGGCCGCCAGAATGGCGTCCTCGTTGGTCATGTGCTTCCTCCCGATCCCTTCCGCACAAGAAGGCATTTCCGTATCAGTGGCAGGATATGTGATCCATGCACCACGCATTGTCAGCGGGGACGTACTTTCCGCAAGAGCCTATAACGCACAGGGTCATTCCGTTTTGGTGCGACGCTTCGCGTGCTTGCTCACTAGCAACCGACATTCGAATTGAGCAGCAGCCCATGAGTTTTTGTCTGTTGTGCGTTCGCGCGAAGAGGGCAAGCTACATCAGACGCACTTTATAGAGATTGGTCGTCTTGCTGGGGAGGTATCCATGAAAAATAAGAATATAGCCTGCGCGGCTGCAAGCGTGCTGGGAGCGCTGCTTGCCGCACCATCAGCCTCTGCCGCCGATATTTCAGACGGCGTGGTGAAGATCGGTGTTCTCACCGATATGTCTGGTCCCTATGCTGATAATGTCGGCGCTGGCGCCGTGCTGGCGGCGAAAATGGCAGCCGAGGATTTTGGCGGCAAGGTTCAGGGCGTGCCGATCGAAATCGTTCAGGCCGATCACCAGAACAAGGCCGATGTCGGCAGCGCCGTCGCGAACAAATGGTATGATACCGAAAAGGTCGATGCCATCACTGAAGTCGTTTCCTCAGCCGTCGCCTTGTCGGTGCAGGAAATTTCCAAGGCGAAGAACAAGGTGTTTCTGGCGACAGGTCCGGGCACGCCGGATTTGACCGGGAAAGCCTGTTCGCCGGTTGGCGTCCATTGGGCCTATGACAATTACGCCTATGCCAATGTCGTGGCCGGTGCCACGGTGCGGCGCGGCCTGAAAAGCTGGTACTTCCTGACGGCGGATTACAGCTTTGGCCATACGCTCGAAGGTGCGGCGACCCAGGTCATCAAGGCCAATGGCGGTGAAGTGCTGGGTGCCGTGCGCGCGCCGTTGAACAGCACGGATATGTCGTCCTACCTGCTTCAGGCCCAGGGGTCCGGCGCGCAGGTCATCGGCATCGCCAATGCCGGTGCCGACATGGTCAACACCGTCAAGCAGGCGCAGGAATTCGGCATCACCCAAGCCGGTCAAAGCCTGGCGGCGCTTCTCGTCAACCTTCCCGATATCAAATCGCTCGGACTGGCCAGCGCAAAGGACCTGATCCTTGCCGATAGTTTCTATTGGGACATGAACGACGACACGCGAAAATGGAGCAAGCGCTTCATGGAACGCTCCGGCGGCAAGGCGCCCGGCAGTTTGCAGGCCGCGGTCTATGGTGCGGTGACGCATTATCTGAAGTCCATCGATGCCAATGGCAGCGACGAGGCCAAATCCACCGTCGCCAAGATGCGGGACATTCCGATCAACGATTTCTATACGAAAAATGCGACCATCCGCACCGATGGACGTGTGATGCGCGACATGTATCTCTTTCAGGTAAAAACCCCGGAAGAGTCGAAATACGACTGGGATTTCTACAAGCTTCTGGAAACGGTTCCGGCTGACAAAGCCTTCCGTTCGCAGGCAGATGGCGGGTGCTCAATTCCTGCAAAATGATAAGCCACGGACCCGGCGCTTCTTTTTTGTCGTTTGTCTTTTCGGGAAAACCGGTTTCCACTTTTCCCTGACAAACGCTAACGAAGTGCCGGGTCGTTTTTCGTTTCTTCCAGAAGCCAGTCGCGGAAGGATTGCAGCTTTCTGGATTCGGGGCGATCCATCGGCCACACCAGATAATAGGCCAGCGGCCGCTTGACGCTGTCGAACAGCGCCACCAGTTTGCCGGATGCCAACTCCTCGCCCAGAAGCGCCTTCTGCCCAATCGCCACGCCGAGGCCCTCGATGGCCGCCTGATAGGTTAGGTTCGAGGATTCGAAAACCGTGCCGCGATCATCCGGCAAATCGACACCGGCAGCGGCAAACCAGTCTGCCCAATCACGCCTGCGGTAATAGGAATGAAGCCGCGCATGTTTCAGCAAATCGGCAGGGGTATTCAATGGTGTGCGCTTCAAAAGCGCAGGACTTGCTACGGGCTGAATCACATCGTCAAACAGGTGAATGGCGTTCATGCCCGGCCAGTTGCCGTTGCCCACCTGAATGGCGATTTCCACCGTCTCGCGTGAAAAATCGACGGGCTTGACCGTATTGCTGACGGTGATCTGTATTTTCGGATAGCGTTTGTGGAAATTCGACAGGCGCGGAATGAGCCAGCGGCTGGCGAATGTCGCGTAGGCGCGCAGTTTCAGCGGCGAATTCGGCTTGCGCTCGACAAGGCGGTGAGATGCTGCTGCGAGTTTTGCGAAGGGCTCCGCGATCTCGGCTGCAAATTCTTCTCCCGCTTCGGTGAGTTTCGAGCCGGTGCGTTCGCGGTGAAACAGCCTGACACCCAGATAGCTTTCCAGCACCGAAATCTGGCGGCTGACGGCGGATTGGGTGACGTTGAGTTCCTGTGCCGCCTTGCCAAAGCCGCCATGCCGGGCCGCAACCTCGAAAACGTAAAGCGGGTTCAACGGGGGCATCCCGGTCACTGCCATTTGCTTCCTCCATGCAAAAACGCCTGCGCCACAAGGCAGCCATACAAGCGTTGCGAGGAGTCATATCGAGCAATCGATCCGTTGTTAAGCACCGGCATGCGGTTCTGTTGAGCGGAAAACTCATGGCGTCCCGATGCCTAGTACGTTGCGAAGGCTTGAGGTTTTCGGCCAAATCCTGACAGCGGCACGAGAGGGTGCCAATGTCGGTCTAAAGAGAGAGCATTGATCATGGATTTTGCCCTGAGCGAAGAGCAAAAAATGTTTGCGGATTCGGTTCGCCGTTTTGCCGAACAGCATCTGGCAGCGGGTGCCCTCGAACGCGCACATACACCGGGTTTCCCCTTCGATGTCGCGAAGTTGATGGCTGAGCAAGGACTTCTGGGCATCGCGTTTTCTGAAGAAGACGGCGGGCAGGGCGGTACGTTGCTCGATGCGATCATCGCCATTGAGCAGGTCGCAGCCGTGTGCCCTCGCAGCGCCGATGTGGTGCAGGCAGGTAATTTCGGCCCCATCAGAACATTCGTCGAATATGCCAGTGCCGATCAGAAAGAGCGTTTTCTGGCCGACCTCATCGGTGGACGAAAAGTCATCAGCCTTGGCATGTCCGAACCCGATGCCGGTTCTGCGGTCACCGAACTCAAGACGTCGGCGCGTATCGAAGGCGATGAGGTTATCGTCAACGGCTCCAAGGTGTTTTCGACCCACAGCCCGGATGCGTCTCTCTACCTCATCTATGTGCGCTTTGGCCCCGGTGCCGGAGGCATCGGTTCGGTTCTGGTCGAACGCAACGCTCCGGGCTTTACCGTCAGCAAGCCATCGGCTTTCATGAGCGGCGAAGAATGGTCTGAACTGCATTTCGACAATTGCCGTATTCCGGCAGCCAATATCCTGCTCGGCCCCGGCGGTTTCAAGAAGCAGATCTCCGGTTTCAACGTCGAGCGCCTGGGCAATGCTGCCCGTTCGCTGGCTCTGGGGCGCTATGCCTTTAACCTCGCTCGCGAACATGCGCTGGTGCGCAAGCAATTCGGTCGTCCGCTCTGCGAATTCCAGGGCTTGCAGTGGAAATTTGCCGACTTGCTGCTGAAGCTCGAATCTGCGCAGCTTCTGCTCTATCGTAGCGCATCGGTCGGCGAGGGAGAATTACCGAGTGCTGCCGATACGGCTCTTGCAAAGCTTGCCTGCAACCAGGCCGGTTTCGATGCTGCCAACGAGGCGATCCAGATCATGGGTGGGCTTGGCTACAGCACCGAGGCGCTGGCGGAATATTGCATGCGCAGAACGCGGGGCTGGATGATTGCCGGTGGCTCCATCGAAGTTCTCAAGAACCGCATTGCGGAACATGTATTTGATCGCCGTTTCGAACAGCGCGCCCCGCGTGTTCCGAACGCCGCAGAATGAAGGTCGACCCGTAATGCCTGTTGACAGCGCGTTCCATTCCGCCTTTTTCGCACCCCGCAGCATCGCAATCATCGGGGCCTCCGATGATGCCACGAAAACGGCGGGACGCCCGCTCTCCTATCTCAGGCGCGCGGGTTTTGCGGGCAATCTTTATCCAATCAACCCCCGCAGAACCTCGGTTCTCGGCGAGAAGGCCTGGGCCTCCCTCGACGATCTTCCCGAGGTGGTCGATCACGCCTTCATTCTGACGGGTGCGGATGCTGCCGTGGATGCGGTGGCCGAATGCGCGGCAAAGGGCGTAAAGGTGGCAACCGTTCTCGCCAACGGCTTTTCCGAGGGCGGCAGTGCCGGGCAGGAGCGCACCGAGCGCATGCTGGCGGCTGCGAAACAATCGGGGTTGCGTCTTATCGGCCCATCCAGCCTCGGCATGGTCAATGTTCACCGCAAGACGGTGATGACGGCAAACGCCGCCTTTGCCGAAGAAGGCTTGCCGAGGGGCAATATCTTCGTCGCCTCCCATAGCGGCAGCATGATCGGTGCTCTCCTGTCGCGCGGCAAATCGCTGGGCATCGGCTTTGCCGGTCTGGTCTCCGTCGGCAACGAGATCGATCTGTCGCTGGGCGAGCTTTGCGAGGCCGTACTTGAGGACCCCACGGTCGGCGGATACCTGCTGTTCCTCGAAAGCCTGCGCAATGCCGATCATCTCAGACGCTTTGCGGAACTGGCGCATCGCCATGACAAACCCATCGTCGCGCTGAAACTCGGACGCTCGCAGCAGGCCGCCGAACTGGCGCTATCGCATACCGGCGCTCTGGCCGGTGAAGATGCCGTGGCCGATGCCTTCCTGCGCGATTGCGGCATTGCCCGCGTCGATACGCTCGAAGGCCTTCTCGGCGCATTGCCACTCTTGTCACGAACGAAAACGCAGACGCATGGCTATACCGCAAAGGTCGGCGTGGTGACCACCACGGGCGGCGGTGCGGCCATGGTTGTCGATCAGCTCGGTGTCCGTGGCATCACGGTCGAGGAGCCCGTGGCCTCGACCTTTGATACATTCAAAGCATCAGGTGTCGAGGTGGAACGCGGTCGTATCGTTGACCTGACCCTTGCTGGCGTCAAGCCGGAGGTCATGAAAGCCGCCCTTTCGACCATGGTGGATTCGAAGCAGTTCGATCTGGTGATTGCCGTCGTCGGCTCATCGGCCCGCAACCACCCCGATCTCGCGGTAAAACCGATTTTTGACGTCGCCGGCAAGGACGTGCCGCTCGCCGTCTTCCTCGTTCCCGATGCTCCTGAGGCATTGGGGCTTCTGTCCGAGAAGGGCATACCGGTTTTCCGGTCGCCCGAAGCCTGCGCCGATGTCGTGGCGGCGGCATTCCGGCGCAGGCGCCCGGATGGTGGCGCAGCCCCGAAAGTCAGCCGTTCCGACACAGGGCGTAACCTTGATGAGCGCGAGGCCTATGGCGTTCTCGAAGCCCTTGGTGTCCAACACGCACCCATTCATGTGCTGCCGCAAGGCAAGCTCTCCGGTGAATTGCCTTTTGCCTATCCGGTGGTTGCCAAGGTGCTGTCATCGCATGTTCTGCACAAGACGGATGTCGGCGGCGTGGTTCTGGGCATTTCCGACCGTTCCGGCCTTGAAAAGGCAGCCCTGGATATCGGCAAAAATGTCAGCGCCCATGTGCCGGAAGCCCAGGGTGCCGATATTCTCGTACAGGCCATGGTCAAGGGCGTTGGCGAGGCGCTGGTGGGTTATCGTATCGATCAAGAGGTAGGGCCGATCATCATGGTGGCCGCAGGCGGCGTGATGACGGAAATCTATCAGGACCGCGCCGTCAGGCTCGCGCCTGTGACAATCGAAACGGCTCGCGAGATGATCGATGAGGTCAAGGCCTTCGCAGCCCTCAGGGGGTTCAGAGGCAAGCCGCGCGGCGATCTGGAGGCGCTGGCCGCCTCCATCGTCGCCCTGTCCTCGCTTGCTGTGCGTCCGGATCTGGCGATACAGGAGGCCGAGGTCAATCCGTTCCTGGTGCTTCCCGAGGGACAGGGCGTGGTGGCCGTGGATGCGCTGATGCAGGCATCGGATATTTAAGAAGACAATAAGGGAGGAGGAAACATGCTTGAAGCGCTTCCTGATATCATCAATCATAGAGAAGGTCTGGTCAGACGCGGGCAATATGTCAGCCTGCGTTTTCTGGTCGAGATCGGCGAACATGCCTTTCTGATCGATATCGACAAGGGTCGTGTCGCCTCGGTTCAAAAAGGTCCATTCGTCATGCCGAGCTGGACCTTTGCGCTGCGCGCTGCGTCCGATTCCTGGGCGCGGTTTTTCGAGGCGGTGCCCGCACCGGGCTATCACGATCTCTTCGCGCTGCTGAAATCACGCCATCTGAAGATCGAGGGTAATCTGCATCCCTTCATGGCCAATCTGCGATATTTCAAAGAGATTTTTTCTGCCGTTCGCGAGGAGGTGAACACGTGACCGCCAGCTTCGAACCCATTGTCGGACGCTATCTCAAGCTCGATATCGCCGGTCGCAGCCACAGGATCTATGTGGAAGAAGCCGGTCAGGGCATTCCGCTTCTGTGCCTTCACACCGCAGGCTCCGATGGCCGCCAGTATCGCAATCTTCTCAACGACGAAAAGGTGCTGGAAAACTTCCGCGTCGTCGTCTTCGATATGCCATGGCACGGCAAATCATCGCCGCCTACCGGCTGGCATGAGGAAGAGTATCGCCTGACATCCGCAGGCTATGTCGATATCATCCTCTCGATCATGACAGCACTTGAGCTGGACAAGCCGGTGGTCATGGGCTGCTCCATCGGCGGTCGCGCCGTGCTGCACCTTTCGCTCCGCCACCCCGAACTGTTCCGCGCGGCCATCGGCCTTCAATCGGGCGCGCATGTGAACCCCTATTACGATATTTCCTGGACGCACCGCCCCGATGTGCATGGCGGCGAAGTCTGCGCGGCCATCGTTTCAGGCCTCATCGGACCGCTTGCAACCGATGGCGACCGCTGGGAAACCCTGTGGCATTACATGCAGGGCGGTCCCGGCATCTTCAAGGGCGATCTGTTCTTCTACAAGCAGGATGGCGACATGCGCGGCGATGTGGCGCGCATCGACACCGGCAAATGCCCGCTCTATCTGCTGACCGGCGAATATGACTATTCCTGCACGCCCGAAGATACGCTGGCGCTGGTGGACAGTATCAAGGGCGCCGAAGCGGTAATCATGAAAGGTCTTGGCCATTTTCCGATGAGCGAGGACCACCAGGGCTTCATGACCTATCTCGGCCCGGTGCTGGAGAAGATCCGGTCAACAGGCGCGGGCAAAGCGTGAGAGGAGACCGCGCCATGGATGCGGACAGGAGCTATCCCGCCTTGAGATTGTTCATTGCCGGGCGTTGGGTCGATGATCGCCCTGATGTCAGCACTGACGTGCTCGACCCCGCCACCGGCGAGGTTCTGGGGCAAATGCCCCATGCCACGCCCCCCCAGGTGGAGGAAGCAATCGAGGCTGCGGGCCGGGCATTTCAATCATGGCGCGCCACATCGCCCCATGACCGGGCCGCCATTCTGCTCAAAGCCGCAAGCCTGCTGCGCGAACGCGCCGATGCCATGGCATGGCTGATCAGCACAGAGCTTGGCAAGCCGCTGGCCGAGGCGAAAGTCGAGGTCGAGACTGCCGCAGGCATTTTCACCTGGGATGCCGAGGAAGCCCGCCGCGCCTATGGCCGGGTCATCCCGTCGCGCCAGCCAGGCATCCGCCAGATGGTACTGAAGGAGCCGCTCGGTCCCATCGCGGCCTTTGCACCATGGAATGCGCCTCTGATCACCCCGTCGCGCAAGATCAGCGGCGCGCTTGCCGCCGGTTGCACGGTGGTGATGAAGCCTGCGGAAGAAACGCCCGCCTGCACCTTTGCGCTCGCCGCAATTCTGGAAGAAGCCGGTCTGCCCGCAGGCGCGCTCAGCGTCGTCACCGGCAATCCGGCGGAGATATCGAAACAACTAATCGCCTCACCCGTCATCAAGGGCGTGACCTTTACCGGCTCGACGGCGGTGGGAAAATCGCTGGCCGCCCAGGCCGCTCTCGGCATGAAACGGATGATTTCAGAGCTTGGCGGCCACGCCCCCGTGCTGATCTTTGCCGATGCGGATATCGAGGCGGTGGCGCTCTCTGCCGCCAAAGCCAAATATCGCAATTCCGGGCAGATCTGCACCTCGCCTACACGCTTTTTCGTGCATGAAAGCAAGCACGACCGTTTTGCCGAAGCCTTCGCCGAGGCCGCCCGTGCGATAAAGGTGGGAGACGGGCGCGTGGCATCGACGCAGATGGGCCCGCTGGCCCATGCGCGCCGCATCACCGCCATCGAGGCGTTTGTCGAGGATGCAAATGCGCGTGGCACGAAGGTCGCCGCCGGTGGTCACCGCATCAACAATCAGGGCTTTTTCTTCGAGCCGACATTGCTGGTCCATGCCGACGACACAAGCCTTGCGATGAACGAGGAGCCCTTCGGGCCGCTGGCGGTGACGCAGCCCTTTGCAACTATCGAGGATGCGATGCGGCTGGCGAACCGGCTGCCCTTCGGGCTTGCTGCCTATGCTTTCACCCATGACAGCCGCATCATTTCCGAGGTTGCGGAGCGCGTCGAAAGCGGCAACGTCATCATCAATCATTGGCAGGCGTCGCTGCCTGAAACCCCGTTCGGGGGCGTCAAAGATAGCGGACAGGGCCGCGAAGGCGGCATCGAGGGACTGGAAGCGTTCCAGACCGTCAAATATGTCAGCCAGGCATAAGGGTCAGACCAGATCATGCAGACAGAGACTTCACGCGTTCGTATCGAACGCGATGGCGATATCGCCTTCATCGTCATCGACAATCCGCCGATCAATGCGGGCTCCATCGAGGTGCGTCGCGGTCTTCTGGAGGCGCTGGCGACCCTTGAAGCCGACGATACGGTGACCGCCGCCGTTCTGATCGGTGCGGGCAAAACCTTTGTGGCGGGATCGGATCTGCGGGAGTTTTCAGCCCCGCTCGCCGACCCGCAGGTTCCGGCTGTCATCGCGGCCTTTGAGCAATTTCCAAAGCCCATCGTTGCCGCGCTGCATGGCGCGGCCCTTGGCGGTGGTTTCGAGCTGGCGCTGGGCTGCGATGCCCGCATCGCCACCGCAGATGCCGTGGTCGGCCTGCCGGAAGTGACATTCGGGATCATTCCCGGTGCTGGCGGCACGGTGCGTTTGCCGCGCCTGACGGACGCCGCCACCGCCATCGACATCATCACCTCCTGCCGCCGCATCAAGGCATCGGACGCGCTTATGCTAGGGCTGATCGACCGTATAGCGACGGATTTGCGCGTCGGTGCTGCGGCACTGGCCCGGTCGCTACCGGGAAAACGGCGGGTGCGTGATATGCCCATCACCAGCTTCAGCACCGACGCTCTGGAAAAGGCCGCCGCCAATGCGAAGCGCAAGCGCCGTGGTCACCCCGGCGTCGAGGAAGCCATCGCCGCCGTCAGGCGTGCTGTCACATTGGATTTCGATGCGGCGCTCACGGAAGAGCGCGCCGTTTTCCAGAGACTGCGGATGACCGACGAATCCGCAGCCCTGCGCCACCTGTTCTTTGCCGAGCGGCGCGCTGGCGATACGGGTGATGCCAAAGACGTCGTAGCGCGCAATCTGCAAACCATCGGCATCGTCGGCGCGGGCACCATGGGGGCCGGCATCGCAGCCTGCTTCCTCTCCGCCGGATACAGGGTTCGCCTTGTGGACCAGAACGCCGAAGCCCTGGCCTCCCTGCCTGACCGTCTCGCGACAATGCTGGCCACACCATCCGCTCAAGAGGTGATCGCCAACCGCTTTTCAACCTCTGCCGATATCGCCACATTCCAGGATTGCGATATGGTGGTCGAGGCTGTTTTCGAGAATATGGAGATCAAGAAGGCGCTGATCGCTTCCCTGAACTCCGTAGTCGCCCCCGATACGATCATCGCCTCCAACACCTCCTATCTCGATCTCGATATTCTGGCGCAAGCAGCACGCGACCCGGCCAATGTTGTCGGCCTGCATTTCTTCAGGCCCGCGCATCGCATGAAATTGCTGGAGGTCGTGCGCGGCAAAAAGACATCAGCAGAGGTTCTCAAAACCGCGCTGGCCGTGGGCCGCAAGCTCGGCAAGATATCGGTGGTCTCGGGCGTCGGCGAAGGCTTTATCGGCAACCGCATCTATAATGCCTACCGCCTGCAATGCGAGGTGATGGTCGATCAGGGTGCCGAACCGCAGCAGGTCGATCAGACGCTGGAAGCCTTCGGCTTTGCCATGGGGCCGTTTGCCGTGGGCGATCTCTCCGGCCTCGATATTTCCGCAGCAAACCGCAGTCGCAGACGCGCCGAAGGTATCGACCCGCCTGATACGATTTCGTTTCTTGAGCGGCTGGTGGAAAACGGGCGGCTCGGTCGCAAGACCAATGCGGGATGGTACGACTATCCCGAAGGCGCGCGTCGTGGGGTCGAAAGCCAGGAAGGTGGAGATATGCTACGCGTATGGCGCAAAGAGCGCGCAATTGCCCAGCATCAGTTCACAGACGCCGACATCCAGAAACGCGCCCTTGCTGCCATCGTCAACGAAGCGGCGCTTGTTTTGGAAGAGGGCATAGCAGCACGTCCATCGGATATCGATCTCGTCTGGGTTCATGGCTATGGGTTCCCTGCCAAGCTGGGCGGCCCGCTCTACTGGCTGGAACGGCAATCGAAGGAATGGGCATCGTCAGCGTTGCAGTCCCTCGACGAGAATCCCCATATGGGATATCGCCAAGCCACCAAGGACGTCGCGAGTACGGAAAATGACAGATGACGCAGTGACTTGGTCGGCTCTTGAGGACGACGGATTCATCAATCTTGTCGGTCCCATCGAGGCCTGCAACGAAAATCCGTTCCGCTATCGCTTTCACGCTGAGCGCAAACACAAGAACCGGGCTGGCTTCGTTCAGGGCGGAATGCTGATGACCTTTGCGGATCGAGCCATGGGAACCGCTGCACGAAGCCATGCCCCTGACCGCCGCCAAAGCACGGTTCAGTTCGACATGCAGTTCATGCGCGCTGTCAGGCTGGGCGATGTAGTCGAGATAAGATGCGAGGTTTTGAAGGAAACGCGCACGCTGATTTTCCTCGATGGAAAATTGACGGTAGCAGGTGAAATCGTTGCCGCCGCACGCGGCGTCTGGAAGATCATTCACAGTTGAGCATTAGTTGATGTGAGGCACTCATAATCTTCCCGCAAAGTTTGTGACGGTCGTCCATAAATTCAACCATTGACTGTATAATCCTGTTGTGTAACCTTCCCCATGTTGCGGGGAATTGCACAGGGGGTCTGATGTCCAACGTCGCAGGCAAAGCCTATGGAATGAACGTCATCACGCCGATGAAGCCGCGGCGTACGTGGATTAACAGGTTCATATTTCGCATTGCCCGCGCGCTTCCGGCAACGCTGGGCGGCCTGCTGGGCCTGTCCATCATTCACTTCGCCCGTTGGGTGCTGATCAAGCGTGATCAGTGGCCGGATTACGGGCAGGGCAAGCAGACCCTCCAAAATGACTACATGCTGTTTTGCAGTAATTTCAACGGCACCTGGGATCAGTATATCGATGCCTTTTCGGATGGCATTCCCAACGGGCTGGACCTGTTTTGGTATTCCAGCACCGGCTACCCGCATTCCATTCCGATCACGCCGTTCAAAACCTATATCCGCGCCAATCAGATCGACAACGACTATTACTATAACGCCACGCCAGGTACCGGCCAGCGGGATATCAAGGCGGCACTGCGGGTGCGCCAGGCCATTCTAGGACTGATGACGTCAGACCAGACAGCGCAAAGCGATGCCGATTTCATGGTGGCCTACCGCAAGGCTGTCAGAGAGATGCAGAACTCGCTGCCAAGCCCCGGTTATGCCCCCATCGCCAGTACGGCGGCTGAAAAAGCGGATCGTAACCGTCTTTTGTGGCTCAAGGAGCATCCTGCACGGCAGGCCTGAGACGAAGGCCATGCCCGGTGCACTGCGCTGGTAGCCGTTGATACGAAACGATCTCTGTTTCTGGTGTGACGATTGGTTTCTCTGGGGAGAGTCACAGTCGTTGATGCCGCAGACCGCTCACTCCATTCCGCCAATAGTTTATGAAAGGCGAGACCCATGCCCAATCTGGATGGTGGCCATTATTTTCTGACGATCCTCATTCCCATCAGGACCGATCTTGTCGATCCGGGTGCGTTGGCGCCGGTTAGCCATCTGCATGCGCTGCGAACCGCTCTGGACAGGCTCTTGCCCGCCCAGCAATCGCCGATGACCTCGAAGGAGAGCCGGGATGACAACAGCCCGTTTGCCCGCAGCGATCGCACGCATTTCGCCCGTTTCTTCATCATCGATGATGTCGCGTTTAATGGGCGTGTCCCGCAAAACAGCCTGTGGAGCGCCGTGCGTGGAACCGTGCTGACCGATCCGCAGCCCGTCGATCATCTTGGCCAGCCTTTCCTCGCATTCACCGCAGACTTCGACCCCGTCGGCACCGGTAAAACCGAGCCTGCCGACTATCTCAGGCATCTGTGGAGCGTGATGGAAAAGGAGCTGCGCAGCGTCTTCCAGCACTGTCTTCAGTTCGACACGGTGCGGGATGCAGCGGGCTTCGCGGCCTGGGTCGCCAAGGGACAGGTCGAAACGACCATGCCGTTTAACGATTACTGGATCACCCCGCCACCGTTTCCCAGCATTTCGACGAGCCTGCTGATCATACTGGCAGCCATTCCTGCCGTCGCGTTTCTTGGGTGTCTGGTCGGGGCCTTCTTTGCCTGGGCGTATAACCACCCCATGAACACGTGGATGACCTACGCTCTGGTGGCGTTCATCGTCACGCTTCTGGCCGTGGGACTGGACTACCTTCTGGTCATGCGGGCAGGTGCAAAGCCGCTGCCGGCAGCACCCAATTCCGATCTCCGGTCTGTGCTCAAAAGCCTCTATCTGCAACAGAATTTCACGGATGTCATCGGCGATAACCAGCTGGCGTCGGCAGGGCAGGTTCGTGCCGCCTTCCGGGAATTCGTAGCCCGAACCGCCCCTGAAGATATCGACCGCCCGACCCAGTCACCCGGCGTTATCCGCTCCTGATCAAAGGCTGCTCTTCCATGACCGAATTTCTCGATCTCGCCGATATTCAAGGCAACGTCCTCACCGCCTATGGCAAGCAGGGTTTTCCCAAGGGCCGCATGCTGCTGTTCACCGTCAATAGCGGTCGTGCAGGGCGTGCTTTCGTCGAATACATCAGGCCCAGGGTAACCTCGGCACTGCGCTGGCCTTCAAGCAAGGACAAGCCCGGAGACGCCAACCCGGAAAATGATCTCCAGATGCAGGAACGGCCAGAGGTCGCCATCAATCTTGCCTTCACATTTCCCGGCCTGCTGGCACTGGGCGTTCCCAGCACCACGCTGCGCGGCATGCCGGACGAGTTTATCGAGGGCATGGAGGCGCGCGCGCAAATTCTGGGTGACGAAATCTACGGCGTCGATGACAAGGATGAACAACGCTGCCGCTGGGACCGCGTGTGGGTAAAGCCCAATCCCGATGGCCTGACCCGCGTCCATATTTTGGTGACGCTGAATGCCCAGATGGAGGCCGCGACGGGCGAGGCCGTCGCGGAACTGAGCCGGATTACATCCTGGATCGTCGGGTTGGCGGAAAGCTCGGATGGCGGCGTCGTTTTGCTGGACGGACATTCTGGCCCCGATCCCCGCTGGCAAAACCTGACGGCGCTTCTCGAGCAAGATGCAGAGGGCAATTTCGCACCGACGCCGAAGGAACATTTCGGATATACCGATGGCATCGGCGATCCGGCATTCGAGGGTCAATATTCCCTCGGTCGCATGAAACTGAACTTGCCCGGTCGTGGCAAATTGTCCGGTAGCGGCGAGTGGTCTCCGCTGGCAACCGGTGAGTTTCTGCTGGGTCATGCCGATGAGGCGCAGGAGATTCCCGGCAGTGCGATGCCGCTGGATTTCAGCCGCAACGGCACTTTTTTCGCCTATCGAAAACTCCACCAGAATGTAGCGTCCTTCCGCAACGCCATCGTTGCCGCCGCCGCACAATATCAAGCCGTTGCCGCGATCGGTGGTCCGCCGGAAGTCGGTCAGGAAACCTTGATGGCAAAGATGGCCGGACGCTGGTCCGACGGCATTCCCATCATGGCGGCACCCACCTATGAGGATTGGAAGGCCGTGCAGGCGAAAGCGATGGCGGCATACAAGGCAGATGACAAGAAGGCCATGGCGGCTTTTGCCCTTGAGCTTAACGATTTCGTCTACAGGCCGGACCCGGAAGGCATCAAATGTCCCGTCACCGCCCATATTCGCCGCATCAATACGCGCGATCAGCTGGACCCCTATTATGCATCCGACAATCCCAAGACGTGGCTGGGTTCGGTGCTGAACAACCGGCGTCGTATTTTGCGGCGGGGTCTGCCCTACGGCTCGTCCGGCCCGGATTCGACCGATGATGACGACCATGGCATCGTGATGCTTTGCCTCTGCTCCAATCTCAACCGGCAGTTCGAATTCGTGCAGCAGCAATGGGTCAATTACGGGCTGGATGCCAATGCGGGCAACGATACCTGCCCGATGGTCGGGCGGCATCGTGAAGGTGCGAAATTCATCGTGCCGGGCGATCCAGCAAAGGATCAGGCGCCCTTCATCATGAAAAATCTGCCCGAATTCGTGGAGTCGCGCGGTGGCGATTACTTCTTTGTGCCCAGCGTTACGGCGCTGCGCATGATCGGCATGGGCGTCACCGATCCGACCTGACATTGTTTCGGAAGAAAACAGCTCCAAATCTGCCGAGATGACGAAGGATTGCCTGATGATAAGCCTCACGGCAAATATCGTGAAAAGCCTGTTGATCTGGTTCAGCGTCCTCATCGAGGCGCTCGTTTCCATCGTCATCCTCGCTGCCAACGCTGTCCAGATTGTGCTGTTTCTTCCAAAGGAAGGACGCGAGGCGGGGTTTGCGAAACTTGCCGCAGAGCCTGTCACGCTGCGTCGTGGCTTTGCGGTGCTGCGGGCTTTCGCGCCCAATCTGCTCCTTAAGAAGCAGGTGATAACGGCCTATCCCAACACAGGTACCGCCATCGTCACACGCGCCGAAGACGTGCGGGAGGTGCTGGCTCGCGACTGTGATTTCGCCGTCGTTTACGAGCCGAAGATGCAGGCGATCACGGCGGGATCGAACTTCTTTTTGGGCATGCAGAACACACCGCGCTACACCCATGATGTGTCGCTGATGCGTCTTGCGATACGTCGTGAGGATTTGCCCGGCATCATCATCCCGGCTGCTCGACAACGCGCGGAAGATATCGTCGCCTCGAAAAATGGCGCCATCGACGTTCCCGATGCGCTAACGCTGGAGGTTCCCTATCGCATGGTTGCGGACTATTTCGGCACGCCGGGACCTACCCGCACCGAGATGATCGAGTGGACCACCATCATGTTCTGGTACCTGTTCATCGATCTCAAGGGAGATGCCGCCATTACCGGAAAGGCAATGGATGCCGCGGCCCGTTGTCGTGCCTATCTGGACCAGTGCATCGAAGACCGTAAGGGCCAAGTGGGGGCAGACGACGTTGTTTCGCGCTGTCTGGCTTTGCAGGCCAGCGGTGGGGAGGGTTTCGATGACATCGACATCAGGAACAACATGATCGGCATGGTCATCGGCGCCATTCCCACCTTGAACAAGGCAGCGGTCCAGGCGCTCGATCAGTTGATGGAGCGGCCCGACGCTCTGGAGAGGGCGCATATTGCAGCGCGCGCTAACGATATCAAGGCCGTCACGTCCGCCCTTATGGAGGCCATGCGCTACAATCCGGTCAATCCGCTGATCTACCGTCAGGCGGTCCGCGATAGCGTCATTGCCCGCTCGACATGGCGGGCGCGAAGGATACCGCAGGGCACGATGGTGCTGGCCTTCAATCTCTCCGCCATGTTCGATCCACATGCGGTCTCCAGCCCCAACCAGTTTCGGTTCGGCAGGCCACCGGAAGATTACATTTTATGGGGAAATGGTCTTCACACGTGCTTTGGTGAATACATCAATCAGACGATCATTCCTGAAATGCTGATGCCGCTTCTGCGGAAAAAGGGACTCCGCCGCGCCGTAGGGCAGGCGGGTCAGGTGGATTTCGGCGGTACGCCCTTTCCGCAGCACTGGCACTTGCTGTTCGATTGAAAAGCGGCCGGGATCGGGGGCAGCCCACGCTGGTCGCCCCTGATTTGCTCAATCAAGCAGAAACCGCAATTTCGCGTCTTTCCCGGTCGGTGACGATGGACAGGTCCAACACCTTCTGGAGGTTGGCGGCGTGGCGGAAATCGGGGTCGGCTTTGCCGCCTTCCATCACAGCCTTGGCGAACTTCTCGTAGTTCGTTTCCACCGGCTCGACCTCGATGTTTCGCCAGATCGCCTTTTCCACGTCCTCGCCAAGGCATCCGCGAAGCGTCGAATATTCCGGCGTGTGGATGACTTCGACGGCACCCTTGTCTCCGTGCAGGCGAAGACGCAATTCGTTCAGATGGCCGGTGGCCCAGCGGCTGGCGTGAATGACACCCATGGCGCCGTTTTCCAGTTCGGCTGTCATCGTGAAGCTGTCGTTGGCGTCGAGATCATAGACATCGATCCTGTTGCCCTCGTATTTGTCGAAGGTTTTTAACCGGGTGAAGATGCGTTCCACATCGCTACCCGCGCCGTAGGACGCGAAGTCGAGAATGTGAATGCCGACATCGCCCAGCACGCCGTTGGAACCGTGCTTGGTCGAGAGCCGCCACAGCCATTTGCTCTCCGTCATCCAGTCGCCCCAGGCCTTGGAAACCAGCCAGCTCTGGAGGTACGACGCCTCCATATGCCGCAGTTTGCCGATCTTGCCTTCCAGAACCATCTGCCGCGCGATCTGAAGGGGTGCGACGTTGCGATAGGTCAGGTTGACCATGCCGACGAGACCAGACTTTTCTGCCGCATCCGCCATCTCGGCAGCCTTGACGTAGGTTTCGGCCAGCGGCTTTTCGCAAAAGACATGCTTGCCTGCGGCTAAAAGTTTGAGGGTGGTGGGGTGGTGGATCGCATCCGGTGTAACGTTGGCCACAGCGTCGAACTCGCCCCACGCAATCGCCTCGTCCAGTGATGTGAACGTAGAGGGAATATTGTGGCGGGCAGCGAAGCCGCGCACCACGACATCATCCACGTCGATCGCCGCCACAAGCTCTACGCCGGAGATGAGCGAGAAGTGCATGGCATGGGTATTGGCCATGCCGCCCGTTCCAAGAATAACCAGTCTCATCATGAATTACCTGTAACCTGCTTCGCCTGCGGAGTGGAGTTTGGGGCCGCGCTCTTCGATCTTTTCCAGAGCGGATTCGACCGGCACGTTGGGCGCGTCGTGAATGCTTTTCAGCGTACCCAAGGGGTTATAGGCCCATTTCACGGAGTTACCGATGACTTTCTGGACATTGGCGTCGTGGTAGGTTGGGTAGGTTTCGTGGCCGGGGCGGAAATAGAAGATGTTGCCCGCACCACGGCGCCATGTCAGGCCGGACCGGAAAACCTCGCCACCCTGGAACCAAGAAATGAAGACCGTCTCGAGTGGTTCGGGTACGGAAAACTGCTCGCCATACATTTCTTCGTTTTCCAACTCGAAATGCTCTGGCAGGCCTGCGGCAATCGGGTGGCGTGGGTTGATGGTCCAGAGACGCTCGCGTTCGCCTGCCTCACGCCATTTCAGCGCGCAAGGCGTGCCCATCAGGCGCTTGAACGGCTTGGAGAAATGGCCCGAATGCAGCACGATCAGGCCCATGCCCTCCCAGACGCGGCTTGCAACGCGCTCGACAATGGCGTCATCAACCTCGCCATGGGCCTTGTGACCCCACCATACCAGCACATCCGTCTGGTCCAGCCGTTCCTGCGAAAGCCCGTGTTCCGGCTCCTGAAGCGTGGCTGTCGTGGCGTTGATATCGGGCTCCCGGTTGATAGCATCGGCAATCGTCGTGTGCATGCCATTGGGATAGATCCCACGAACGGTCTCATTCTCGTGTTCGTGGACATTTTCGCCCCAAACGACGGTGTTGATGGTCATGTCTCTACTCCTTGATGGTCCAGCGCTCTTGGGTAGCACCGGTGAGAAGGGTCTCTCGGATGTGTGCGGCCTTGTCCCAGCTTTATCGTGGCTCGCTCGGATCAAGTCCCCCGGCATCAACTCCCCGGGTCTCCCCGTCGTTCCACCCGTTCCGTTCAGCCACACAATCCTTTGCGGTATCAAGGCCATACTGCGGTTCAATGGGGCGATTTCGAGACGGGTCAAACTGTGTGGACACGGGACAATTTACCCGGCTCATATTCTTAACGATATCGCGTAACGGATTGTCAAAAACACGTGTTATAAGATTGTTTTCATACTCATTGGTTGTTGCGTCACGGTGGAGGGAACAGGGGCGCCAACTGAGCGTTAAGATTTCAAATGGGAGGAAGCCATGTTCGATTTCTTGAAAACCGCAGCACCATCGACCGTCTTCGACTTCGAAGACGAAACGGGCACCTACGCCGACGCCTTGTTGCAGGTGCCGGACGTCGAGGCGAGCCGTGTTACAGCTCGCGAATATGGCCACGAGGCCCACATGCGTGACTACGGCGCTCAGCGAGAAGTCGCTCGCAACTCCCTGGGCTTCGCATAACGTTTCGGAACCCTCATGGCATCAAGACGTTTACTTCATGAGACTGGTGAGGCGGGCAGCGCAGCCTTCGACTGGACCGAAATTGGCGAACGAAAGTGGACCAAGAGGCGATGTCGACAGCAGCACTGCGCGCCAACTTATGTGAGGTGAAAGCTGATGACTGTGATTCCTGTAGAGCCTGTTCCAGGCCCCGTACCGCCGATGGCGCCGCAGCCCGATATACCGCCGGTGAAAGAACCTGAACCAGGTACGCTGCCAGATGATTTGCCGGTTCCCAATCCAGACGAAAATGACGACATCCCAAGAGTGTTGTAATCATCTTCCTAAACACCGTAACGGCACCTTCAGTTGGAGGTGCCGTTATTCGTTTGAGCGGTGTTTAGACCATCAACTCGACTGAATCATCAGTTGACGCCACTTGCGCGTCGCCTCCGAGATGCGCCACCGAAATCTCGTATGTATCGGGCAGCTCGGCTGCCTGTTCGCTGTTCATGATGCCGTAGGGGATCATCGTGCCGTTACAGTCGGGCACTGAAACCTCGACCAGTGTTTTCTGGTTCAAGATGCGTCTTTCCATAGCAAGAATCCGAAAGGCGCCGGACAGGCTTCATTGTGAAGCCAGCCTCGTCGCTGCGGTCAATAATGGTCTGGAAAGAAAAAGGTTCCGCTGAAGAGCGTATTTAACGTTTTTGTTATCCGGGTAGTATCAGCCCGCCGCTGAGCGTCTCGCTGGCTCTTCAAATCCTGCCAGACGTTCAACCTGCTGAACGAGGCTTGTGGGCAGGCATGGCTTTTGACAGAAGGCTGATTGCGGATAGACTTCCTCCAGCGCGCGTCCGTCGGCGTGGCCGGAATGGAATACGAAGGGGACATTGGTTTCCCGCAGCCGGTCGGCGACGGGGAAGACGTCACCATCCGTCAGGCGAACATCCAAAATCGCGCAGGTCGGAATATTCTCGTCGAGATAGGACAGGGCTTCTGCGGTGCTCGGAAACGGTCCTGCAACGGTCCAACCCTCGTCTTCAAGGGTCATTTGAATATCCATCGCAACAAATATTTCGTCTTCTACCAGCAACACAGTCTTATGCGTCATGTCGAACCTTGGTCTGCATCGTCAGGGTGTGCGTCAAGCTCGCCCCATCGACATCTGTTGAAACCCTACCCCCAATTTGCTTGGCGGCACTGGTCAGAAGCACTGTTCCAAACCCAGCTACTCCCGGCTGCTCAACGGGCTCGGTGCCGGTTTCGTTCCAAACCAAATTAATTTGATCGCCAGTTTCTTCCCAGCGAATGCGCAAATGCCCGTCGGGTTTGCCCAGAACGCCGTGTTTCAGGGCATTCGTAGACCACTCATGCAGAATGAGCGTCAGCGGCGTTATGTAGTTCGCTGCAATCGGCAGGTCGCCGCCTTCGATGTCGATCGTCGCATGGCGACGGTAGGGCGTCAGAATGGTTTCGATCAAATCCTGAATGCCGACGGCCGCAGTGCGCTTCTGGTTGGAGGCCAGCGAGTGCGCGCTTCCCAGGGCCAATATGCGCCCCTCGACATCCTCCACCAGTCCTTTGACCGACTCGTGCTTGCGCGCCGCCATGCGCAGTATGCCACCAATCATCGCAAACAGGTTTTTGACGCGGTGGTTCATCTCGTTCAGCATCAAATCACGCGCTTCGGCAAGCTCGTATTCCGCCGTCACATCGACGCTGACGCCAATCACTCGGCCCGGATCGCTGTCTGCCACATGCCGCGCAAATGTCTTCAGCCAGCGGGAGCGACCATCATTGCCGACAATGCGGGAGGTCAGCTCGAAGCCTGTATGGTCGTGGATCGCTGTTTCCAGAGCATCACGCAGATGCGTGCGGTCCGTGTCGCTAAAGTTCTGCAGTACGGCCTGCAAGGCAGGCGTCCCGTCGCGGGTTTGCAGCAGTTCCATCGCCGCGCCGCCCAGAACGAATTCGCTGCGGTCAGGCAGATATTCCCACACGCCGATGCCGGCGGCCTCGATGGCGAGCTCGTGCCTCTCCTGCTCGGCAGCAAGCTGGCTTTCGACGCTGATCGCGTGCGAAATATCGGTCATGACGATGGTTGCGCCGCCGGTCGTGCCGTTTGCTGTGCGGTAGGGGAGTATGCGCAGCGAGAACGTGCGTTCTTGCTCGCGGTCCATCACGGTCTGGTTATATTCGATGCCATCCGCCATGACGCTGTGGACACGCGTCGCAAAGTCGAGGGCTGGAAAACGGCTTGCGACATCGGAAAGGGGCCTGCCCCTGTCGGTTGGCTGCAACGGGAAGATCGCCGTCGCCGCCTTGGTATAGGACCGCAGCCGCATGTCATTATCCAGCACGATCACCGCCAGACTGGTCGAATCGAAAAAGTTGCGCAGATCGGTGTTGGCGACCGTTACTTCATCGACTTTGGTCTTCAACTCGTCATTGACCGTCGTCAATTCCTCGTTGGTCGATTGAAGCTCCTCGTTCATCGACATCATTTCTTCGTTGGAACTTTTCAGTTCCTCGTTGGCCGTCTCCAGCTCTTCGGTTGCAGAGCGTAGCCGATGCTTGGCAGACCGCAACTCTCGCTCCAGCGCCTCGACATGGCCGTCGCTGTGTTCGAGTTCCAGCACATCGGTGAGTTCCAGCGGCGTGAAGACGGGCGATTCCTGAAACACCACCAAGTAACTGTTGTCATCCAAGGGGTCGCAGATGATCTCTGTCTTCAGCGAGCCGAAGTCGGTCACGACATCGACATTGCGGGCAATGACGCGTTTCTTTGTCGTGCGCGCTTGCCGCACCAGCGCACCCAGTTGTTCCTTCACGCCGGGCCGGGCCAGCGTTGCCGCACTCGTTTCACTGGCAGCGGATACCGGAAACTCGAAATAGCGGCTCAAGCGGCCATAGGCGGCAACGATCTGCCCGTCATTGTCCAGCACAACGCTTGCCGGAATGTAGCGCTCCATCAGCCGGTTGACGGCCTGCTCATCGATGGATTCGGTCACCTTCTGGACTTCGGCCCGGGAAACAGCGGGACGTCGTTCGCGGCGTTCGCCAGGAAGCGGGATGGGATAGGTGGGTGACCCGGGAAGGCGCTCGAACAGTCGCGCCTTCTGATCGACCACGGAAAAGACGCTGTCGAACCGGCCAACCGTTTCGGACGATCCCAGAAACAGGAAGCCACCCGGTCGTATGGCGTAGTGCAGAAGCGGCATGACTTTCTTCTGCAGCTTTTCATCGAAATAGATCAGCAAATTTCGGCACGAAACGAGGTCCACCTTGGAAAAGGGTGGGTCCTTGATGAGGCTGTGGCCCGAAAAGCGGATCATGTCCCTGATTTGGCCGATAAAATTGAACCGATCCTTGTGCGGAATGACGTAATGTTCCTGCAATTCATGCGGAATATCGGCGAGAGACGCGTTAGGATAGGAGCCCTCACGGGCAATCTTCAACATACTTTCGTCGATGTCGGTCGCAAATATCTGCACATTGCAGGGCAGGTCAAGCTTGCGGGCAGCTTCGGCGAATAGCACCGCTATCGTGTAGGCCTCCTCACCGCTGGAACAGCCGGGCACCCAAACGCGAACGCCGTCTTCGCTGCCTGCCGCGTCCCGCATCAGGTTGGTGATGGCAAGTTCGTTCAGCACGTCGAACGAGTGACGGTCACGGAAAAACCGCGTGACATTGATCAGCAGGTCTCGAAACAGCGCATCGCACTCGTTGGTATCGGTCTGCACCCGGGTCAGATAGTCTGAGCCCTTGCTGATGCCCAGAACATGCATGCGTCTTTCGACACGCCGAACGAATGTTGTCTGCTTGTAGCCCGCGAAATCGTGGCCGACGGTGGTACGCAACGCGACGCAGAGGTCGTCAACGATGTCAGCGACTCGGGAGGCTTCTCTTTTGTCTGCCCCTTGGCTCTTGCGAAAGAAGAAACCGCCGATGCAGGACAGGATTTGCTGGGGCGGCACCACGAAGTCGACAAGGCCGGTGCCTGTAGCGGAAACGGGCATGCCGTCATATTTCGCCGTTGACGGCTCCTGAACGACGCATAGACCGCCATTTTCCTTGATGGCGCGAAGACCGGTCGAACCATCGGCGCCCGTGCCGGACAGAATGACGCAGGCGGCGTTCGATTGCTGGTCATTGGCCAGCGAAATGAAGAAATCGTCGATGGGTCGACGCAAACCGCGCGGTTGGGCAAAATCGTTCAGAACGAGCCGTCCTTGCTCGATGCTCAATCCTTTGCCTGGAGGGATGATGAAGACAGTATCCGCCTCGATCTCTTCGCCGCCCTCGCATTGGAGGACGTTGAGGCCCGTATGTCTGTCCAACAGTTCCGCCAGCATGCTTTCATGATGCGGATCAAGATGCTGTACGACGACGAAGGCAAGGCCCGTTGGCACTTCGGCGGCACTCAGCATTTCGCGCAGAGCTTCCAGACCACCTGCGGATGAGCCGACGCCGACAACGGGTACGGATGGAAGATTATACTCTTGAGACAAACATGCGTCCTTGAAATTTCGAATGCTGAAACGATCAATAGGGGGCGTTTTGTTCCAGTTCCGCCAAAGTTAGTTTTGCCTGGGCAATGGTGGTGGTGGAATTCGCAATCGTCGCAAGCGTACCCTCGATCATGATGTTGTGGTCATCGAGCAGTGGCTTGATTTTCGTCAGAGTGGCGTCCAGTTCCTGATCGTAAGTCTCCAGAAGGTGAGCGTGAGCTCGGCTGACATCGAACTGCGAGGCCAATATATAGCGCACCTGTCCAGACGTCGCTTTTAACTTTGACATGAACAGCAGATTGACGAAGGCACTGCTATCTTTGCGAAAATTGACGATTGTCGTGCGTACCGTCTCCGGGCCGTCCGGCTGTAGAAAATCATGTATTTGGGCGCGTGCTTCAGCATTTTCGGCATGAGCACCCTTCGGGCTGGTCTGCAGCATTCTGCAGTTTTTGCCGAGTACATCCTCGCTGTCGTAACCCGTAAGTGCGCAGAACCTGTCATTCACCAGCGCCAGATGGTTGTCGTCATCCGCATGGGACAGCGCAAGCGCGACAGATGATTTCTGGAAGAACTCCTGAAGCGGGCTGTCTATTTCAAGCTGTGGCATGTCGTTCTTCATTCAAAAAGTGGGACCCGGTTTTTATGATAACATGCTGTTTTAATAAAGGCTCTGGCAACGAAAACAAGTTGGAGCTTTGCCGGAAAAAAGCCGACCGCTAAAATTGGCCCTGTACGACGTAACACATTACACACTTTATCCCGGTAGAATGCCCACGGTTTCATCTGTGGCGTGTCGCACGTGCAGACCATTGAGGGCTTTCAGGAATGGCGGACAGGGCAGAATTCGTGATGTGCAAGCTGGCGGCGTTCTTTGCGGACCGGCAGGGTGCGACGGCAATCGAATATGGCCTGGTCATCGCCCTTATCTCCAGCGCCCTGATTCTCGGCATGGAAGGCATTCGCGACCATCTCATCGCCGTGTTGCGAATATTGTCCGACACCTTTGCCAGCGCCATCAGTTGACGGCGTTGCTTACTCGTTGTCGCGTCGCGGCAGCTTGATCTCCGCAGTTTTCAAAGCATCGGCAAGCCGAACCTTGGCGGAGCCCGGTTTCAAAGGCTTCTGCTGGTTCTCATGCGGGGCCCATCCAGACACATAGATGATCGAGAATGTCGCGCGAATGCGGCCATCGGCATCTGAATATTTCTCGGCATAGATTTCCGCTGCTCGCATGATGAATCGCCGCGTCAGTGGTCTTTTGCTGCGGCCCGCCAACGGATTTGCCATTCCCATGGCCCTGAGATCGCGCATCAGCGGCAAAATGGAGTCGTAGCGGACGGTGTAGGTTTCAGCGTCGGTTACCGGAAGCGCAAAACCGGCACGCTGCAACAGCGCGCCCACATCTCGCACGTCGGCAAAGGGGATGACGCGTGGGCTTGCGCCGCCGGTCAGTTCGGCCTCCGTCGTCAGCAGCACGTCGCGCAGTTCCTGCAAGGTGCCGCTGCCGGGAATGGCGGCGAGAAACAGTCCGTCCGGTTTCAGCGCGCGGCGGATTTGGATCAGCGTGCCGGGCGTATCATTGGTGAGATGCAGGCTCAGCGGCGAGACAATGAGGTTGGCGGATGCGGGCTGCAGCGGGACTTGCTCGATGGGTGCTACCGTCAGCGATGTATGCTCTGCGGCAAACGCAGCATCTGTTTCGACGCGCGTGATGTGGCCGACCTTGCCGGTCTCCATGATGCGCCGTGCGGTGACACCGGTCGCGCCATGCAGTTCGACGGCTTCGTCGAAATGGCGCTCCACGATGCCGATGCGCTCGGCTATTTCGTCTGCGGCGATGTCGAGCAGAAACAGGGCCTTGTCGTCCCCGATGTGCCATGCGCGTCTGCGGTTTTTTTCCACCAGCGCCGGGTCGAAAACTATGTCCATGCGGTGATCCATCTCAAATTTTAGTGTCGCAAAGGCACCCGTTCGCGCCTATTGTCAACCTCATGGGCGAATGGGAAGAACGGATTTCCAGCAACGGTGGTTTGCGTCTGCTGCGCGGCTTTCTGCGCAGCCTGAACGAGTTCGTCTATCCGCCATCCTGCCTCGGTTGCGGCTGCAAGACGCAAAACGACGGTGCCTTTTGCGCGTGCTGGGCGGGTGTGCAGTTCATCGAGCGGCCCTATTGCGAAGTGCTGGGCATTCCGTTCAGCCATGATCACGGTCGCGGCATCGTCTGCGCCGAGGCGATCGCCGCGCCTCCACCTTTCGAGCGTTTGCGGGCTGCCACCGTGCACGATGGACCGGCCCGCAAGCTCGTCCACCAGCTCAAATATCTCGACCGCACCGATCTCGCATTGTTGATGGCGACATGGATGCTGCGCGCCAGCGATGGCATGGTTGCGGCATGCGACTGCATCGTGCCGGTTCCCTTGCACCGGCGGCGGTTTCTGGCACGCCGTTTCAATCAATCGGCGGAGCTTGCCCGTCATCTGGCCGCCCTCTCGGGCAAGTCCTTGCTTGCGTCATCGCTCATCCGCGTCAAGCCGACCAGCCGGCAGGTCGGGCTTTCGGCGCGGGCCCGCAAGCTCAATGTGCGCGGGGCATTTGCCATTGCGCCGGGCCGTGAGGCCGACATTTCCGGCAAGCGGGTGGTCCTCGTCGATGACGTCTATACCACCGGGGCAACGGTTGCGGCTGCGGCCCGCAGGCTCAAGAAGGCCGGTGCCGCAGATGTCACTGTTTTGACCTTTGCAATGGCGATTTCCGGGCCTATATGACAGGTCAGAGATAGGTCTGGCTGACACTGCGAGGGTTCGAAGAAATGGCATCCGTTACGATTTACACGCGCGATTTTTGTGGTTTCTGTGCCCGCGCCAAGTCTCTTTTGGAAAGCAAGGGCGTCGCGTTCACCGAGTACAACGCCACCACAAATCCCGATTACCGTCAGGAAATGATGGACAAATCCGGCCGCAACACGTTTCCGCAAATCTTCATTGGCGACAAGCATGTCGGCGGTTGTGACGATCTACACGCGCTGGACCGCGATGGCAAGCTGGACGCGCTGCTGGCAGCCTGAGATCGACGAGAAGACGACGAAATGGGGAACGAAAAAATGAGCTTCAAGGCCGCTGCCATCCAGATGTGCTCGGGCGTTGACCCGAGAACGAACGCCACAACAATGGAGCGGCTCGTTCGCGAGGCGGCAGGGCAGGGCGCCGTCTACGTGCAGACGCCGGAGATGACTGGCGCGATCCAGAAGGATCGGGATGCCCTGCGTGCGTCGCTGAAAGACGAGAAGGGCGACATCGTTGTTCTGACGGCCGCCAAGCTTGCGCGCGAACTCGGCATCTATGTCCATGTCGGCTCCACCGCCATCGCCCGTCCAGACGGCAAGATCGCCAATCGCGGCTTTCTGTTTGCGCCTGATGGAGAGCGCATCTGCACCTATGACAAGATCCACATGTTCGATGTCGATCTCGACAATGGCGAAAGCTGGCGGGAAAGCTCGGCCTATGAGCCCGGCAAAGATGCACGCATCGCGGAACTGCCGCTTGCCACATTCGGCTTTGCTATCTGCTACGATGTCCGTTTTCCGGCGCTGTTCCGCACAGAAGCTGTCGCTGGCGCACAGGTTCTGACCGTTCCCGCCGCCTTTACTCATCAGACGGGCGAGGCGCACTGGGAAATTCTCCTGCGTGCCCGCGCCATCGAAAACGGTGCCTTCCTCATCGCCGCAGCACAGGGTGGCACGCATGAAGATGGTCGCGAAACATTTGGCCATTCCATGATCGTCGATCCCTGGGGCAAGGTTCTCGCCGTCGCCGGTGGCAGCGGTGAGGAGATCATCTATGCGGATATCGATCCCTCAGCTGTGCCCGCCGCACGGGCAAAAATCCCCAACCTGAAAAATGCGCGTGATTTCACGCTCGATAGGGTTGGCAGCACCTCGGCTGCCATGGGCGCCGCCCAGTGATCCGCTACTCGCTCCATTGCGAAAAAGCCCATGAGTTCGAGGGCTGGTTTTCCAGTAGCGCCGATTATGACAATCAGCGCGCACGCGGTCTCGTGACGTGCCCGGTCTGCAATTCCGCGGATGTCACCAAGATGCTGATGGCACCGTCGGTCTCGACAGCGCGCGAGAAGGAGGCCACACGAACGCTGGCACTCGATGCGGCGCAAGCCCAGGCCTTCGCCAAGATCAAGGAAACCTTGGCAACGATCCGTGCGAACACCGATGATGTCGGTGAAAAGTTTCCCGAGGAAGCTCGCAAGATCCATTACGGCGAGGCCGAAGCCCGTGGCATTATCGGGCAGGCCTCTCCGCAGGAAGCAAAAGCTTTGATCGAGGAGGGGATCGCGGTCGCGCCGCTTCCCGTCCTGCCTGACGACGTTAATTAAGACGGACGTTTTGCCAACACCATGTAATTGACTTCCATGTCCGATGACAGGTTCCAGCGGTCCTGCAACATGTTGTAGAAGACGCCTGTGCGGTGGATGATGCTCATGCCATCGGCAAGGATCGGCTTTTCCAGTTCGTCCGGGCGTACCAGTTTTTCATATTGGTGCGTGCCGCGTGGCAGCCAGCGCAACACATTTTCAGCAGCGAAAATCGCCAGCGCACGGGCCTTCAGCGTCCGATTGATCGTAGCTGCGAACATCAGCCCGCCGGGACGTACCATCTTTGCGCAGGTGGTGACGAACAGATCGACATCGGCCACATGCTCCACCACTTCCATGTTGAGAACGATGTCGAATGTCTCACCCGCCGCCAGCAACTGTTCGGCGGTCACGGCGCGGTAATCCACGGAAACATTGTTTTTCCGGGCGTGGGTGGATGCGATGCCGATGTTCTTTTCGGAGGGATCGGCCCCCACCACATCAGCGCCCATGCGCGCCATCGGCTCGGATAGCAGGCCGCCACCGCAACCGATATCGAGAACGCGCAAGCCCTCCAGAGGGCGGTGCGCCTTGGGGTCGCGACCAAAATTCTCGCAGGCGCGGTTGCGGATATATTCCAGGCGGACGGGATTGAACTTGTGCAGTGGCCGAAACTTGCCGGTCGGGCTCCACCACTCGGCAGCCATGGCGGAGAAACGGTCTACCTCGCTCTGGTCGACGGTCGTTTTCGTGGCTTCGCTCATGGTGCTTCTCCATCCTGTGTACACTCCTGAAGTCGGATGATTGCCCCATGAAGTCAAGGGGCGGTGCGTAAAGTCACGGCTGGGCCTGCCGCAATCGATTGCCGCAAGGAACTGAAATCGGGGGATTTTCGTTTCATGCTGCGTTCATCATCAGGCGCGTATCTCTAAAAATGTTCAATGCCGATTTCGGCGGCCAAGCCTTTGCTTGAGGGAGAATAAAAGTGAAGAAGAAACTGTTTGGTGCCCTTGCGCTTCTTGCGCTGGTAACCGCCCCGGCGCTGGCGCAAGCGGCGACGCAGGGCTTTTCCACGGCCAACGTCAACATGCGGTCCGGACCCAGCACGGCCTATCCTGCCGTGGTCGTCATTCCCAATGGAGCGCCGCTGACCATTCACGGCTGCCTGTCGGATACGCCGTGGTGCGATGTGTCGTTCAGCTATGGTCGTGGCTGGGTTGCCGGCCGTTACGTTCAGGCCATCTATCGCCAGAACCGCGTCTATGTAGAGCCGCGCTATTATCGTGATCTCGGCGTGCCGATCATTACCTTCGAAGCCGGACGCTATTGGGACCAGAACTACCGCGACCGCGATTTCTACCGCGAGCGTGACCGCTGGCGCCGTCCATCCGGCGGTTATTGGAATGCACCCCCACCACGCGGTGATTTCAACCGCCCGCGTCCGCGTGACGACTGGCGCGACGATCGCGGTCGTGATGACCGCCGTGACCGGGGTCCGAACGATGGTCGTTGGGAACAGCGTCACGGCGACTGGAACCAGAACGACCGTCAACGCTCACCGATGCGTGACCGTGATGGCGACCGCAACGAACGCCCGCGCTGGGATAACGACAATCGTGGCCGCGATGGTAACAGAGACCGGGATGTGAACCGCGACGAAAATCGTGATCGCAACCGCGACTGGAGCCAGAACCAGAACGACCGTCGCCAGAACGATGAGGGTCGCCGCCGTCCCGATGGAAATCGTCCGCCACCGCCTCCTCAGCAGGGTCAGGAATTCGGCTGCATCATCGGCACGCCAGGCTGCCCAACCCGTTAATTGGGTTTCGATAACAGACAAAAACCGGCGGAAATTTCCGCCGGTTTTTTTATTATCGATCCTGCTTCTTCGGCCCGCGCTTTTCGAAAGGCTTGTCTTTCTTGCCTTCGAATTTCGAAGGCTTGCCGCCACTAGAATGGTCACCCGCAGGCTTGGCCTTCTTCTTCCAAGGCTTGTCGTCGCCAGGGCGTGCGCTCGCCTGGTCGGACTTCACGTATTTCTTCTGGGCTCTCGGTGGGCGCGTATCTTCGCGGGCAACGCCCGTCATTTCGGGTTTGCCTTCCATGGCTTGGACGCGGATGCCCTTTTCAAGCATCATGTCCTTGCCAAGTGCCGAGGTGAAACGGTCCACCGCATCAGCGGCCAGTTCCACATAGGTCTCGGTCTGCTGCATGCGGATCGCGCCGATATCCTGACGCGTCAGCTTGCCGAAGCGGCACAGCATGGGGATCAGCCAGCGTGGCTCGGCATTCTGCTTGCGGCCCACGGACAGCGTAAACCAGCCGCTGTCGGAAAAGTCGGAACGGTCTCGGCGTGGTTCGTTGTTTTCAACTGTCTCGAAACCGTCGCGACGTGGCTTGCGGGCGCCATCAATCGAAACCTCGGCAATGTCCTCCGGTGCGGAACGGCCCGAGTGATAGAGACGCACGAAAGCAGCAGCGACCTTTTCGGCACCGTGCTGCTCCAGAAGCTTGGCGACAAAATCGCGCTCGTCATCATTGACGTTTTCCGTCAGCGAAGCATCCGCCAGCAGACGTTCGCCATCCCGCTGGGTGATTTCCTCGGCAGATGGCGGGCGAACCCAGGCCGGGCTGACCTTGGCGCCTTCCAGAAGGCGTTCAGCTTTGCGACGCTGGCTCATGGGCACGATGATAGCGCTGATGCCCTTCTGTCCGGCACGGCCGGTACGGCCCGAACGGTGCAGAAGCGTATCGGAGTTGGTCGGCAGATCGGCATGGATGACGAGTTCGAGACCCGGCAAGTCGATACCACGTGCGGCAACGTCGGTTGCCACGCAAACGCGGGCGCGACCGTCACGCATGGCCTGCAAAGCGTGTGTGCGCTCGTTCTGGCTCAACTCGCCCGAGAGAGCCACAACGGAGAAACCGCGATTGTTGAGGCGCGCGGTCAGGTGGTTGACGGCGGCGCGGGTGGAGCAGAACACGATGGCATTGCGGGCTTCATAAAAGCGCAGCGCATTGATGATTGCGTTTTCGCGGTCGGAAGGCGAAACCACCATGGCGCGGTATTCAATATCGACGTGCTGCTTCTGCTCGGATGTCGTTGCAACGCGCACGGCATTCTTCTGATAGCTTTCGGCAAGCTTGGCGATGCTGCGCGAAACCGTCGCCGAAAACATTAACGTGCGGCGCTCGGCAGGCGATTCTTCGAGAATGAATTCCAGATCTTCGCGGAAACCAAGGTCGAGCATTTCGTCGGCCTCATCCAGCACCACGGCGCGAATGGAAGACAGGTCCAGCGCCTTGCGCTTGATGTGGTCGCAAAGACGACCCGGTGTGCCGACGATGATATGGGCACCGCGCTCCAGCGCACGGCGCTCGGCGCGGATATCCATGCCGCCAACGCAGGACGCAATGGAAACGCCGGTGAATTCATAGAGCCATTCCAGCTCGCGCATCACCTGCATGGCAAGTTCGCGGGTCGGGGCAATGGCGATGCCGAGTGGCGCGCCGGCCTGGCCAAAGCGGCCATTCTTCTGCAACAGCGTCGGGGCAATGGCCATGCCGAAGGCAACGGTCTTGCCAGAGCCCGTCTGGGCGGAAACCAGCGCGTCCTGTCCGTCCAGTTCAGGCGCAAGCATGGCCTTCTGCACGGGGGTCAAATCATTATAGCCGCGTTTTTCCAACGCCTGTGCAATCGCCGGGGCGATACCCTGGGTTTCTGTCATCTACCGTCTTTCGGATATTGGGCTGCCTGCATCCGCTCGAAACCATTAGATCATAAGGGTTATAAAGCAGCCGATACCGGCCATTTCGGCCATTCAGCCAGTTGAATTGACGCGCTCATACTGTGAATGCGCGCGTTTGTACAGACCAAAGCGGTACGCTCGTCACCCGCATTCGCTGCTGGTCAGGCCCGTCACGCCGAAAAAGGCGTACCGCATGGTTCATAAACGGCATTGCGTGGACCATGCCTTTTCGCTATGAGACCCGCAACTTGAGGCCCTTTTTTGGGAAGGTGCCGACTGGGTTGTGCTCTTGTCCGCCATGTTGGGCGGCAAAATGGGATGGTACTGGTCAACTATGGCTCGCATTGTCATGAAATTCGGCGGCACGTCCGTCGCAAATCTCGAACGCATTCATAATGTCGCCCGGCATGTGAAACGTGAAGTGGATGCCGGTCACGAGGTGGCGGTTGTCGTCTCCGCCATGTCCGGCAAGACCAACGAGCTGGTGGACTGGGTTCAGAACACGCCGAAAGTGGCGGGCTCCAAGGAAACCTCGTTCTACGATGCGCGCGAGTATGACGCCATCGTCGCGTCGGGCGAGCAGGTTACGTCTGGTCTTCTGGCCATTGCCTTGCAGTCCATGGGCATCAATGCCCGTTCCTGGCAGGGCTGGCAGATCCCCATCCGCACCGATAACGCCCATGGCGCCGCCCGCATTCTGGATATTGACGGTTCCGATATCGTTCGCCGCATGGGCGAGGGTCAGGTGGCCGTCGTTGCCGGCTTTCAGGGCTTGGGCCCGGACAACCGCATTGCCACGCTCGGTCGCGGCGGTTCCGATACGTCTGCCGTTGCCATTGCCGCTGCCGTCAAGGCGGACCGCTGCGATATCTACACCGATGTCGATGGCGTCTATACCACCGATCCGCGCATCGTGCCCAAGGCCCGCCGCCTCAAGAAGGTCGCCTTCGAGGAAATGCTCGAAATGGCATCCTTGGGCGCAAAGGTCTTGCAGGTTCGCTCGGTGGAGCTTGCCATGGTGCACAAGGTTCGGACCTTCGTGCGCTCCAGTTTCGAGGATCCCGATGCGCCGGGCATGGGTGACCTTATCGATCCGCCCGGTACTTTGATTTGTGACGAGGAAGAAATCGTGGAACAGGAAGTCGTAACCGGCATCGCCTATGCCAAGGATGAAGCACAAATCTCGCTGCGCCGCCTGTCGGACCGGCCGGGTGTGTCCGCCGCCATTTTCGGCCCGCTGGCCGAATCCCACATCAATGTGGACATGATCGTGCAGAACATCTCGGAAGATGGTTCGCGCACCGACATGACGTTTACGGTTCCATCAGGCGATATGCCCAAGGCCATCAAGGTACTGGAAGACAACAAGGCGCAGATCGGCTTTGACGTCGTTCAGAACGAGACCGGTCTTGCCAAGGTATCGGTCATCGGCATCGGCATGCGCAGCCACGCAGGCGTTGCTGCCAGCGCGTTCAAGGCTTTGGCCGAGAAGAATATCAACATCAAGGCCATCACGACGTCGGAAATCAAGATTTCCATCCTTATTGATGGCGCCTATGCGGAACTTGCAGTTCGTACTTTGCATTCTGCTTACGGTCTGGATAAGAGTTGATTCTGTAACGTCGATACACGTCGTCCGATTCTTTGGGCGTGACTGATGTTAGGTCGACTGTGCATCCCTGCCTTGCGGCTTGCTGTGCAGGCGGTATAGATTTTGATTGATTGCCATGCGGATCATCTCGGTCCGTATGTGAAGACATCAGGGAGCACACGCGATGAGAGACCTTTCCGCAGGTCCACGCGTCCTCCTCAAGCGGCTTCGCGAAATGATGGCGGAGCATCTTGAGCCGCAGGAGCGTCTCGACCAGATTGTTCGGCAGATTGCCAGCAACATGGTCGCAGAAGTGTGTTCCGTCTACGTGCTGCGGTCCGACAGCGTTCTGGAGCTTTACGCCACCGAAGGACTCAATAAAGACGCAGTCCATCTGGCCCAGCTGAAAATGGGGCAAGGTCTTGTCGGCACCATCGCCGCATCCGCCCAGCCGCTCAATCTTTCCGATGCGCAGGCCCACCCCGCTTTCCGCTATCTTCCTGAAACGGGAGAAGAAATTTATCATTCCTTCCTCGGTGTGCCGATTTTGAGATCCGGTCGCACTCTTGGCGTTCTTGTCGTTCAGAACAAGACCAGCCGAACATACCGGGAGGATGAAGTTGAAGCGCTTGAGACAACTGCGATGCTTATCGCGGAGATCGTGGCGAGCGGTGAATTGAAGAAAATCACACGCCCCGGTGTGGAGCTGGACCTGACCCGGGCCGTCTCCATCGATGGCGATGCCTATGGAGAAGGCATCGGCCTTGGCCATGTCGTTCTGCATGATCCGCGAATCGTCGTCACCAATCTCCTCAACGAAGACGCCGATATGGAAATCCGCCGCCTGGCGGAGGCCATCGGTTCGTTGCGCCTGTCCATCGATGACATGCTCCAGCGCCGCGACGTGGCGACGGAAGGCGAGCACCGCGAAGTCTTGGAAACCTACCGCATGTTCGCCCACGACCAGGGCTGGGTGCGTCGCATGGAAGAGGCTATTCGCAATGGACTAACGGCAGAAGCCGCTGTCGAAAAGGTTCAAAGCGACACCAAGGCGCGCATGATGCGCCTCACCGATCCCTATCTGCGCGAGCGGATGCACGATTTCGACGATCTGGCCAACCGCCTTCTGCGCCAGCTGATCGGCTATGGCGGTCGCGGCCCTGAGGAAGATTTCCCGGCGGATGCCATCGTTCTCGCCCGTGCCATGGGTGCTGCCGAGCTTTTGGATTATCCGCGTGAAAAGCTGCGCGGGCTGGTGCTGGAAGACGGCGCTGTCACCAGCCACGTCGTCATCGTTGCACGTGCCATGGGCATTCCCATCATCGGCCAGGCCGCAGGCATCGTGGCGCTGGCTGAAAACAATGACGCCATCATCATCGATGGCGACGACGGGCAGGTGCATTTGCGCCCCGTTGTGGATCTTCAGCGGGCCTACGAGGAAAAAGTCCGTCTTCGCGCCAAGCGTCAGGAACAGTTCCGGGCGCTGCGCGATGTCGAACCCGTCACCAAGGACGGCCAGCGGGTCGATCTCAAGATGAATGCGGGCCTTCTGGTCGATCTGCCGCAGTTGGACGAATCCGGTGCTGATGGCATCGGCCTGTTCCGCACCGAACTGCAGTTCATGATCGCCTCCAACATGCCTAAGGGCGAGGAGCAGGAAGCCTTTTATCGCAGCGTTCTGCGCAACGCCAAAGGCAAGCCGGTCACTTTCCGCACGCTTGATATCGGCGGCGACAAGGTCGTGTCCTATATGCGCGGTCAGGAAGAGGAAAACCCGGCTCTCGGCTGGCGTGCCATTCGCCTGTCGCTCGACCGTCCTGGCCTGATGCGCACCCAGCTGCGCGCGCTTCTTCGTGCTGCCTCAGGTGCCGAATTGCGCATCATGCTGCCGATGATCACCGAGGTCGCGGAAATCCGCGTTGCACGGGAACTGCTGCAAAAGGAAGTGCAGCACCTGTCGAAATTCGGCCATTCCCTGCCGCGCAAGCTGCAATTCGGGGCCATGCTCGAAGTGCCCTCTTTGATGTGGCAGCTGGACGAACTGATGGCCGAAGTCGATTTCGTGTCGGTTGGTTCGAACGATCTGTTCCAGTTCACCATGGCGGTGGATCGCGGCAATGCCCGCGTGTCGGATCGTTTCGACAATCTCGGCAAGCCCTTCCTGCGCATCCTGCGTGACATCGTCCGCGCCGGTACCCGCAACAACACGCAGGTCACGCTGTGCGGGGAGATGGCCAGCAAGCCGCTCTCTGCCATGGCACTGATGGGCCTCGGCTTCCGCTCTATTTCCATGTCGCCCACCGCCATCGGCCCGGTCAAAGCTATGCTGCTGGGGCTGGATGCGGCAGCGCTGTCGGAGGAACTGGAAGCGGCGCTGGATGACAACAAGTCGGTGGAAAGCACGCGTCAGGTGCTTTTGCGCTTTGCAGCGACCCATTCCATCCCTATTTGAAAGCCAAGAAAAATTGGAGTGCGTGACAGGTGGCGAAGCTTCCCGTCGAAAAAATGCGTGAGCTTGAGCGGCGTTTCGGTGAAATCGAAGCGCGCATGTCGGCTGGCCCTGCCGCCGATGTCTACGTGAAGCTTGCGTCTGAATATTCGGAATTACAGCCGGTGGTCAAAACCATCCGCGAGTATGAGAAGGCGCTTGCCGAAGTGGCCGATCTCGAAAACCTGCTGGGAGACAAATCGACCGACAGGGACATGCGCGATCTCGCCGAGGCAGAGCTTCCTGATATGTCCGAGCTTATCGAGCAGCTCGAAAAGGACATGCAAATCCTTCTTCTGCCCAAGGACGCCGCAGACGAAAAAAGCGCCATCGTCGAAATCCGCGCCGGAACGGGCGGCTCCGAGGCGGCCCTTTTTGCGGGCAACCTGTTTCGCATGTACGAGCGTTTCGCCAGCACCAAGGGCTGGAAGGTCGAGATACTCTCCGCCAGCGAAGGTGAGGCAGGTGGTTTCAAGGAAATCATCGCCACCATCACCGGGCGCGGCGTGTTCTCCAAGCTGAAGTTCGAATCCGGCGTGCACCGCGTTCAGCGCGTACCGGAAACCGAGGCCAGTGGGCGCATCCATACGTCGGCGGCGACCGTCGCAGTTCTGCCGGAAGCCGAGGAAATCGACATCGAAATCCGCGCCGAAGACATCCGCATCGATACGATGCGCGCGTCGGGCGCCGGTGGCCAGCACGTCAACACCACGGACTCGGCGGTGCGCGTCACCCATTTGCCCACCGGCCTCATCGTCACCTCGTCGGAAAAATCGCAGCACCAGAACCGTGCGAAAGCCATGCAGGTCCTGCGCTCGCGACTCTACGATATCGAGCGCCAGAAGGTCGATAATGAGCGCTCCGCAGACCGCAAGAGCCAGGTCGGGTCCGGCGATCGCTCCGAGCGCATCCGCACCTATAATTTCCCGCAGGGGCGCGTCACCGATCACCGCATCAACCTGACGCTCTACAAGCTCGACCGCATGATCGAAGGCGATATCGATGAAATGGTCGATGCGCTGATTGCCGATTATCAGGCAGGTCAATTGGCGCAACTGGGCGAGCAACATTGAGTGAGACGCCGCTCACGGTGCAAGCCTTTGTTGCCAGGATGCGAGACCGGCTGCAGGATGCAGGCGTGCCGGAACCGCTTACTGATGTCAGGCTGCTGGCAGGGGAGGTCGTCGGATTTTCGCTCACCGATTTCGTGTTGAACGGCACGCGACTCATCAGCGAGACCGAGGCAGAGCAGATCGCTTCTCTCGTCGCGCGGCGGGCAAAAGGCGAGCCGGTCCACCGCATTCTCGGCCATCGCGAATTCTACGGCCTCGACCTCCTCCTGTCTTCCGGCACGCTGGAGCCACGGCCAGATACCGAGGTACTGGTCGATGCCCTGCTGCCGCACCTGCGTCGCATGGCAGGCAAAGTGGGCCAGGCGCGTGTGCTGGATTTGGGCACCGGCACTGGTGCTATCTGTCTCGCGCTCCTCAGCGAATGCCCTGAGGCCACTGGTATCGGCAGCGATATCGCGCCAGATGCTCTCGAAACGACACAGAAAAATGCTGAGCGACACCGCCTCACCAGCCGTTTTACGGCGGTCGCGAGCAATTGGTTCGATCGTATCGAGGGCCGCTTTGACATAATCGTGTCGAACCCGCCCTATATAAGAACGGATGTGATCCAGACACTGGATCGCGATGTCCGCGAGTTCGATCCCATGCTGGCGCTCGATGGCGGTGCGGATGGCCTTGCCCCATACCGCACCATCGCTGAAAAAGCTGTGGAATTTCTGGTGGATGGTGGCATTATCGGCGTTGAAATCGGCTACGATCAGAAAGACGACGTGACAGGTATATTCGCGACCCACGGCTATGCGCGTCTTGAGGCGGCGAAGGATTACGGCGGCAATGATCGCGCCCTGATATTTGGTCGGTAGTGTTGATGGGTTTTGTGCAAGGTTATTTTGCAAAGCAAAAGAAAAGGCTTGGATTTCCGCAGGAAGCGGGCTAGTTTGCGCCCACATGCAGGGTGGCTGACGGTGAATTTTAGATTCGCCATGGTTTGAATCAGTCCCGAAGCGGGTTTTTTGAGAACCCTGAAAGGCTGGGCATTCCCGGCATGTGAATCAGTAAACTTTCTTCGCAGGCAGCTCGATGCAGCATTTGCGCATCTGGGCACAAAACGCGAGGTCTTGTCCTTTAGGGTCAAGGCGCGTGATGGGCGCAACGTCGTAAAACTGGCCAAACCGTCGGTTTTTCGTTGCAACGAAACAACGAGAATTATCAAAATAGAATTCAGGTGAGCAATTGATGAGGCCAGGACAGCAGAACAAGCGCGGCCGGGGGCGTGGTAGCAACAACAATAACAATGGTGGCAACGGCGGCGGTGGTGGCGGTAACAGCAACAACTTTAACCGCAAGGGTGGCAACCCGCTCACCAGAAGTTACGACAGCTCCGGTCCCGATGTTAAGATCCGCGGCACGGCCCAGCATATAGCCGAGAAATATGCGACGCTTGCCCGTGATGCCCAGAGCTCCGGTGATCGCGTCATGGCCGAGAACTATTTGCAGCACGCGGAACATTACAACCGCATCATTGCATCTGCACAGGCGCAAATGCAGGAGCGTTTCCAGCGCGATGATCGCGGCGAGTTCCAGCAGGAGCGCGATGGTGACGAGATGGACGGCGATGACAACGATGACGTCGTCGTCTCCATGCCCGTCAATCATGATCAGCCCGAGCAGCGCTCCCAGCGTAACGAGCAGGCGCAGCGCAACGATCAGGGTGAACGTCAGGAAAGACAGGACCGCCCCGAGCGCCAGGATCGCCCTGAGCGTCAGGACCGTAACGAGCGCCGTGACCGTCGCGAGCGTCCTGCCCGTCAGGAACGCCAGCCCCGTGAAGCGGAAGACGACACAGCGCCGGTCCCAGCCGTAGCCGCAGCCGTCAGCGCCCCGGTCTACGACGCCAGCTCCGCACCTCAGCCGGTCATCGAGGGCACGCCCAAGGAAGTTGCAGTCGAAGAGGAGGCGCAGGTCAACTCCGCCGCCTCCGAACGCGCCCCCCGCCGCCCCCGCAGCACCAGCCCCCGCCCACGTCGCCCTCGCCGCGCCGCAGGAGCTGAAGAAGGCGAAACCAACGCGGAATCCACCGAAGGCGGCGACGCCCCAACGCTGGAAAACGCTGCCGACTAAGGTCGAATCATTAGTTGTATGACAAACGAAAACCCGGCGTTTTGCCGGGTTTTTTGTGCTGTCGGTATTGCGATGGCTCAATCAAATGGGCCCATTCGGGTCGCAGGTCGGCTCTTCAAGCGTGACATCGGAGATTCACAGGCGCAATCCACGGAATCGATCTCCCACCTTGAGGGGCTGTCGTAAAAACCCCCACCTCGAAATTCCGCGTTCCAATTCTCGAAGGTTCACAAAAAGAATTTGAGACGTTTCAAGAGCATGTGTGAATTTGATTGTTTTAAACCGTCCTCTTTGGCGGCGGCAGGTTCCCACATTGGTCGCCATCGGAAACGTCCAATGGCTGATGAAACGAGTCTCTCACCAATCCATGCCCAAGTAAGCCCGCGCGAGGCTACTCTTCGCTCCTGACGCGTAGTGGCGATTTAATGGCGGTCGATCCGTTCTCGCAGCGCAACGACTGCGGCTTGCAAGAGACGGTCTTCGAGAATGTGGAGTCCCCTCGGCATATATTCCGGAGAATAGGTGATGAGTTAGGCGGACAGCTCGGAGGAGTGTGGAAAAATCGTATGATTGAAGAGAGGTTCCAAAACGAAAAACAGCACAATGTGCTCTGAAAAAAAAGAAATTCCGTCATCGCGATTTTGGTACGATTATTACTAAGGGAAATTGGTGGAGCTAAGCGGGATCGAACCGCTGACCTCTTGCATGCCATGCAAGCGCTCTCCCAGCTGAGCTATAGCCCCATACGGGTGCCGGTATTTTTCAATCCGGTTCCGGGAACCGAAGCAGTTTTTTGCGTCGGTGGCGGCTTGATACTTCTGCTTCTGGAAGATGGCAAGCCGAAAAGTTCGCCCGACGACATTTTTTTGACGCCGGGCGAGAAATCCTGTGGAAAATCAGGTTTCGTCGTCGTCGCTGACGCCGATGATGCCGGAGACGTCGTCGTCTTCATCGTCCTCGTCTGCTTCGAGGAACGTATCGTCGTCATCGTCGAGTTCTACGTCGTCATCGCCTTCGATATCTGGAATGTCGTCACCGCTGGTGTCGCCATCGGCGTCTTCCAGAGGCACGAGTTCGACTTCCGTGTTTTCGGTATCGACTTCGGCGACTTCTTCCTCTTCGGCCTGCTGTTCCATTTTCTTTGCAGCGGTCGTTTCTTCGAAGAAGGAAAGCGGCCAGGACTTGCCGGAGTATGGGGATACGATAGGATCGCGATTCAGGTCGTAGAATTTCTTGCCGGTATCAGGGTCTGTACGCTTGGTGCCAAGGTCCGCTTTTGCCACTGTCTAAGCCTCGAATTGTGAGATGGGTTCGGTGTTTACGCCGTATTTCCGGCAGTACACGGTAAATTTCTAGCCGGTCCCATTAATAGCTGATGCGTTTCCTGTCAAAGATAAACTTCATAAAGAGCGCTGGTTGCATGGCACGTTGTCACTTGATGATCGGACGCATGACTTATAATAAGCGTCTGCCGGGTCGTCAGGCCCTATTCAGAGCAGGGTAATATCGAGCCATGACATTCACCATCGCGATCGACGGGCCTGCTGCCGCGGGCAAGGGAACGCTCTCGCGCAGAATCGCCGATGTCTACGGGTTTCACCACCTCGATACCGGGTTAACCTACCGCGCAACGGCGAAGGCGCTGCTGGACGCCGACCTGCCTCTGGATGACGAGGCGGTGGCGGAGCAGATGGCGCTGCATCTGGAGCTTTCCGGTCTGGATCGCGCCGTGCTGGCGAAGCACGAGGTCGGGGAGGCGGCGTCCAAGGTCGCTGTCATGCCCGCCGTGCGCCGTGCGCTGGTGCAGGCGCAGAGAATGTTCGCAGCGCGGCAGCCGGGAACGGTTCTAGATGGCAGAGATATCGGAACAGTGGTATGCCCGGATGCGCCGGTGAAACTATACGTCACAGCATCCCCCGCGGTGCGGGCGAAGCGGCGCTATGATGAAATCATTTCGGCGGGCGAAGTGGCGGATTACGACGCGGTTTTCGAAGACGTGAAGAAGCGTGATGCGCGCGATATGGGACGAAGCGATAGTCCTTTGAAGCCAGCAGCAGACGCGCACTTGCTTGATACGTCGGAAATGGGTATAGAGGCGGCGTTTCAGGCAGCGAAATCGATTATCGATGCTGCTCTGAAGAAATGACATTTGCGGGAGCCGGGCCAACCGGACCTCGTCTAGACTGGAATATCCCGAAAGCATGCCCTGCGCCGGAAAGCCTCGTTAAGAGAGGCGGGCATGGATTTGGGAATGATCAACACGAACCCCCGGTGCTTTGTATCCATTCTTTGGATACTCTCAGGAGATTGAATGTCTGTAGCTACTCCCACGCGCGACGATTTCGCAGCGCTGCTCGAAGAGTCCTTTTCTTCCAATGACCTTGCTGAAGGCTATGTAGCCAAGGGTATCGTCACGGCGATCGAAAAAGACGTTGCGATCGTTGACGTCGGCCTCAAGGTCGAAGGCCGCATCGCGCTCAAGGAATTCGGCGCCCGTTCCAAAGACGGCGGCCTCAAGGTCGGCGACGAAGTCGAAGTTTACGTTGAGCGTATTGAGAACGCTCTGGGCGAAGCCGTTCTGTCGCGCGAGAAGGCTCGCCGCGAAGAGAGCTGGGTCAAGCTCGAAGCCAAGTTCGAAGCTGGCGAACGCGTCGAAGGCGTCATCTTCAACCAGGTCAAGGGTGGCTTCACCGTCGATCTGGATGGCGCTGTTGCGTTCCTTCCACGTTCGCAGGTCGACATTCGTCCGATCCGCGACGTTACCCCGCTGATGCACAACCCGCAGCCCTTCGAAATCCTCAAGATGGACAAGCGCCGCGGCAACATCGTTGTTTCCCGCCGTACGGTTCTCGAAGAGTCCCGAGCCGAGCAGCGTTCTGAAATCGTTCAGAACCTCGAAGAAGGCCAGGTTGTTGACGGCGTGGTCAAGAACATCACTGATTACGGTGCGTTCGTTGACCTCGGCGGCATCGACGGTCTGCTGCACGTCACGGACATGGCTTGGCGCCGCGTCAACCATCCTTCGGAAATCCTCAACATTGGCCAGTCGGTCAAGGTTCAGATCATCCGTATCAACCAGGAAACCCACCGCATCTCGCTCGGCATGAAGCAGCTCGAGTCTGATCCTTGGGATGGCATCTCTGCCAAGTATCCAGTTGGCAAGAAGATTTCCGGTACGGTCACGAACATCACCGACTACGGTGCATTCGTTGAGCTGGAGCCAGGCATCGAAGGCTTGATCCACATTTCCGAAATGTCCTGGACCAAGAAGAACGTACACCCCGGCAAGATCCTGTCCACAACACAGGACGTCGACGTTGTCGTTCTCGAAGTCGATCCTTCCAAGCGTCGTATTTCGCTGGGCCTCAAGCAGACGCTTGAAAACCCATGGCAGGCATTTGCGTTCAGCCATCCTGCCGGCACTGAAGTCGAAGGCGAAGTCAAGAACAAGACCGAATTCGGCCTGTTCATTGGTCTCGAAGGCGATGTCGATGGCATGGTTCACCTGTCCGACCTCGACTGGAACCGTCCAGGCGAGCAGGTCATCGAGGAATACAACAAGGGTGACACCGTAAAGGCTGTTGTTCTTGACGTAGACGTCGAGAAGGAACGCATCTCGCTCGGTATCAAGCAGCTCGGCAAGGACGCTGTCGGTGAAGCCGCAACGTCTGGCGAACTTCGCAAGAACGCCGTTGTTTCCGCTGAAGTTATCGGCGTTAACGAAGGTGGCATCGAAGTGAAGCTCGTTGCCCATGAAGACATCACGTCCTTCATCCGCCGCAACGACCTGGCCCGCGATCGTGACGATCAGCGTCCAGAGCGTTTCTCGGTTGGCCAGGTTCTCGACGCCCGCGTCGTCAACTTCTCCAAGAAGGATCGTAAGGTCATGCTTTCGATCAAGGCTCTGGAAATCGCAGAAGAGAAGGAAGCTGTCGCTCAGTTCGGTTCGTCCGATAGTGGCGCTTCGCTCGGCGACATCCTTGGCGCGGCTCTGAAGGGTCGCACCGAGTAATCGGTCCAAGTATCCGAAATAAAGAACCCGCCGGAGCGATCCGGCGGGTTTTTTCGTTCATGGGCTTTGGGTTCTCCGGCCTGCTTATGGTTTCAGCTTTCAGGCCGATGCGATTTCAGGAGAAACCGCTCATCCTCAGATAATAGGATTCGGCATTACCGACGGACCCATCATCGTTGGCCCCCTCAGACACGGAATGATCGATAGGCTCATCATTGGCTGCCGTCCGCTCCTCTTGAGACGACTCATGGTCTGGCTGTTCGCCGCCGCCGTCAGCATCTTCAGCATCACCCTGCGATGACGGCCAGCGCCCACGTGGCGGGGAATCCGATTCGTGCTCGTCTTTCGCCGAGGGGTAGGCGACGTAGGGCAGCGCCGCTGCCTCCTTCGCCATCATTGCTGCGACGGCTGCATGCAGCGTTGGCTGCTCAAGAATGGCGGCCTTGATATCGTGCGCAACGGCTGTGCGTTGAGCAGCGATCATCTCGGGGCGCTGAGAGGTAAGCAGGCTGTCTTCTGCCGCCTGTTCGGCTTTTGTCTGTGGATTGATTGTATGGAGGACCTGCGATTTGGAGGCATGTTCTAGCTCCGGCTCTACCCATGCGCCCGCAGGCATCTGCGTTGTCGTTACCTCGGCGCGTTCAGGGAGTTTCCCCAGAACGGCAGCAAACAACAGCTTTTCCATCTCTTTGGGCGAGGCTGCCAGAAAGGCGTTTGCGATGACGGCGCTCAGCCTGCCGCCCGATGGCGTAGCGGGGAGGGGCGTACCTTGAGGCTCTGCAGTTTCTTGCAGTGGCACATCAAGCTGTTTCGTGATTATCGGTGCCGGTATTTTTCCCAGCTGAGGGGCAGCGGTTTGGGCAGTCTGTCCGTTGGCGACAGATGTGGGTTTGCTGGTGGCCTCAGATGGTTGAGGAATCGTCGTCACTTGAGCGTCAACCGGAACCAAGGATGCGTTTACAGCAGCTTTACCTACCGGATTGGGGGAGACCGCAACCATCGCAGGCTTCGCGGGACTGGCTATATCGAAATTTGCACCCTGCCCAAGATTAGCCGATGGCTTCGCCATTGGCGTGCCTGCTTTCACCTCAGCTGCAATCTGCATCTCGGGTTTTGGCATCTGCGCCAAGACCTTCTCTGCGCCCGTAGGTACAGTCGAGAGTGGCCTAGATGGATTGACATTGGGATTCCGGGCGACTTCTGGATTTTGCGGAAGAATGTCCTGCAAATAGGTCGGGACCGAGGGTTTGTTCTGTGGTGCTGCCGGACCGGAGCGTGTCAGCTCAAACAGCACTGCCAGTCGTGCGGCTTCCGGCCCCGCCGAGCTTTTCAGTGCGCTCGCCAAGATATCCAGGCTGATGCCGCGCAAGATGCTGCCTAGCGCTTTTTCCAGATTTGCCTTCTGGTCTGGGCCAAGTGTCTTGATGTTCTCGACGAGACGGTTGACGTAGGCTTCGGCGGCTTCGCCATCCATGCGGGCGATGTTCAAAAGCTTACCGAGCGTTTCGGCCAGCACGCTGACATTCTTCGAAAGCTGGAGTTCGCCGGATACTGCGCGAATGCCGGTATTGGATGCGAGATTAGGGGCGTCCGGCGGCTCTGCGGGTACCGTCGTCGTAGGAGTTGTCTGTGCAGGGGCAACATCCTGGCGCGGTGTCGCGGTGCTGAAAGAGGCGTCGGTTACGCTCACGGGGCTGACAGGCGGTAACATTGCGCGCTCCCTTCCTCGATACGTCCCGTTACGTATACAGGACATATCAACTTGAAACGGCCCGGCTTTCGATTTGGGCCTTGGCGACGAGGCAGGGACTATTTCCGTCCGCTCATGCGGCATAGAACAGTTTGAGACAGCGCAGCCGCGATTGCTGGCATGTGTGTCGAATCAACTGCTTGAACAATGATCCTGAAAGATTAACGTTCCGCTAACCAAGCGCTTTAGGCGCGCTGGAGATGCTCGTGGTCAGCTGTGCGCGAAGATATCAGTGTCGTCCCAGCCCAGCAGGTCAAGCTTGGAGCGTGTCGGCAGGAACGCGAAGCAGGCTTCTGCGTGCTCGTAGCGACCATCACGAATCAGACGAGCGGTGAGCTTGTCCCGCAAGGCGTGGAGGTACAGCACGTCGGATGCGGCATATTCGAGTTGCGCCTGAGATAGCTTTTCCGCAGCCCAGTCGGACGATTGCTGGGCCTTGGAGATATCGACCTCCAGCATTTCCTTCAGATTATCCTTCAGGCCATGGCGGTCCGTATAGGTCCGGCAGAGGCGCGAGGCGATCTTGGTGCAGAAGACCGGCGTGGAAGTGACGCCGAAAGTGTGGAAGAGCACCGCAATATCAAAGCGGCCATAGTGAAAAATCTTCTGGCGCGCGGGGTCTTCCAGCAGCATGACCAGATTGGGCGCTTCCTTCTGGCCCGCCGCAATGCGGATGACATCGGCGCTGCCATCCCCGGGCGAAAGCTGAACGACGCACAGCCGGTCGCGTCTTGGCACAAGTCCCAACGTTTCCGTGTCAATGGCGACCGCGCCGGTGTAGCGGGCTGCATCCCGTTCAGAAATATCGCCTTCGTGATAACGGATCGTCGCTGCCATGCCTGTCTCCACTTCTGGATTGTTGCGGCGGCTATATCGCAAAGTGCCTGTTCGCGATACTGTTTCATCGTGTTTTCTTAAGGCGGGAGCTGGCCTTGCACTGCGGCGGAACGGCGGGTTAAGCTACCCACCATTGCTCATTTTAATCAGAAGTGCCTTTTCCCATGTCAGTCAAAGTCTATCTCGCCGGGCCGGAAGTTTTCCTGCCGAATGCCCGTGAAATGCTTGATGCGAAAGCCGAACTTGCCCGTCAGGCCGGTTTCATCCCGCTTTCACCTGGCGATCTCCAGATCCCTCCGGCAGAGACGAAAATCGGCCATGGCTGCAACATCAATGCCGTGGATGAGGAGATGATGATTGAGGCTGATGCCATCATCGCCAACCTCACACCGTTCCGTGGCATTGCGGCGGATACCGGAACCAGCTTCGAGCTCGGCTTCATGTGCGCGCTGGGCAAGCCGGTCTTTGCTTATACCAACGTTGCAGCGGATCATTTCACCCGCATCAAGCGCCATTACGGCGATGTCGCGACGCTGGATGAAACCGGTCGTTACCGCGGACCAGACGGACTGTCGATCGAGAATTTCGATATGGCGGACAATCTCATGCTGCATGGCGGAATTTTGCGGCGCGGTGGTGTCGTGGTGGTGGGGGACGCGCCAGTGGAAGCGCTCTACACCGATCTCAAGGCATTCAAGGAATGCTTGCAGCATGCAGTTCAAGCGCTTCTTGAACAGAAAAATCAGTAAGGCGGAGACAACAGATGAGCGGAACAATTCTTATCACGGGCGCGACTTCGGGCTTTGGCGAGGCCACGGCCAGATTGTTTGTGAAAGATGGCTGGAAAGTCGTCGGCACGGGTCGCCGGGCAGACAGGCTCGCGAAACTGGGTGAAGAGCTCGGCGCGGCGTTTCACGGCATGGTCTTCGACATAACCGACGAAGCCGCAATGGCGTCGGCGTTCGAATCGTTGCCAGCTGAATTCCGGGATATAGATGTCCTCGTCAACAATGCCGGTCTCGCATTGGGTACGGCAATAGCTCCGGGCGTGCCGTTGAAAGACTGGCATACGATGGTCAATACCAACATCACAGGTCTGTTGAACGTCACGCATCATCTGTTGCCGACGCTGATCGAGCGCAGGGGTGTGGTCATCAACCTTTCCTCCGTCGCGGCCAGTTGGCCGTACACAGGCGGCAACGTCTATGCCGGTACGAAGGCGTTCGTGCGCCAGTTTTCGCTGGGTTTGCGGTCGGACATGCATGGTAAGGGCGTTCGCGTGACCTCGATCGAGCCGGGGATGTGCGAAACCGAGTTCACCGTGGTGCGCACTGGTGGAAACCAGGAGGCGTCCGACGCACTTTATAAAGGCGTCAATCCCATCGTTCCAGAAGATATCGCCAACACCGTTCACTGGGTTGCGTCGCAACCAAAGCATATCAATATCAACAGCATAGAGTTGATGCCGGTCAATCAGTCCTTTGCCGGATTTCAAGTTCACAGAGACGTTTGACGACAAAGAGCATGCCTATGTGATGAAAAACAGGGCAACATTTGCCAAGCTATGCAAAAATGCATTCCTGCATTGCGAGAGTTGCTCTGTTAAATTCTGCTGACGCGACTATATTCAAATCATCGAAGCGACGCACTCCTCCTCCCAGCGTCGCAAGATGTGGATCGACAGCACTCCTCCTCCCAGTTGTCGATCAAGTTTAAAGCCTGCCGCACCTCCTCCCGCGGCAGGCTTTTTCCTTTTCAGTGCCTCAATTCTCATCACCGCAAGTTAACGGCTCTTCACGTCTTCAGATATTGATGCCGCGTGATGTCAACATGGACTGGATATCGACTGCCGATCCCGTCTCGATAGACGCATTGGCGGCAATACCCGTCAGAATGGACCATGCACCGGATATGTGGTCGGATGCGCGGTTGAACCGGTCCGGCTCCATCGTTTCTGGAGCGAAGATATAGCCCAGCATGACCGGATCTGCGCCCCCATGATCGCCGGTTGCCTTCGGCACGTCGATCATTCTTGGCAATTCCCCGGCAAGATGCAGTTGCGTGGTAATGGCTTCTTCGTCGGCGTGGTCGCGGACACCGCCAAAGACGCCGTGAACCTCGATGTGCTTGTGAATGATCTCGCCCTTCGTGCCCTGAAACCGGATTTCAAGCCCTTCCCAGGGTGAATAGGCGGTCAGTGTGTAATTGGCGGTGACGCCGGATGCGTAGCGAATATGCGCCTGCATAGTATCTTCAATGCCGATATCTGCGTCGAAAACGCAGCGGTCGCGGAAATATCCATCCTCGTCCTCGGCATCGAGGTAGAGCGCGCGCAATTGGGCGTCGGCGGCAAGATCGAGGCGGAAAGCGCACCTTTCCGCCACCGGACAGTCGGCACAACGCGGGCCATGGTCCTGTAGGCCGAGTTCCACCGCCGTCTCTGGTCGGTAGAAGGCGCGTTGACCGGAAGCGAACACCTGCGTCGGCACGGATGCCAGCCACCAGTTGAGAAGATCGAAATGATGCGTTGATTTATGGACAAGCAGTCCGCCGGAATTTTCCTTGTGACGGTGCCAGCGCCGAAAGTAATCCGCGCCATGGACACGGTCCAGATGCCAGCGAAAATCCACGGCGGTGATCTTGCCGATCACGCCGGATGCCAGCATGTCCTTTATCTGCGTGCGGGCAGGGGAGTAACGGTAATTGAAGGTCACCATGACCTTTCGTCCCGTCCGCGCCTGCGCATCGACGATCTGTTTCAGTCGGGACAGGTCGATTGTCAGCGGCTTCTCGCAGATCACATCGCAGCCAGCCTCGAAGGCCCGCACGATGTATTCGGAATGCAAAAAATCCGGCGTGGCAACGACGATGGTGTCCGGTCTCTGCTCGGCAATCAACTGATCGAAATTTTCCGCAAGATAGGTGGGCACGCCGTTGGTGCCAGGTTTGGAAATGGCATTAGCAGCCTCGCCCAGGCGGTGAGCATTGCTATCGCAGAGCGCCACGATTTCGTGCTTGTCCGCATAGTCTTCTGTCACAGAGTCGCGAAACATCTTGTGACGTGATCCGCATCCTACAATCGCGATTTTCACTTGGCTTCCCTTTGCATGTCGTCATTCTACTGACGGCGAGCACCCGCACGTCAAACAGCGAGTATCATCCAGGACCGGCGATATTGTATGGAATGGGTGGGCTGGGAGCATGTCGGACCGACGGATAGATACTATCTAGTCATTAAAGTCATATTATGATTTTTAGGCAAGCATATTTGATGCTGCATCGCACTCGTTGCTCAACGGCCGACGCGCGGAAAATACGCTGACCCCTCTATCGTCCTCAACTCGCCACGGTCGCCTATTAGGAGGCGCTTGTGCCCGCAAGGTTTCTTGTGCCATGAGGGAGCAGTTGCGTGGAGACTGAGACATGACCAAGATGTTGTTGGCCGCAAGGGCCCTGACCGCAGTTGCAACTGCGGTCTCCTGTTTGATAACGGGGGCTGCCCATGCCACGCCTGTGCTTGTCCTTGATGCCGCCACTCATCAGGTCCTGTATCAGGAGGATGCTGGCGTGCCGTGGTATCCAGCATCTACGACGAAGCTGATGACGGCGTTCGTGGTGTTCGAGGCTCTGCGATCCGGCGAGGTCACGCTGACGACCCCGGTTACCATGACCCGCAACGCGACCAAACAGGCTTTTCTGGAGTCCGGCCTGACATTGGGCAGAGCGATGACGCTAGAGGATGCGCTGTTTGCCGCCCTTACGGCATCGGCCAATGACGTCGCCGTTGCCTTGGCAGAGGCGGTCGCGCCCAGCGAAGCGGAGTTCGTTCAGCGGATGAATGCAGCGGCTGCCCGCATGGGCATGACGGGCACACATTTCGCCAGCCCTAACGGTCTGTTCGACCGCACCAATTACGCAACCGCACGCGACCTTGCGCTGCTTGGCATGGAAATCGACAAGACTTTTCCAGAATACAGCCGTTTCTTCCAAGGCTCTGCTGTGATCATCGATGGCAAGGAGATCAAGTCTAACAACACGCTGCTGACCAGTTTCAGCGGAACGGTCGGCATGAAGACCGGCTTCCTCTGCGCCTCCGGTCGAAATTATGTCGGCCTCGCCACGCGCAATGGAAAGCGCGTGATGGTGGTGATGCTGGGTGCCACGACGGAGCGGGAACGAAACGAACGCTCCGCGCAGTATCTGACGCAGGCATTCGATGGTGTGCTGAAACCTTCCGGGTCTGTCGAAGCCATCCAGAACCGCCCGGAGGTCGCGCCGCAGGATATGCGAGTCCGTCTCTGTACGGATAAGAGCGCTGCCTACGAGGCCACGCGTGAAGCGCTTTATCCTATGGGGTTGCCGGGACATGAGACGTTTTTGAAAGACCAGATTGCCGGGGAGGTACACACCATCACGACATGGCAAGGTGAGACTGCAACGGATGTACCGGTGCCATCTCCGCGCCCGGGACAAGCTCCGCAGCCCGCTGGCTCCGCCGGTTGAATGGAAACCTCGCTCTACCGTCCGGTCAAGGCGTTTCTGGAAGCTGCTGGCTTTTCGGTCAAGGGTGAGATCGGCGGTTGTGATCTCGTCGGCATCAGTGGCGAGGAGCCACCTGTTATTGTCGTCTGCGAACTCAAGCTGAGTTTCAATCTGGAACTCATTCTTCAGGCCGTGGACAGGGCTGCGGTGTCGGATGAAGTCTGGATCGCGGCAAAAGTGTCTGCCAAGGGACGGGGACGTGAGGCAGACAAACGCTATCGTGATCTCTGCCGTCGATTGGGAATTGGCATGTTGGGTGTTTCCGATAAGGGTGATGTCAGCGTGATCGTTGGCTCCGTATCGCCCATGCCGCGCACCAACCCAAAGCGGCGCTCGCGCCTCGTGCGTGAACATCAGAAACGGCGCGGCGATCCTGTTGTCGGCGGAAGCACACGCACGCCCATGATGACGGCCTATCGCCAACAGGCCCTGGCTTGCGCTGCGACGCTAGCGGCTGGGGCGTTACGCTTGAAAGAGGTGAGGGCGGCGACGCCCGAAGCGGGAAAAATCCTGCAATCCAACGTTTACGGATGGTTCGAACGACTGGACAGGGGCGTTTATGGCCTCACGGACGCAGGCCGTGAGGCGCTGGTCCGTTGGCCACAATCATAGTTTTAAGCCGCGATAATGGGCGCTGTCGGTCTCACCCGAGGGCGTCCGATTTTTCTCGGCGCAACGACAAGTTCGGTCGGCGCAGTGCGCGTCAATGCCAGACGAGCTGCCTGCGCCAGTGAAATGGCAACGTAATCTGCACCGATTTCCTCGCCGTCGATCTGGGCATAGTTCTGCCCGTTCGCAGCGGGAACAAGGATGCCGACCCGCAGCGTAGGCTTGGCGCGCTTCAAGCGGCGGACAGTCTGTCGCGCGTGGGATTTCGAGTTGCCGTTCAGGAATGCGACGACCACGGTATCGATGGACTCCAAGGCAAGCTTGGACGATGACCGGCCCGTGAGGTCCGCGTAACTCGCAGAGGTGACATCTGCCCCCTGAACCTCGATAATTTGGCTCAGCATGGCAGAGGCCGCGTCGTCTATCGCACCTCGACCACCAATGCACAGCACCGAATGTCCCCGTCCGTCAGGTAGGTCTGTTTCGTCAAAGACGGCTGCGCCAGCTTCGTTGTCTTCAGGTTCGTCCTCGTTTTCCTCTTCATCGGCAACATCGGACAGATTATCGACCAGTGTCAGCGAGCTATTGGAAAACAGTGTTATCTGCGTATCGGACATCACGCCGCGCTGTCTGTCCATTTCGCCAAGGAGAAGTGCTGGAAGGCCGACCTTGTCGTAGTAATCGACGAGATATTCATCCTTCAGATATTCCTCAGCATTGTCGGTGGCTTCGTTCGGGTCGCCAGCGAGCAGTCTCTGATAAAGCTTTTCGTGCAGTTCAAGAACGGGCTCGTTGCCGAGCAGAATATCGAGAAATCCGAACTGCGGAACGTGGCGGCCCAGAACGACGAGGCAGACGGTCAATGGAGTGGACAACATCAGGCCGATCGGTCCCCACAGCCACGACCAGAAAATTGCCGACACGATGATGGCGAGCGGTGACAGCCCCGTATGCGAACCATACAGCCATGGTTCGATGACGTTGTTGCTGATCAGTTCCGTCGTCAGAAACAGTGCTGCGACCCAGGCCACGAGCGACCAGCCCGGTGCAATAGCAAGGGCCAGAAACAGCGGAAGGATCATGCCGATCACAGGGCCGATGTAAGGCACGAACCGCAGAACCAATGTGAGCAGGCCCCAGAGAATCGCGTTGGGAATACCGAGTATCCAAAGCCCGATCGTGATTGGCAGGGCGTAAAGCGAATTCACGACCAATTGCATCAGCAGATATTTGCCGACGCGTTTGCCCGCATCCTGAAGGGCTGCGGTGGTGCGGTGCAGATCGCTAAGACCGACGAGGCGGATAAACCGGTCCCGCAAGTCTTCTCGCTCCAGCAGCATGAAGACCACGAGCACGATGACAAGGCCCGCCGTTGCAAAAGGACTGATCAGCGGAAGAATAAGGTTTCCAAGCGTTTGCAGCGGATTGGTTCGCGACACGATCTCCACTGGCATCGGCTCGCGGGCGGTCGGCTCGGGCGCGGCATCCTGTTGGCTTTCCGCGGCTCTCACCTGTATTTCAGCGCCGACCTTCTCCACAGCCTTGCTGAGATGATCGAGCAATCCATTGCCTGCGCCAGCCTGTGCCAGCACCTGAACCTTGCTGACGATGTTACGCTGATAGGTGGGAATGTTTTCCGCAAGGTTAGCAACCTGTGTTGCAATGACGAAACTGAACACGGCAATGGCGAAAAAGGCGGATGTCACGGCCATAATGACGGCCAGTATTTTGGGAATGGATCGCTTGCGTAGAAACGACACGATGGGCGCGAGCGTGAAAGAGAGCAGCAGCGACAGGGCCAGCGGCACGAAAATTTCTTGGCCTATACGCAACAGAAACGCAACGCCGATCAGGATTAGGACCGTACGGGCCGACAACATGGTGTTAGACGCGACATCCACGATTGGATAATTCGGCGTTACGGCTGCCGGTTCGATGCTTTTCGGAAGTCCCATTTCGTCCCCTCGCAATGTCCACCAGTGTCACTCGGCAGACCATGGGAACAAGGGGCATCAAATTTGCCTGAAGGCCTTGGGCGAAGGGTCGAACGGAGTGAGATATATGCGATGCAGGGAACGCGCTTCTTGATGTCCAGTTCCTTATATTCGTAATCATGCGAAAATAAGCTAACGTAGGTGAGGAAATGGTGGAGATTTTCCGTGACCAAAGCTTCCAACAATGACGTCATTTCGCCTCTGAATCGCGCCGAAGCGACGGTAACGATGGGCAGACATCTTCGGTTATCGGCCAATGCGGAGATTAGCAGCGCCGGTCTTGTCTCCGTCGCCCTGCTGATTTCCAGCATCCTTCTTTCGACAGCAGTGTTGGTCCATGCTGCAGCCGGTGCACGCCGACGCCGCTAAACGCGATCTTCACTCACGCTTTGCCGCCGTCTTGCTTGGACCTGCGGCACCGTTCCGAGCAGTATTTAACGTCCGCCCAGCTTGCGGCCCATTTCCGACGCCACGTGAATTCCAGCCCGCAGCATGCGCAGATTTTCGTCGGCAGGTTTTCCTTCCTCACCATTTTCGGCATGGCGTCTTCCTATGCTCAAGTCCGCTTTGCCAGCATGTACCGTGACGTCATGACGATGAGCCCGATGATCACGGTCACCGCGATAAACAGAAACGCGGCGGCTGCGATTGCCGGGCTGATGTTTTCCCGAATGCTGGAAAACATCTGACGGGCGAGCGTGCGTTGGTTGGGTCCGGCCACGAAAAGTGTCAGGACCACCTCATCCAGCGATGTGGCAAAGGCCAGAACCGCACCTGAGAGAACCCCCGGCATGGCAAGCGGCAAGGTCACGCGGCGAAAAACCGTCATCGGGGCCGCACCGAGGCTTTGGGCCGCAAGTTCTACCCGTTTGTCGATGCCAGCAAGCGCACCGCTGACGCTGACCACCACGAAGGGCACGGCCACGACGGTGTGGGCGATGATGACGCCTGAATAGCTGTTGGTTAGCCCGAAGCGCGCAAGCAGTACCTGCATGCCGACACCCAGCACCACCGCTGGAACCACCATCGGCAACAGAAACAGCGTGCGCATCGTTCCTCGGAAGAACAGCAGCCGATTGCGGAGACCGAGTGAGGCAGCCATGCCCAGCGCGGTTGCCAGCAATGTCGTCCCGGTGCCGATGATCAGGCTGTTGATGATCGCGCGGCGCCAGACATCGGCGGTGAACAACTCCTCGAACCACCGCAACGACCATGACGGGATAGGGTAGGTCAGGATCACACTCGAGGTGAAAGCCAGGGGCAAAATGGCGATGAGCGGCGCCACGAGGAAAAGAATGGCGAGCGAGGCGAAGGTCAGTCGTGTCAGTTTCATCGGCATGACCTAGTACCTCTCCGGTTCTTCTGCTGAAAGTCGCGCATAGACGCTGTAGAGCACCAGTGTCGCGACCAGCAGAACCATGCCCAACGCGCCGGCCATGCCCCAATTTGCCGAGCCGATGGCGTAAAACGCGATGATGGATGAGATCATCTGGTCACCCGGCCCGCCGATCAGCGCTGGTGTGATGTAGTAGCCAATGGCCGAGATGAAGACGAGCAGAGCCCCGGACGCCACCCCGCGCAGACTGAGCGGCAACAGAACGCGCAGGAAGGCGCGGAGCGGATTGGCACCCAGCGACGCTGCCGCAGGCATCAGGTTTTTCGGAATGGTAATCAGCACCGAATAGATCGGCAGCACCATGAAGGGTAGCAGCACATGGGTCATGGCGATGATGACGCCCGTGCGGTTGAAGATCAGCGGCAGTGGGCTGTCGATGATGCCGAGCATTTGCAGGGCATCGTTGATCAGGCCCTTTTCCTGCAACAGAATGAACCATGCCGCCGTGCGCACCAAAAGCGATGTCCAGAGCGGCAGCAGAACGGCACCCAGCATCAGGTCCCGTTTCCAGCCCGTCAGGGATGCGGCAATGATCGCATAGGGAAAGCCGATGCAGGCGCAGGCGAGGGTCACCAGCGCCGCGATCCAGAACGTGCGCAGCAAAATGACGCGATTGACCGATTGATCGGCAGGCAGATGCTCGATCTCGCCCGCCGTATTGCGACCCAGATCGACGGCGGCCAGCAGATTGCGGTCGGTTAGCGGCGATAGAGCATCGGCAATCGCCAGCCAGAACTCAGGCCTTTCCCAGCGCTTGTCGATCGAGACGAGATCGGTCGGCTGGCGCGCCGCGTCTGCCAGTGCACCTGTTGTTTTCGACATCAAGGTGCGAAAGCCGGAGCGCGCGCTGTTGAGGCGCCGCACCATATCGCCCAGTGCCTGGTCATCATTGACGGCCTTGAGATCCTCCATCAACGCAGTCTGCATGGTCGGGGTTGGTGGGGAAACGCGATCCCAGTTCGGCAGAACCTCGGCGCTTCGTGGCAAAAGCCGCAACACGGCGGTGTCGGAAACGGACTGGGACATCATGCTGAACAGCGGCCAGACGAAGAACCCGACGAGGAAGATGAGCAGAGGTGCCAGCAGAAGCAGCGACCGCCCGGTTCGCGAGGTGAGAATGTTCATGGCGCGATGACCCGGCAATCGCCTGCGGAAAAGGCGGCATAGACCTTTGCTCCCGGTTGAAATTCGGCAGACCGACGGCCCAGCTTGGCGATCAACTGGTGCGCGGGGCTGCTGAGCTGAACACGCAGGTGATCCCCCTGATAGACGGAATCATACACCTCCGCCTCCAGGCAGTTGTGTGCATCACCCCGTGTTTCGGTCAGGTCAACCCGCTCGGGACGGATCGAGACATAGACGGTCTGGCCCGGTAAAACCGATGCGGATACCGCTGACACGATCTGCGCACCGGAGGCCACGCGCACGACAGCCTCGTTACCGTGCAGCGTCTCGACCACGCCTTCAACGAGATTGGTCTCGCCGATAAACTCCGCAACGAAGCGGGTTGCCGGTTCGTCGTAGACCTGCCTCGGTGTGCCGATTTGCTCTATCTTGCCCTTGTTGAAAACCGCGACGCGGTCCGACATTGTCAGCGCCTCGGACTGGTCATGCGTGACGAAAACGATGGTCAGTCCCAGCCGACGATGCAGGTCGCGAATGTCCAACTGCATCTGTTCGCGCAACTGCTTGTCGAGCGCGCCCAGTGGCTCATCCATCAAAACGACGCGGGGTTCGAAAACCAACGCACGAGACAGCGCCACACGCTGCTGCTGGCCACCGGACAGTTGGGATGGGCGGCGGTCTGCAAAGGCCGACAGTTGCACCATGTCCAGCGCGCGTGCGACGCGCTGCGCAATTTCAGCCTTACCGACGCCGCGCATCTGCAACGGAAAGGCAACGTTCTCACCCACCGACATATGAGGAAACAACGCGTAGCTCTGGAAGACGACACCCATGTCGCGTTTGTGGGTGGGCACATTGTTGATGGCGGTACCATCCAGCAGAATATTGCCGGATGTCGCCTGTTCAAAACCCGCCAGCATCATCAGAAGTGTTGTCTTACCGGAACCGGAAGGGCCTAAAAGACTGACGAATTCGCCTTTTTCGATGCTCAAATCGAGATTTTCGACCACACAAAGCGGGCCGTAGAATTTGGTAATATGGTCAAATCGAATAAATTCTGCCACGGAAGGCTCCATCACGTGTGGGATGGGAAGCGTGCCCGCAAACGCGGGTTAAGCGTCCGGCCAAGAGAGAAGGGCGCAATGAAGCGCCCCTCCGCGAGGATGTTCTTACTTGGCGAGCCAGGCGTTGAAGCGCTGTGTCAGGGTCTCGGCATTGTCGATCCAGAAGTCGACATCGAGCGGAATGGCATCCGTCATGTTTGCCGGATCGGTTGGCAGGTCCTTGGCAAATTTCTCCGGCACCTTGGCGGCGGCAGCCTTGTTGGGCAGTCCGTAAGCCACGAATTCTGGCAGCTTCGCTTGATTGTCCGGCAGGCTGGCGAAAGCGATGAAATCCTGAGCGGCATCCTTATTTGCGGCATCCTTCAGCACGACCCAGCTGTCTACAGCATAAATGCTGCCGGGAAAGACCACCTTGAAATTCTTGCCCTCGGCGCGGTTGATGCCGGTGATGCGACCATTATAGGCCGATGCCATGGTGACTTCACCGGAGGCCAGGAATTGCAGCGGTTGGGCACCGGATTCCCACCAGACGATGTTGGGCTTCAATTCATCCAGTTTCTTGAAGGCGCGGGTAATGCCCTCTTCGGTGGCCAGCACGTCATAAAGTTCGTCCTTCGAGACGCCATCTGCGAGCAGCGCGAATTCTAGGGTATATTTCGGTCCCTTGCGCAGCGAGCGCTTGCCCGGGAATTTCTGCACATCCCAGAAATCAGCCCAGGAGGTTGGACCGGCTTTCAGCTTGTCGCCGTCATAGGCAATTGCCGTGGACCAGACGATGGCGCCCACACCGCAGTCATTGACGGCGGAATCGAGAAACTTGTCCTTGCCGCCCATCTTGTCCCAGTCGATCTTTTCATAAAGACCATCGGCACAACCAAGCGCCAGTTCTTCGGCTTCAACCTGCACTGCATCCCAGTTGGGTGCACCGGCCTTGACCTTGGATTGAATGACGCCAATGCCGCCATCCCATGCTTCATCGAGAACCGGCTTGCCGGTTTTCTCGGCAAAGGGCTTGAAGTAAATATTGCGCTGCGCATCCTGATAATTGCCGCCCCATGAGACGACGGTCAGGTCCCGCGCAAGGGCAGGCGCGACGATGCTTGCCGATAACACGATAGCGGCGGCGGTTGTGATGCTGGATTTCAAAATGTTTTTCATTGCATTCCCCTTTTTCGTGACTTTGAAACCGGTTGACCGGCCTCGTTGACGATTTCTGTGCAACTATCGTGCCACCCCCGCCTTTGGCGTATCGGTGGCCTGCAATCTCTGCGGCGGTGCGCGCCCATTTTCCTCTTAGGTGCGTAGGCCAGCGGATGCATTTCAGTGTGATCGGGCAGGATACCTCCTTGCGACCGCGATCAGACGTGCTGCCCTCCATTGATGTGGATTTCGGCACCGTTGATGTAGGACGACGATTCCGTGCAGAGGAAATAGATGGTTTCTGCCACTTCACGGGGATCGCCAAGCCTCTGCATCGGCACCTCTGCGGCAACCAGTTCATCCGTGCCCGGAGATAGGATGGAGGTTTCGATTTCACCCGGCGCAATGGCGTTGGCTCTGACGCCGCGACGACCGAATTCGTGCGCCATTTCTCGCGTCAGGGAGCCGAGCGCTGCTTTGGATGCGGCATAGGCGACACCTGCGAAAGGGTGCACCCGCGTTCCGGCAATCGATGTCACATTGACGATGGAGCCGCGCGCCGCTTCGAGTTCCGGCATCAGCGCGCGCGCGATGAGTGCAGTGGAAATGACGTTGACGTTGAGCACCTGCGTCCAGATATCGGCATCCGTTCCCATTACACCCAACCGGCTTTTCTCCGGGCCCTTGGGCGAAATGCCAGCATTGTTGACGAGAGCATGCAGCCGTCCGTGTGGCAGCCTTTCGCGCACCGTCGCAGCAAGACGTTCGACTTGTGACAGGTCGGAAAGGTCTGCCTGAATATGGCTTTCGCGGGCAGAGGGCCACGCGCATTCCTCGGAGAACGGCTGGCGGGAAACGGTGAGGATGCGCCATCCCTTCGACTGGAACAGTTTGACCGTTGCATGGCCAATGCCGCGGCTTGCACCGGTCAGCAACATGTAGCGACGTTCTTCGGTCATTCAGTCACTCTCCGTAGATGTTTGATACATCGTAATTACTGCTTTGCGAATTGCAAGCCTTCTGTTGTGAAAGACCTCATGCCTGCCGCAACTGTTCGATCGTGCCATTCTCGATGCGTTCCAGAATAGGCTTTCCGCCCAATAAAATGTCATCGACGATAGCCATGGATGCTGCCGGGGAATCATGGCGTTTCAGTGCTTCGATTACGGGATAGTGGTGGTCGATCATGCTTCGTCCGCCCAAAAGATAGGCATCGGAAATATGCGGACCCATCTGCAACCAAAGCCGCCTTAAAATGCCATTGAGCACGGGAAGACCGGCAATTTGAGGCAACATGAAGTGGAAAGCCTGATTGAGTTGCGTTCCCTTCAGACGGTCTCCTTCCTCCAAAGCAGCCTCGTTTTCCTGCAAAATCTGCTCCAAAGCCAGAATGTCGGCACTGGTTGCAACCTGCGCTGCGGTTTCTGCCGCCAGTCCTTCCAGGCGAATGCGAATGGCGCGAATTTCGCGGTACCTGCTCTCGCTCATTTCTGGAATGCGGATGTCGCGGGGCGAGCGGAAGATCAGCGCCTCGTCATTGGTCAACCGCAGGATAGCGTCGCGAATGGGTGTTACGCTGGTGCCGAACTGTTCGGCCAGATCGCGTATCTTGAGGCGGTCGCCCGGCTGGAACTGGCCCCGGATCAGCGCGTCGCAAAGCTTGCCGTAGACGGCGCTGTTCAGGTTTTCATATTCCAGCGTGGCGAATTCAGGCATTGCAGCATCCACAAAATCATCAATAAGATACTTGATGCATCTTTTTTAGTGTGTTTCAAGTGTCGTATGAGGCAACGCGCATCGTATGCACACTTGGGACGGAGATGAAGTGCCAAATTCGTTCCATCATAATCCGACTGACCCGGTGACATCCTGCGCCATGGAGCAAGCATGACAGAGCCAGCAACCGCGACGAAGGAAGCGCCTGCCGGGAAAGCGGATGCCATGTCTGCGACATGGAGCGTCACTTCGCTTGCCGAGGCGCAGGCTCTCGTTCTGAATATCTACGGTCTCGACGGCGTTGCGAAACCGCTCTCCAGCGAGCGGGACGAGACCTTCCTATTCACCGCGCATGATGGTGCCGAGTTCGTTCTAAAAATCGCAAATCCTGCCGAAGACCCGGCAGCGCTGGCTTTTCAGGATGGTGCACTGTTGCATCTTCAGGTGAATGCGCCAGATGTCCCGGTGCCGCGACTGGTGTTTACCCGCGACGGGCGGGCGAGCCATACGCTCGATACTGCTGAGGGCCCGCGTATAATCCGCCTACTCACTTTCCTTCGCGGCGAGTTGCAGTATCGGACACCGGGCACCGAAGTACAAAGCCACAATGTCGGCAAGGTGCTAGCTGAACTCGGCTTGGGCCTTCAGGATTATGCTGGACGCCCGCCTGCCGGAAAACTGATGTGGGACATATCCCACACGCTCGATCTGGCTAACATCATTGATTACGTCGAGCCGCAGCGGCGGGCGCAGGTGGAAAGCGTGCTGCGAGCGTTTGAGGACGCAAAGCCTGCCATCGACGGATTGAAGCGTCGGCAGATTATCCACAACGATTTCAATCCGCACAACATTCTTCTTGATCCCGCATCTCCTGAACAAGTGGTTGGCATCATCGATTTCGGTGACATGGTGCATGCACCGCTCGTCAACGATCTGTCCGTCGCTCTCTCCTACAATCTGTCGACGGATAACTGGGAGGCACGCGCGAAGGCGTTTCTCGAAGGGTTCCATTCCGTTCGGCGGCTTGAGGTCGGGGAGTTGGAACTGGTGCCGGTTCTCAGCAAGGCGCGGCTGGCCATGTCGATCATCATTGCCGAGTGGCGCTCGGCCCATTTCCCTCAGAACCGGGATTACATCATGCGCAACCACGCTGCCGCCTGGCAGGGGCTGCTCAACGTCGAGAATTTCACACCCGCCGGGCTGAAAACGCTCGTGCCCAACATCTTCGAGGCCTGATTATGTCGATGGTAAATGCATTTTCGCGTGAAGATTTCGAGCGCCTTGACGCTGCGGACCGAGCATTGATTGCCCGCCGTGAAAAGGTCCTCGGTCCGGCCTACCGGCTGTTTTACGAGAGGCCGCTGCATCTCGTGCGCGGTGAGGGCGTGTTTCTGTACGATAGCGCCGGTGAAAAATATCTCGATGCCTACAACAATGTGGCCTCTCTCGGTCATTGTCACCCGCGCGTGGTCGAGGCGATCACCAGCCAGACCGCCATTCTCAACACCCATACACGCTACCTGCATGAAGGCATCGTCGAGTACGCCGAAGCCCTGACGGCGACATTTCCTGATCCGCTGAGCCAAGCCATGTTCACCTGCACGGGCAGTGAGGCGAACGATCTGGCGCTGCGCATCGCCCGCTTTGCTACGGGCGGCACGGGTATCATCGCCACGGATCTTGCCTATCACGGGCTGACGAGCGCCGTTGCGGATTTCTCGCCATCACTGGGTGAATCGGTAACACTAGGAGCGCATGTTCGCACCGTTCCCGCCCCGGATAGTTATCGCAATTCTCCCGATGACATGATGGAGAAATTCGGACGCGATGTTCGTGCCGCCATCGCCGATCTGAAGCGTCATGGCATCAAGCCAGCAATGCTCATCACCGATACAATTTTTTCGAGCGATGGTATCTTTGCCGAGCCAAAGGGCTTTCTGAAATCCGCCGTGGATGCCATCCACGAAGAGGGTGGTCTCTTCATCGCCGACGAGGTGCAGGCCGGGTTTGGACGCACCGGAGAAACCATGTGGGGCTTCCAGCGGCATGGTATTTCGCCGGATATCGTGACGATGGGCAAACCCATGGGCAATGGTTACCCCATGGCAGGTCTCGTCATGCGCCCGGAAGTCATCGCCGAGTTCGGCCCCCGCGCGCGCTATTTCAACACGTTCGGTGGCAACCCCATCGCTGCTGCGGCTGGCAGAGCCGTGCTGGACACGATCCGTATCGAAGGTTTGCAGCAAAATGCGCTTGAGGTCGGCCAGTATCTTATGGACGGTCTGAAAAGCCTGCCCCATCAGGCCATCGGCGATGTCAGGGGCTCCGGCTTGTTCATCGCGGTTGAGATCGTGTCCGATCGGGGTGCCAAAACACCGGATGCTGTCTTGACTACGCGTATCGTCAACGGCCTGCGTGATCGCCGCATTCTCATCAGCGCTTCCGGTCAAAACGCCAATATTCTCAAGATCCGCCCACCACTCGTCTTCTCGCGGGAAAATGCGAACATGCTGGTCAGCGCGCTGGACGACGTGCTGAAAAACGGCTGATCGACTCTTTTTTCAAAACGAAAAGGGCGGGAGTCTCGCGACTGCCGCCCTTCGTATGCTTCTTTTATACCCGTGCTGCGGCAACGGCATCGAGCGCGCGTTTCAACGCATCGAACATGTCATCGATCTGCTCGGCAGTGATGATCAGCGGCGGGCAGAAGCAGAGCGCTTCGCCCACTGCGCGGGCGATCACGCCTTCTTTCTCCAGTGCCGCCGCAACCGTCAGTGCCGCATCGCCTGGCTTTGCATCAGCGAAGGGCTTGATTTCCAACGCACCCAACAGGCCGACGCCACGCGATGAATGGGCGATTGGATGTTGCGCTAGCTCGGCGAGTCGCGACAGAAACTGTTCTTCCAGTCGAGCCGCGTTGCCCACCAGATCACGCTCTTCGATGATTTTCAGATTTTCGAGGCCAACCGCCGTGGCAACGGGATGTCCAGATGCCGTGAAGCCGTGACCGAACGAGCCGATCCGGTCGGATTCGTCGGCAATCGGCTGATAGAAACGGTCATTCATAACGATAGCCGAAAGCGGCATATAGGACGACGAAATTTGCTTGGATAGGATCAGCACATCCGGTTCGATACCATAGGTCTGGCAGGCAAACATGTTGCCGGTGCGCCCGAAACCGCAGATGACTTCGTCCACGACTAGAAGAATATCGTATTTCTTCAAAATCGCCTGGACGCCCGCCCAGTAACCATCCGGCGGCACCAGCACGCCTCCGGCACCCATGACAGGCTCGCCCCAGAATGCGGCGATCGTCTCCGGGCCTTCTTTCAGGATCAGATCTTCAAGGTCTTTGAGCATGCGCGTCGTGAAATCGCCTTCACTTTCGCCATCCTGCCCGAAATGCACATAGGAAGGGCAGGATGTGTGCACCATGCGATCCAGCGGCAGGTCGAAACTTTCATGGTTGCGCGGTAGGCCGGTGATGGAGCCTGCGGCAATCGTGACGCCATGATAGCCTTTGATACGACCGATAATCTTTTTCTTGTCCTTCTGGCCGAGCGCATTGGAGCGGTACCACACCATTTTGCAGGCAAGGTCGTTGGCCTCGGAACCGGATGATGTGAAGTGAACCTTCGACATCGACACTGGCGCAAGTTCGATCAGCTTTTCGGCAAGCTCAATGGAAGGGCCATGGGTCTTGTAGGCGAAGGTATGGTAATAGGGCAGCTTCGCCATCTGGTCACGCGCTACCTCGACCAACCGCATCTCGCCAAAGCCGACAGCGACCGACCAGAGGCCAGCAAGGCCTTCGATGTATCGATTTCCGTTATTGTCGAAAACATAGATGCCTTCGCCCGATTCGATAACGAGCCCGCCGGTCTTCTCGTATTTTCTGAGATTGACGTTGGGGTGCATCTGATAGGCGATGTCACGGCCTTCTATGGAATTCGGTTTGATGGTCATGATGGTTCCTTATCATTGCGCAGCGTGTGTCGTTGATGACGCCTGCTGCGTTGCGGGCATTTAAGCATGCGGTGCAATAGAATGGCCAGCCTCGATTGGGAACTTCCGGCTTAGAAAACGTGATTTGTCGAGGCCGAAACGCCATGGCTGGTCCGTGGCTTTCGATATGCCGATCCGTGGCCCGGTCACGACGCTGACAGCTGCCTTGCGAGCGCTGACAAAACATGGCTCGCGGTCGAGCGGCAGGCTATCCATCTCTCGCGTGATCCCCAACGCTTGCGCCAGTTTCCCGGGTCCCGAACATAGATTGGTCACCTCCAGACCATTGCGGCGCAACGCCATCATGTCGAGGCCGCCGGTCGGTTCCAGCGCGCGGATCAACACGGCAGAGCCGGGCTCGCAAACGATGTTGGCGCACCAGTGCAGGCCATAGGAGCGGTAAACGTAGAGATGGCCCGGTGGCCCGAACATGATGCGGTTGCGTGGCGTCATGCCGTTATAACTGTGGGATGCGGGATCGTCAGGACGGTAGGCTTCCGTCTCGACGATGATGCCGCTGGTCTGATGAATGTGCAGTGTGCAACCGATCAGTTCCTCGGCAACGATGACGGCGTCTCTCCTGTAGAAGGTCTCGGGTAAGATGGTCATGAGGTCCGGTTTGGCTGGAACAAGGCGGGTCGTCTGAGGTTGTCCCCATGACATCGACTGAAAGATAATGGACTGAGGAGACGAGCATGACAATTGCAAAGGTGGCTTTAGTAACGGGTGCAGGCTCGGGAATAGGCCGCGCCACGGCACTCACTCTCGCAGCCGAAGGCTACTCCATCGGCTTGCTGGGCCGCACCAGAGAGGAGCTGAACGCCGTTGCTGCGGAGGTTCGTGCTGCTAACGCCGAAGCACTCGTGCTTGTCGCGGATATCGCCCATGAGGACCAGATGGCTGATGCCATGTCGGAACTGGTGGAACGTTTCGATCGTCTCGATGTCGTTGTTGCCAATGCAGGCATCAACGGGGTCTGGGCGCCCATTGAGGACCTGAAACCCGCCGAATGGGATCAAACCATCAACATCAATCTGCGTGGCACCTATCTGACCATCAACAAGGCCGTTCCGCACATGAAAGCCACGGGTGGATCCATCGTCATGGTGTCCTCCATCAACGGCACGCGAACCTTTACGTCACCCGGCGCCACCGCCTATTCCGTCACGAAAGCCGGACAACTCGCCATGGCGCAGCAGCTTGCGCTCGAACTTGCCCGCTATGGCATTCGCGTCAACGCCGTCTGCCCCGGTGCAATCGAAACCGACATCGATGACAATACTCAGATTCGCGACAAGCACGAAACGGCCATTCCGGTGGAGTGGCCGGAAGGCGCTATCCCGATTTCGGACGGCAAAGCGGGCAGCAGCCAGGACGTGGCGGATGTCATAGCATTTCTGGCAGGCAGCAAGTCCCGACACATCACGGGCACGCCGGTCTGGATCGATGGTGGGCAGGGGCTGCTGGTTTAACATCCGGCTCACCGTCTTGTGTTCGTATGATTAACGAAGCCGTAACGCAAATTCACGACAGTTTGTCCCATAGCTGGTTGCCGTCATGCGGCCAACTTCTCTATGTACGGTTTCGCTGATCGAGGCGGGCAAGGCGTTTTTATGACTGATACCATTCTTTCGAGGTTGATCCCTGCGAAACTGCGAAGCATTTCCGGCGCGGTCGCGCGTGCGACGTGCGTCGCTGCACTTTGCGGTGCGTTGGCGGCCTGTACATCTCTCGGTCTCGACAGCGCTGACCGTGCGCCACCGAAGCTTTCCTCGAAAGTCGCCGCCTCCATGGCTGCGAAGGGCATGAAGCCGGAAAGCCCGGTGCTCGTGCGCATATTCAAGCAGGAGAGTGAACTCGAAGTCTGGAAGGTGGACAAAACAGGCAACTATGCGCTGTTCAAGTCTTACCCCATGTGCCGCTGGTCCGGTAAACTCGGTCCTAAGACCAAAAGCGGCGACCGGCAGGCACCGGAAGGTTTCTACCATGTCTCATCAGGCATGCTGAACCCCAACTCGCAATATTACGTCTCGTTCAATCTGGGCTATCCCAACCGTCTGGAATCGGCGCTCGGCTACACCGGCGAAGCGCTGATGGTGCATGGTGCGTGCTCATCGTCGGGCTGCTACGCCATGACGGACCAGCAGGTTGGCGAAATCTACGCTATTGTCGACCGTGCCCTCAAGGGCGGGCAGAACCAGTTCCAGGTGCAGGCCTATCCGTTCCGCATGACGGCGCGCAACCTTGCTGCCTATAAGAATGACCCCAACTTCACCTTCTGGAAGACGTTGAAGGAAGGCTACGACTCCTTCGAACTGACCAGACAGCAACCGAAAGTCTCGGTCTGCGGTCGTCGCTATGTTTTCAACAGCGAGTTTGCGGGCGGTGAACCGACCGATCCGCTGGCAAGTTGCCCTCCGGTCATCAATCAGCCGCAGCCCGCAATTGCTGCAAAGCTGAGCGCCGAACAGCAGAAACTGGCTTCGGCCTTGAATGAGAGCTCTTCCAGCGCTGTCACCGCCTATGTCGATGGGGGCATGCATCCAAGCTTCCGCGCATTGTTGAAAAACAACGGCCCAAAAAGCATGGCGGAAAAAGTCTCCGGCACGAAATACCCGATCAGCCGCCCGGAAGCGGCGCTCGCAGACCCGTTTGCGGGTGCGAGATGAACCTTGTAAGGACAAAACTTGATAACCAGTGACACCACCCGCAGGTCTTTCCTCTTCGGTACGGGGGGTCTGGCGTTGACCGCGCTTGCCGGCTGCACCACGACACCGCGCGAGGTGGCGCAAAATAGCCGGCCGGTGGCCGATCCCTTTTATGCCGAGATTTACGGTGCGAAACCGGATGAGCAGTTCCCGCTGCCAGCCATTCCCTATGAGAAAATTCCACCGCGCTTCTACCGACAGATGGTCGAAAACCCGACCGGCGAGCGCCCGGGCACGATTGTCGTCGATACCGCCAATCACTTTCTCTACCTGACCTATGAAAACAATCAGGCCATGCGCTATGGCGTTGGTCTGGGGCGCGCGGGTTTCGAGTGGGCTGGTCGGGGCGTCATTCAGTACAAGCGTCAATGGCCGCGCTGGACGCCGCCCGATGAGATGATCGGTCGCCAGCCGGAACTCGCGCCCTACAGCGCAGCCAATGGCGGCATGGCGCCGGGCCTCAACAATCCCTTGGGCGCGCGGGCGCTTTACATCTTCAAGGATGGGCAGGACACGATCTACCGTCTGCACGGCTCACCGGAATGGTGGACCATCGGCAAATCGGTATCTTCAGGCTGCGTACGCCTGATGAACCAGGACATCATCGATCTTTACAATCGCGTGCCGGACAGAACGCCCATCGTCGTCATGTCGGGCGCACCGGTCTCGCAATCGATTGCGATGGCGCCGGGCCTTGAACCCATGTGAGCGGGATTGTTGTTTAGTGGGAAGGAATGCCTTCTTCCCACTGGATGCAAATCGTAGCACCCTGCGAGGATGGTGTTGCCGACTGGCTGACGGTGGCCCGCAAGCTCTGCGCCATGGCGCCGATCAGGCGTGTCCCGAGGCCTGTTCCTTTGGGCGGGGTCGCGCCATCCATGCCGACGCCGTCATCTTCCACGAACAGACGCACGGTGCCGTCTTGCGTTTTCAGACGGATGCGAATTTCGCCTTCGCCACCGGGATAGGCGTATTTCAGGGCATTCGTCGTCAGTTCGGTGACGATCACGCCCAGCGCAACGGCCTGATCGGGCGTCGCCTTCACCGTGTCCATATCGGTCTCGATGCGGATTTTCTCGTTGTCGCGAGCAGATCGCGCGAGGTCCTGGGTGATCGATGAGAGATATGAGGCGAGCTCGACTTCCCCCACATTATCCGCCGTGTAAAGGCTTCTGTGAACACCGGCGATGGCCGAGATGCGGCTTTGGGTTTCCAGAAGCGCCGTGCGGGCTTCTTCGGTTGCCACCGCGTTCAACTGCATGCGGATCATGGCGGAAACGAGCGACAGGCTGTTGGCGATGCGGTGGTTCATCTCCTTCGCCATCAACTCGGCCCGCTCCTTGGCCTGAACCAACTGCCGCTCCGCCTCTTCCTTTTCGCGGCGTAGCTGGAAGTTCTCCCGCGCCTGCTGGATGGAATTCAACAGAAGCGGAAAGAAGTCATCCGCAACATTCTTGATGACATAGTCGGCGGCACCCGCCTTCAGTGCATCGATCGCGACCTGCGCTTCGCTCGCTCCGGTGACGTAGAGAACGGGAATATCGCGGGCAGCGTCGCCAATGCCTGCCAGAAATTGCAGGCCGGTGCCGTTCTGGAAATAATGGTCAAGGACCACGGCATCGAAGGTATCGGCCCGAAATTCTTCCAGCCCCGCGCTAACCGAGGCGGCATGAACGACGGCTATGTCGTGGCGACCGAGAACGCGCTGCGCGAGCTTCGCGAGCGTTGGGTCGTCATCGACATAAAGGATTCGCAACGTCATTAAGCTTTCACGGAACCTGAATTACGGAGAAGAAGAGGCCGAGATTTCTGATTGCTGTGGCAAAGCCCTCATAATCCACCGGCTTGGTGATATAGACATTGGCGCCAAGATCATAGCACTTCTGAATTTCGGTTTCGTCATCCGTCGTCGTCAGAACCACGACCGGAAGACGCTTTGTATATTCATTGCTCTTAATCTGCTCAAGAATCTTGATCCCGGACATATCCGGCAAATTCAGGTCCAGCAAGATCAGCAGGTAGCGATCCTTGCTGACCAGTCCGTCGCGTTCAGGCCCCAGAATGAAATCAAGAGCCTTGTGACCGAGCGTGAACGGCACGATCTCGTTGTTGACGCCTGCGCGTCGCACGTTCTTTTCGATGAGGCGCGCGTGGCCTTCATCGTCTTCGACCATGACGATCGTAACTTCCTGGCCAGTGGCTTTCATATGTCGCTTCCTCGCGTGATTTTTCGAAGGTCTGTCGGCAGCGTCAGATGGAACGTGCTGCCTTTTCCAAGTTCGGAGACGACCGTAATGTCTCCACCTAAATTTCTGATGAGTGACCGCACATGGGCAAGGCCGATGCCTTCTCCCTGCTGGTCCTGCTCCCCCGCGCGGCGGAAGAGCTCAAAGATTCGCTCGTAATCGTCCTCGGCAATGCCGCGTCCATTATCGCTGACATCGACACGCACGACACCGCGTCCTTGCGGCAGAATGCGGGCGGTTATGTTCAACGGACGACCCGGCATCTGATACTTTACCGCATTGTCGAACAGGTTTCCGAGAATCTGGTCCAGCGAAATCCTGTCGCTGATAACGGTGAAGCTCTGGACATCGACGTCGATGCTGCCGTCTACCGCCGTGACCTGATGTTGCACGCTGGCTGCTGCCGACGTCAGCAGCTCCTTGAGATCGACTTTTTCCGCCTGCAATTTTCTGCGGCCATCGCGGGAGATTTTCAGGATGGCGTTGATCAACTGGTCCATCTTGCGTGTCGAAGACCGGATGAAGCCCATGGCTTCTGGCAGGTCCTCTTTCACGGCCAGCTTGGCATCCTGAATGTCCCGTTCAGACAGCGGGCTGCCATCGCCAAGCACAAAGGCCTGCACCGGTTTCAGCGAGGCGTCGAACTCCGACAGAAAACCCATGATGTTGACCAGTGGTGCACGCAGGTCGTGGGTAACGATGTATGCGAAACGCTGGATTTCCTGATTGGCGCGAATGAGGTCACGTGTTCTCTCGTCCACCCGCTCTTCCAGCCCCCGGTTCAACTCGTCCACTTCCTCACGCGCCCGCATGAGTTCGCGGATGTATTTGAAGATAAGCGCCAGCGTGCCGCCGAGAATGGCCAGAATGGCGACTGCGCCAACAATGGTCACCCATTGCAGGTTCTGCGCGGCAGATAATTGTTCGGCAACGATGATGCGCAGGCGGTCGTCCGTCATTTGCTGGAAGTGATCGAGCGTCTCGCGAATGCTGCGCATATAGGCAAGACCGGTGTCGCTGCGCACCAGTTCGATTGCTTCTGGCGTCCGGTTGGCTTTCACCAGATCGATACCGCGACCGATTTCGGCAAGTTTGGCGTCGAGATTGGCCTGTAACGCATCGAGATCGCCGACATATTGTGGCCGGTCACCGATGCGTTCTGCTAGAAGCTCCCGCTTCTTCGCAAATGTCGCAAGAGCGTCCTGATAGGGCGCGAGGTAGCGTTCGTCACCCGTCAGAAGAAAGCCACGCTGCCCCGTCTCAGCATCCTGAACCGTCGTCAAAACATCGAGAATGGAGGCGCGCAAGCGGCGCAGTTCTGCGGTTTCCTGCGAGTATTTGTTATTGGCCTGTACTAGCCAGAGCGATGTCGCGACCATTCCGACAAGCAGCGCAACACCCAGCCCCAACATGACGAGTGTCCGGCGAATGAACGCAGATAATTTTGCCAACGCATGCCCCGTATTTTTAGATATTCCGTAAGTAATCCAGCGTTGCAGCTATATGCAAGGCGTTGCTGCGAGATTGGTTAAGTTGTTCACTTTTATCGAACAAAAGCAGACGAATCCGTTTAACCACTGACAAGCACAAAAAAGCCCACCTGCTTTCACAGGCGGGCGTATCTTTTTGGAGGTCGAATCGGATTAGAGGCTGCGACCGATATCGAGGAACTTCTGGCGACGCTCTGAGCGCAACTGGGTTCCAGCTTGCGGAACCAGTTCACGCAATGCAGCGTCGATTGTCTTGCCAGTGGCTTCGATGACCTTGGCCGGATCACGATGTGCGCCGCCCATTGGCTCGGGAATGATGCCGTCGATCACGCCCAGCGATTTCAGATCGTCTGATGTGATCCGCATGTTGGTGGCGGCTTCCTTGGCGCGTGTCGAATCGCGCCAGAGAATGGAGGCCGCACCTTCCGGTGAGATAACCGAATAAATGGAGTGTTCCAGCATGTAGACCCGGTTGCCGGTCGCAATCGCAATCGCGCCGCCCGAACCGCCTTCGCCGATGACGACGGAAACAATCGGCACCTTGGCGTTCAGGCACATTTCGGTCGACCGCGCGATGGCTTCGGCCTGTCCGCGCTCTTCGGCGCCAACGCCTGGATAGGCACCTGCGGTGTCGATCAGTGTGACGACCGGCAGGTTAAAGCGGTCAGCGAGCTCCAGCACCCGGATTGCCTTGCGGTAACCTTCGGGCCGAGCGCTACCGAAATTGTGTTTCAGGCGCGACTTGGTGTCGCTGCCTTTTTCCTGACCGATGATAGCGACAGGCTGTCCGTTGAAGCGGGCGAGACCGGCCTGAATGGCGGCATCTTCGGCGAACTTGCGGTCACCAGCCAGCGGTGTGAAATCCGTGAAGAGGGCCTTGGCATAGTCAACAAAATGCGGGCGCTGCGGATGACGCGCGACCTGCGTTTTCTGCCAGGCGTTCAGCTTGGAGTAGATGTCCTGCATCGCATCCTGAACGCGCGATTCAAGGCGAGAAATCTCCTCCGAGGTATCTATGCTCTCGTCTTCGGCAGCGAGTTTCTTCAACTCGAGAATCTTGCCTTCCAGGTCCGAGATAGGTTTTTCGAAGTCGAGGTAGTTGTGCATGAGATCCTGTTCCGATCGTTTTGCGCAAGGTTTGACCGGTTGGTTCCGGCGGTTCCGGTCGCTCTAATCAAGGTTTTTGGACTGTTTGGCAAGAGGGTGGTGTGTTTGTACCAGTTCCTGAAGCCGTTCTTCCAGCACATGTGTATATATTTGTGTCGTGGAAATGTCCGAATGGCCAAGCAGTTCCTGCACGGCGCGCAGGTCGGCTCCGTTTTGCAGGAGGTGGCTGGCAAAGGCATGCCGCATGACATGCGGAGAAATGCTCGATGGTGAAAGCCCGGCCCTTATGGCGATATCTTTGAGATCACGAGCAAAGACCTGGCGCGGCAAATGCCCCTCCTTACCGTTGGACGGAAACAGCCACGCGCTTTCAGGCGCGCCTTCCTTCCGAGGCACCAGCGCCTTCTTTGCCTTGTCATAGGCGTCCATCGCCTGCATGGCCGTGCGCGACAGCAGCACCATCCGGTCCTTGTTGCCCTTGCCGCGGATCATCAGGAAACGTCCCTCGTGCCGCAGAACCGTTGCCGGTAGCGAGACGAGTTCGCTCACACGCATGCCGGTGGCGTAGAGAAGCTCCAGCAGAAGATGCATCCGTACGCGAGCCATCTGGCCCGGACCTTCCGTCTCCGCTTCTTTCGATGCCTGCGCCAGAAGCGCAGTCACGTCGGCAACGCTCATGGTTTTGGGCAGGGACCGTCCTTTTCTCGGTGCATCCAGAATGCCCGTGGGGTCGTCGCCGCGCAGTCCTTCGGAATAGAGAAATTTGTAGAACTGCCGCATGGAAGACAGGCGTCTTGCTTGGGAGGTGGCGGCAAAACCTTGCGCGGAAAGATGCTCAAGATAGGCGGAAAGGTCAGAGGTCGCAGCCTCGCTGATCTGTACCTTATGCTCTTTAAGGAAATCGTTGAGGTCGGTCAGGTCGTGCTCGTAGGACGTCAGCGTGTTGACGGCGGCGCCCCGTTCGGCGCTCATCATTTCCAGAAAGCTTTCCAGCCTCGCGGCGTCCTGACCGGCCATCGGCGTCGCCTTTTCCTTCATTAGGGTGTGGGTGGGTTCAGCCGCTCGGAAGGTATCCTCACCGTGATCTCACGTTCACGCGGCTCGACCAACATGACCAGCGACAGCATGCTGCCATAAATAATGCCTGCGATGGCGGCCAGCACGAAGATGAAGCGAAAAAGGGTGGGCATGGACACTCCGGTGCAGTCGGCTATCTCGTATCAGAGGCGTTGCGGGCGTATACAAGGCCATATCCCCGCAGTTGCGGTTGCCTCTTCTCGGTGATTCTCTTTCTATAGAGCGTGATTTGGCTTGACGCTTGGTAAACATTTGCAGATACCGATGCCAAACGGACCATCATTCATGATCGAGAACAACACAAGTTTTTACCCAGCCATGGGTGAGAAATCGATAGGGGAAAGAGCACGGGCCAAGCTCGGCAGAAGAAACCTCGTTTTTGTGGGATTGATGGGTGCGGGTAAATCCGCCATCGGCAGGCTTGTCGCACAACAGCTGAAAATTCCCTTCGTCGATACTGATGCCGAGATCGAGCGCGTGTCTCGCATGTCGATTTCCGAACTGTTCGCGTCCTATGGTGAGGATGAGTTTCGTGCGCTTGAAAAACGCGTCATCAAGAGATTGCTGCGTGGCGGCCCCAAGATCGTTTCGACAGGCGGCGGCGCATTCGTCAATGACACCACCCGCAAACACATCAAGCGTGGCGGTCTGTCCGTGTGGTTGAAAGCCGATCTGGAAGTGCTGTGGGAGCGCGTCAACAAGCGCGACAACCGCCCTCTGCTCAAGACAGAGAACCCAAAAGCGACGTTACAGGCGCTGATGGAACGCCGTTACCCCATATATGAAGAAGCCGACATAACGATCGAGTCACGCAATGTCCGCACGGATGTCATCGTGAACGAAGTGCTGGAAGCGATCGTCGGTGCAGAGCAAAAGGCCTGATGTAATGACGTCCCAAGACATGCTGATCGATGAACGCCTTGTCCATGTGCCGCTCGGTGACCGCGCCTATGATATTCTGATCGGTCCCGGTCTCGTGGGGCGTGCCGGTGGAGAAATTTCCTCGCGTTTGAAGGGCAAGCGCGCAGCCATCATTACCGACGAACATGTCGCGCCGCTGTATCTGGAAGCGTTGGTGGATGGTTTGCAGACCGATGGCATCGAGGCCGTTTCGCTGACGTTGCCAGCAGGCGAAAAGACCAAGAGCTTCGAGCATCTGATGACGGTCTGCGACAGGGTGCTGGCGGCTCGCGTGGAGCGTAATGATGTCGTGATCGCGCTCGGTGGCGGCGTCATCGGCGATCTCGCGGGCTTTGCAGCCGGTGTCGTGCGGCGCGGTGTGCGCTTCGTACAAATCCCGACGTCGCTGCTCGCGCAGGTGGATTCCTCCGTCGGTGGCAAGACCGGCATCAATTCCCGTCACGGCAAGAACCTCATCGGCGTCTTCCATCAGCCCGACCTCGTTCTGGCCGATACCGCAGTTCTGGATACGCTAAGCCCAAGGGAGTTTCGCGCCGGTTACGCTGAAGTCGTCAAATACGGCCTGATCGACAAGCCGGAATTCTTCGAATGGCTCGAGAAGAACTGGGCTGACGTTCTGCGTGGAGGCCCAGCCCGCATCCAGGCGATTGCCGTCAGTTGTCAGGCCAAGGCGGATGTCGTCGTGGCGGATGAGAAGGAGCATGGCATTCGTGCGCTGCTCAATCTCGGCCACACCTTCGGCCACGCACTGGAAAGCGCAACGGAATATGATAGCGCCCGGCTGGTTCATGGCGAAGGCGTTGCCATCGGCATGGTGCTGGCCCACCAGTTTTCCGCCCGCCTCAATCTCGCAAGCCCCGATGATGCTGCCCGTGTGGAGGCGCATCTGAAGGCAGTTGGCCTGCCGACCACCATGAAGGACATTCCCGGTGCCTTGCCGCCTGTGGAAACGCTGATGACGGCGATTGCGCAGGACAAGAAGGTGAAGGGCGGCAAGTTGTCCTTCATTCTCACCCACGGCATCGGCCAATCCTTCGTGGCCGATGATGTCGCCGCATCCGAGGTTCAGTCTTTCCTGAACGAGAAACATCCGGGCTGAGGCAAGGCCTCAGAACCGGGTGGTTTCTCCAGGTGCTGCCACCTCAAGGGCAAGCGCGTGCAGGCCCGCATCCAGCTCTGGTTTTAAAACCGCGTTGACGGCTCGGTGGCGGTCGACGCGTGACTTGCCGGAAAAACTTTCCGACACTATCTGAACACGCATGTGTGTTTCACCGGTGCCGGTCATATCGGGCTGATGCCCGGCATGCATGTGGCTTTCATCGATGACGTTCAGCCGGGTCGGCAAAAACGTCTCTTTCAGCTTGTTTTCTATGCTCTCGCGTAGGGACATTGGTTGCCTTTCCAAATCAGTGGTGCCTGCAAAAAAAGGGTTATCTAAGAACCCGGAACATTCTGCTTTGTCAATTCTTGTTGTGCGCGTATTCGCGCACCATAATTGGAATACCATGAAACTGGATTCGAAATACTTCGACCGCATTCGCACACGCCGCAAACGGGAAAGGGAGCCTGAAGTTCAGCCCCCCACCTGCCAGTGGGATGGGTGCGACAAGCCGGGCGCCCACCGAGCCCCCGTCGGCCGCAACGCCGAAGGGCAATTCTTCATGTTCTGTTTCGAGCATGTGAAGGATTACAACAAAGGCTATAATTATTTTTCCGGCCTGTCTGACACCGAGATCGCCCGCTATCAGAAGGAAGCGATCACCGGTCATCGCCCCACCTGGACGGTGGGTGTGAATAAGACGGCCAGTGACAGCCCACTGCATTCGACCCTGCGTTCCGGTGCTGCCAATGCGCGCATTCGCGATCCCTTCGGTTTTTCCGCAACGGGGCAGGGGCGCACCGGCGGTCCGCGTTACCAGCAGAGCCGCAAGCTCAAGACGCTGGAGCAAAAAGCATTCGATACGCTCGGTCTTTCTGTGAATGCGACGCCGGATGATATCAAACGCAGCTATAAGGACCTTGTCAAAAAGCACCATCCTGATGCTAATGGTGGTGATCGTGGTTCGGAAGAGCGTTTTCGGGCTGTTATTCAAGCCTACCAATTGTTAAAGCAAGCGGGTTTCTGCTAAGCCCTTTCCGTGATCGCCTGATAGATATGTGGCCGGGTGGCTGCTACCCGCCTTGGAGACGTTATGAGCAAAATTGACCTGGATATTACCAACCTGCCGGACACCACCGTTTCGGTAAGAGACGTTTTCGGCATCGATACGGACCTGCGTGTGCCCGCCTATTCTCAAGGCGATGCCTATGTGCCGGATCTGGACCCGGACTACCTGTTCGACCGCGATACGACGCTGGCCATTCTCGCAGGCTTTGCTCACAACCGACGCGTCATGGTGTCCGGTTTCCACGGCACGGGTAAGTCCACCCATATCGAGCAGGTTGCGGCCCGCCTCAACTGGCCTTGCGTTCGCGTCAACCTCGATAGCCATGTCAGCCGTATCGACCTCGTCGGCAAGGACGCCATCGTTCTGAAAGACGGCAAGCAGGTTACCGAATTCAAGGACGGCATTCTGCCCTGGGCCTATCAGCACAATGTCGCGCTAGTATTCGACGAGTATGATGCCGGACGCCCGGATGTGATGTTCGTCATTCAGCGCGTGCTGGAATCGTCCGGTCGCCTGACGCTTCTCGACCAGAGCCGCGTCATCCGTCCTCACCCCGCATTCCGCATTTTTGCGACGGCCAACACGGTTGGTCTCGGTGATACGACCGGCCTCTACCACGGCACGCAGCAGATCAACCAGGCGCAGATGGACCGTTGGTCTGTCGTGACGACGCTGAACTATCTTCCGCATGAGCAGGAAGTGAATATCGTCGTCGCCAAGGTCAAGAGCCTCGACAACGCCAAGGGCCGCGAAACCGCTTCCAAGATGGTGCGTGTGGCCGATCTGACCCGTTCAGCCTTCATCAACGGCGATCTGTCCACCGTCATGAGCCCGCGTACGGTCATCACCTGGGCTGAAAATGCCGATATTTTCGGCGATATTGCCTTCGCGTTCCGCGTCACCTTCCTCAACAAGTGCGACGAGCTGGAGCGGACGCTTGTGGCTGAGCAGTATCAGCGCGCATTCGGCGTCGAACTGAAGGAAAGCGCTGCGAACATCGTTCTGAGCGCCTGATCTCCCCGGCACTTCCGAGGACATCACCGATGAGTTGAAGACGTCACCCTGTCTGCGAATGCGCAGGTGGGTGACGTTCAGAATCGACAGGAAAGACCATGGCAGGCCGCGGCGACAATGTGAGACCCAAATCCGGAATGATGATCGACGCAGAACCGCTGCGTCAGGCTATCACAGGATGCGTCCGCTCTATCGCTGGTGACAGCGAAGTCGAAGTCGTCTTCGCCAACGAACGCCCGGGTCTTGCCGGTGAGCGCATGCGCCTGCCGGAAATCTCCAAGAAGCCGACTGCCCAGGAAATCGCGGTGACCCGTGGTCTGGGCGATTCCATGGCTCTGCGCCTTGCCTGCCACGACGCCGATGTTCACGCCAGCATGGCACCGCAGGGGCCGGATGCACGGCTGATCTTCGACGCTGTTGAGCAGGCGCGTGTCGAATCCATCGGTGCCCAGCGCATGCCTGGCATGGCCTCCAACATCCGCGCCATGAACACCGAGAAATACGCCAAAGCGAATTTCGTCAACATCAATACCCAGGAAGATGCGCCGCTGGCGGAAGCCGTGGCGATGATGGTTCGCGAGAAGCTGACCGGCGAAAAGCCGCCTGAAAGCGCCGGCAAGGTGCTCGACCTCTGGCGTCCTTTCATCGAAGACAAGGCCTCTGCCGACCTTCGCGACATCTCGACCGTTGTCGAAGACCAGAAGGCATTCTCCAGGCTCATCCGCAAGATGCTGACCTCCATGCAGATGGCGGAGGATTTCGGCGACGAAGAAGATCAGCCCGAAAGCCAGGAAACCGAGAGCGAAGAAGACCAGCCCGCCAGCAACGAAACGCAGGACGAGCAGGTCGAAGAGGAAGCCGGCTCCGATGCCGCCCCTGCCGAAGAGAGCGAAGCCTCTCAGGAGCAGATGGAAGACGGCGAAATGGATGGCGCCGAGATGTCTGAGGACGAAATGTCCGACGACCTCGATGAGGATTCCGAAACACCGGGTGAAACACGCCGCCCCAACAGCCCCTTCGATGATTTCAACGAGAAGGTCGATTACCGCATCTTCACGCAGGAGTTCGATGAGGAGATTTCTGCCGAGGAGCTCTGTGACGAAGCCGAGTTGGATCGCCTTCGCGCCTTCCTCGACAAGCAGCTTGCGCATTTGCAGGGTGCTGTTGGTCGCTTAGCCAACCGTTTGCAGCGCCGTCTGATGGCACAGCAGAACCGCTCCTGGGACTTCGATCTGGAAGAGGGTTATCTCGATCCGGCGCGTCTGGTTCGCCTTATCATCGATCCGATGCAGCCGCTGTCCTTCAAAAAGGAACGCGATACGAAGTTCCGCGATACGGTCGTGTCGCTGGTCATCGATAATTCCGGCTCCATGCGCGGTCGCCCGATCACGGTTGCCGCCACCTGCGCCGATATTCTGGCGCGCACGCTGGAACGGTCCGGCGTCAAGGTCGAAATTCTCGGCTTCACGACCAAGGCCTGGAAGGGTGGACAGTCGCGCGAGCAGTGGCTGGCCGGTGGCAAGCAACCGTCACCCGGTCGCCTGAACGATCTGCGCCACATCGTCTACAAATCCGCCGATGCCCCTTGGCGTCGGGCGCGGCGCAATCTCGGTCTGATGATGCGCGAGGGCCTGCTGAAAGAGAATATCGACGGGGAAGCCCTGATGTGGGCCCACAACCGCCTGATCAATCGCCCCGAGCAGCGCAAGATCATGATGATGATCTCGGACGGTGCGCCGGTGGATGATTCCACCTTGTCGGTCAATCCCGGCAACTATCTGGAACGGCATCTTCGCGCCGTCATCGAGCAGATCGAAACGCGCTCCTCCGTCGAATTGCTGGCCATCGGCATCGGGCATGATGTGACACGTTATTATCGCCGCGCCGTCACCATCGTGGATGCGGACGAGTTGGCCGGTGCGATGACGGAGCAGCTCGCCGCTCTGTTCGAAGATACCAGCACGGCTCCGCGCCGCGGCGGCAGGATGCGCCGTGCCGTTTAATCTGGCAGGCAGCCCGCGATGATGCCGTCTGTCAGGGCTGCCTTCACGGGCATGCTGCTCGCCCTTTCGGCGCTCTATCCATCCGCAATGGCCGCGTCCACCGTTGACGTTACGGTCACCGCCACTCCTATCTCTGCCTTCAAGGTCGGCTCTGAACAGACCCGGTTCGGGAAGCTGGAATTTGTCGGTGGATTGATCCTGAAGTCCCCCGAGCCGCTTTTCGGTGCCATCTCCAGCATTCGCTTCATGGAAGACGGCAAGAACTTTCTAGCCGTGCTGGACACCGGTCACTGGCTGAGTGGTGCCATCGAGCGTGGCTCATCCGGCAAGCTTGCCGGGCTCTCGCATGTCCAGATCGATCCGATGCTGGACGAAAACGGGCAGGAAGCGAAGCGCAAGGTCGATATGGACGCAGAAGGGCTGGCTCTGCGCAGGGGGCAGGCCTTCGTCAGTTACGAACAACGACCCCGGATCGGCATCTACCCCATTGAAGGTCGCGCTACGGCAAAGCCCGTGGGGCGTTTGCCGCATCTCATCCCTGACAGCGAGTTTCGTCGCAATGCGGGCATGGAGACCTTGGCGCTTTCCCCCTCCGATGGACTTTTGAAAGGTGCCATGGTCACCGTGGCAGAGGCCAGCCTCGACAGCGGAGGTCATCTCTTCGCTGCCGTTTTGGAGGGGCCGCGTAAGGGCCTGTTCGCGGTGGTGAAGGACAGTTCTTATTCGGTCACGGATGGCGTTTTCCTCGCCGATGGCGATCTGGTGCTTCTGGAGCGCCGCTTCAATTTTGCGCAAGGCGTCGGCATGCGCATCCGCCGCATCAAGGGCGACACGATCAGGCCCGGTGCGGTCGTGGACGGAGACATCCTCATCGAAGCCGATTTGTCGAACCAGATCGACAACATGGAAGGCATGGATGTCATAGAGGGGTCAGATGGTACCCGCCGCATCATTCTGGTGTCCGATGACAATCACTCTTTTTTACAGCGAAACGTCATGTTGGAGTTTAGACTGACGGACTGAACCTGTTGCGCCAGCGCAATTACGCGCCAATCTGCATTTCATAATTTTCTAAATTTGTCACAGATTACAGTAATTTAATCTTCCACCACCTTCCGTTTTCAGTGTTTCGAGCGTTTAGTGTTGCAGGAAGCAACGGCACTTGCGTCGGGTGCAAGTCGCGCATTGAGGGTGGTATTCGGCGGGATTTGCGAGGCGTAGTACAACCGTCATTTCTAATGAATTATACTGTCTGCGGAATGATGCCGGAGTGAGTAAAGCGAAACTGATCTTCAGTGACCAAGCTCAACGAAGTCCGCTCTGCGACATATGACGTGCCTTCTGTCCATCGGATTAACATCCTCCAAAGGACTTCCGTATGAAGTACATTATGACCTTTGTGGTAGTCGCAGCGATTTCTGCTCTGCTTTTTGTCTACCGCAGCGATCTCCAACCCTATTTGCCAGCCTGGGCGAGCCAAACTGCGGCTCCGCAGGAAAGCGCGCACGCATCCGGCGGCAGCCAGTCTAAAAACGGCGACAGGCGTGGTGGAGGAGGTCAGGCAGGCGGGCGCACCATTACCGTGACGGTTGCCGTTGCGAAATCCGGCTCGTTGCCGGTCACGCGACAGACCATCGGCACCATCGTGCCCGTGGCGTCTACAGCGCTGACCAGCCCCATTTCCGGCATCGTTGCCAATGTGCTGGCCAAGGATGGCGCGGAGGTCAAGGCAGGCGATCTCTTGGTGCAGATCGATGACAGAACGATCAAGGCCAATATCCAACGCGATCAGGCGCAGCTTGCCAAGGATCAAGCCACGCTGGATTCCGCCAATGCCACTCTGAGCAGGGTCGAGACTTTGGCCAAAACCGGCGTAGACACCCAGCAGCAGGTCAGTGATGCCAGCGCCACCGCCAAACAGGCTGCAGCAACCCTGCTGGTCGATCAGGCTAATATCGCCGCAGATAATGTCACCCTGTCGCAAACCCAGATCAGGGCGCCATTCGATGGCAAGCTGGGCGCTGTCTTGTTTTCAGCAGGCGCCTATGTCGCACCGGGCGCGAATGTAGCTCAGTTGACGCAGATGCGGCCCGTCTATGCGGAGTTCGTGCTGCCGGAGCCAGACCTCGACCTTATCCGCTCGACCATGGCAAACAACAGCCTGACCGCAGACGTCACGCCGACGCAAGCGGGTGCCGATAATAGTCCCGCCACCGGCAAGATCGTGTTCATAGACAACAATGTCGACGCGGCCTCGGGCACATTCAAACTGCGCATGCTGCTGGAAAATCATGCTGAAAGGTTCTGGCCCGGCCAGTCGCTCAAGGTCTCGGTCAATGCCGGGCAGGCAGACAATCTGGTTATCGTACCCATGGTGGCCCTTCAGCCGCATTCCGACGGCTACAGCAGCTTCGTGGTCAAGCCTGATAATACCGTCGAACAGCGCAAGGTGACCGTGGCGCTCAGCAACGGCAATCTCGCCGGTGTTTCGGACGGGCTGAAGGAAGGCGACGCTCTGGTCACCGAAGGTCAGGCCAGCCTGACGAACGGCAGCCATGTGATGGTGAAAAACCCGAGTGAAGGCGCAGATGCTGGCGCCAAGATTTCCCAAAATGGGGCTGCGCTATGAATATTTCTGAAATATTCATCCGCAGGCCAGTGGCGACGATCCTGCTGATGATCGGCGTTCTTCTGGCCGGTGTTTCCGCCTATCGCAACTTGCCGGTCGCCGCCCTGCCGCAGGCCGACTTCCCCACCATCAACGTGTCCGCACAGCTTGCCGGTGCCGCACCGGATACGATGGCGAGTTCCGTTGCCACGCCGCTTATCAAGCAGTTCGAAACCATTGCCGGTATCGATACGATCACCGCGAGTTCGTCGCTGGGCAGCACCCAGATCACCATCCAGTTCAATCTTTCGCGCAATATCGATGCCGCCGCTGCCGACGTGCAAGCCGCCATTGCCCGCACCCAGCGGCAATTGCCCGATAACATGACATCGCCGCCAAGTTACCGTAAGGCAAACCCGGCAGATGCCGCCGTCATCATCTTAGCCGTGACGGGCGATGGGGCCGAACTCACCAAAATGGACGATCTGGCGGAAAACGTCATTTCTCCGGCGCTATCGACGATTTCCGGCGTCGCCCAGGCACAGATTTTCGGCGCGAAGACCTATGCTGTGCGCGTCGAGGTCGATCCGTCGAAGCTTGCCAGTCGCGGCATTTCTCTGGACGGTCTTTCAGACACGCTCGCTGCCGCCAACGACCAGTCTCCGATCGGCACGCTCCAGAATTCGTCGCAGGCGTTGACGCTTGACGCATCGACCCAGCGCACCGATGCCGCGTCCTTCAGCACGCTCATCATCGCCAACCCGAACGGTCGCATCGTGCGTTTGCAGGACGTCGCCACCGTCAACGACAGCGTGGAGGTCGTCAATCAGGGCAGCTGGCTGGACGGCACGCCTGCCATCGTGCTGTCCGTGCAGCGCCAGCCGGGTGCAAACACCGTCGCCGTGGTCGATGCCATCAAGGCGAAGCTCCCGGAATTGCAGGCCAGTTTGCCTGCAAACATGCACATCAACGTCGTCAACGACGCATCTGTCTCCATTCGGGCTGCCGTCGGCGATGTCGAGATGACGTTGATGGTCACGCTTGGCCTCGTCATTCTGGTCATCTACCTGTTTCTGCGCCAGGTCTGGGCAACGTTCATCCCTGGCCTTGCCGTGCCTCTCTCGCTGGTCGCGACACTCGGTGCCATGTACGCGCTGGGCTTTTCCATCGACAACATCTCGCTGCTCGGGCTGACACTCTCGGTGGGTCTCGTGGTGGATGATGCCATCGTCATGCTGGAGAACATCGTCCGAAAGGTCGAAGAGGGCATGCCGCCGTTTCAGGCTGCCATCGAAGGTGCCAGCGAAGTGACCGGCACCATCATTTCCATGTCCATATCGCTCGTCGCGGTCTTTCTGCCTATTCTCTTGATGGGAGGAATCGTCGGGCGCGTTCTCAACGAATTCGGCGTCGTGGTAACGCTCGCCATCATGTCGTCGGCGTTGGTTTCGCTCACCGTCACGCCGATGCTCGCCGCACGTCTACCCCATCACGCGCCGCCGGAGAATCCGAAGAAGACGCTGTTCGACCGCGCGACGGATGCCTATGGCAGCTCTGTCGGCTGGTGTCTGCGGCACCGCTTCGTTGTTATCATCATGTTCCTGCTGACGCTGGTCGGCTCCGGCTGGATGTTTTCCAGCCTTGCCCGCAGCTTCTTCCCAACCGAAGACATCGGCCTGCTGACGGTCTCGACGCAGGCCCGGCAAGACATTTCCTACAAGGCGATGAGCGGGCTTCAGTCGCAAGCGGCCACCATTTTGTCGGCTGATCCCGCCGTCGCGCATGTCACATCCACCCTCGGTTCAGGTCCCGGCGGTTCGGCACTCAATTCCGGCACGTTGCTGGTGCAGCTCAAGCCTGCCGATCAACGCCCGGCTCTCGAAACGACACTGGCCAGCCTCAGACGTTCGTTGGCTGGAATCGCCGGTCTCAAAACCTTCATCACCCCGCAGCAGAGCCTGCGTTTCGGTGGCCGCAGCACCCAGAGCCTTTATCAGGTCGTTCTGCAATCCATCGATGCCAGCGCCGCACGGCAATGGTCGCAGACGCTGGGTGACGCCATGCGCGCCGATAGCAGCTACTTCGTCGATGTGGCCTCCGACTTGCAGGACAACGCGCTTCAGGCGCATGTGGAAGTGGACAAGGATCGCGCAAACAGCCTCGGTGTGACCTCTGAAAGCCTTCGCAAGACGCTGGAAGCCGCCTTTGGCAGCTATGTCGCCACGCAAATCCAGACGACGGGCAACAGCTACGATGTCATTATCGAATATGATCAGTCCGTCGACTGGACAGAGCAATCCCTTGCTTCCCTACGAGTGGCCTCCTCCTCGGGAACGCTTGTGCCATTGTCGAGCTTCGCGACCATCACCCGCAAGCCCGGACCCGTCACGGTCAACCAAACCGGCCAGCTGACGTCCGTTACCCTGTCGTTCAACCTGCCCGCTGGCGTTTCACTGGGTACGGCGACAGCGCAGATCGATGCCCTGAAGCAGCAGATACAGCTGCCGTCCTCCGTCACCACCAACCTTGCCGGTGCAGCGCAGATTTTCAAGCAGACCAGTGACAGCACCGGCCTCCTGATCGGCGCCGCAATCTTGACGATCTACATCGTTCTCGGGGTCTTCTACGAAAGCTTCCTGCATCCGCTGACCATCCTGTCAGGTCTGCCATCGGCGGCATTCGGAGCGTTGTTGACGCTGAAGCTCTTCGGCTTCGACCTTTCGATCATCGCGCTTATCGGTCTTCTGATGCTGATCGGGATCGTCAAGAAAAACGCGATCATGATGATCGACGTGGCCCTTACCTTGCAACGCGACGAGCATATGCCAACGCTCGACGCCATTCACGAAGCGGCCGTGCGGCGTCTGCGTCCGATCATGATGACGACGTTCTGCGCCTTGTTTGGCGCGCTACCCATTGCGCTTGGCACCGGCGCAAGCTCCGAACTGCGCCAGCCGCTTGGCATCGCCGTCGTTGGCGGCCTGATTGTCAGTCAGGTGCTTACACTGTTCATGACGCCTGTCATTTTCGTGGAGGTGGAGCGGTTCTCGGAGTTTCTCAAATCGCTGTGGACGCGCAGACACCCCGAGCCCGTCACGCAGTGAAATCTCCCCGATTTTGACCGGGGAGCGATCTCAGATGCGCTTTCCGTCCGCGTCGAACAGGTGAAAACGCGAGGGGTCGGCGGTGATGGTTAGTGTCTCTGCGATCTCGATGGCTGAGCGACCGGGCACGCGGAAGACGATGGCGTTGCCATCAGACATTTCGCCGTGGACGTAGCTTTCCGCGCCCACCAGTTCGACGGCTGCCACCTTGACCGGTATCTCGAAAGGACTGGTCGAGGTGTCCGAGACAATGGTGATGTCTTCGGGGCGGATGCCGATGGTTGCCGCATTGGCTGGTATGGTGCCGTTTGCTGGCGCGTTCCAGACGGTGCCGTTGAGCGGTAACAGGTTCATCGATGGAGAACCGATGAACGTCGCGACGAAGCTGGTGGCTGGCTTTTCATAGAGTTCGATCGGCGTACCGACCTGCTCGATCCGGCCTGCGTTGAGCACGACCAGGCGATCAGCCAGCGTCATCGCTTCCATCTGATCATGGGTGACGTAGATGCTGGTCGTGGCGAGCGAGCGTTGCAGACGGCGGATTTCGACGCGCATCTGCACACGCAGCTTGGCATCCAGGTTCGATAGTGGTTCATCGAAAAGGAACGCGGAAGGCTTGCGCACGATGGCACGACCCATGGCCACGCGCTGGCGCTGACCGCCGGACAATTGCCGAGGCTTGCGCTCCAGATACTGTTCGATTTCGAGTGCACGCGCTGCATCCGTGATACGGCGGTCAATCTCGTCTTTCGGCGTATTACGGTTCTTTAGGCCATAAGCAAGATTCTGTCGCACCGTCATATGCGGATAGAGCGCGTAGTTCTGGAATACCATGGCGATATCGCGTTTTGCCGGTTCCAGATCGTTGACGCGCTTGCCCGATATCTCGACATCGCCAGAACTGATGCTTTCCAATCCGGCCACCATACGCAACAAGGTGGATTTGCCACAGCCGGAAGGGCCGACGAGCACGATCATCTCGCCATCCTGAATGCTCAGCGATACGCCTTTGATCGCTTCGACATTGCCGCTATAGACCTTGCGAACGTCTTTGAGTTCGATTGTCGCCATTACTTTTCAGTCTCCACCAAACCTTTGACAAACCAGCGCTGCATCAGCACCACGACGATGACAGGTGGGATGATCGCGAGGATCGCTGTGACCATCACATAATTCCACGGTGTCGAGGCGTCGGTGAAATCCACCATGCGGCGCAGGCCGATAATAATCGTGTTCATTTCAGCGCGATCCGTCACCAGAAGCGGCCACAGATACTGCGTCCAGCCGTAGATGAAGAGGATCACGAACAGGGCCGCGATATTCGTTGTCGATAGCGGCAGCAAAATATCGCGCATAAAACGGAACGGCCCGGCATTGTCGATACGCGCTGCCTCCACCATTTCGCCAGGTATCGTCAGGAAAAACTGCCGGAACAGGAAGGTGGCCGTGGCCGATGCCATCAGCGGCAGCGTCAAACCCGCATAGGTGTTGAGCAGGCCGAGATCGACGATAACCTTGTAGGTCGGCAGAATACGCACCTCCACCGGCAGCATCAGCGTGATGAAAATCATCCAGAAGAAGCCCATGCGGAAAGGAAAACGGAAGAAGACGATGGCGAAAGCCGACAGGAAAGAGATTATGATCTTGCCAATGGCAATGGCGACCGCCACCACGAAGCTGTTAAACAGTAGCCGTTCAAGGCTGACACCCACGACGCGCTCGACGCCGCCTGAGATCGCCTCGCGGTAATTTTCAGCCAGATGCCCGGCGGGTAGGAGTGACAGGGGCGGGCGCAGAATATCGGTGGATGTCGCCGACGATGCGATGAAGGTGTAGTAGATCGGGAAGGCGACGATCACGATGCCGAGGATCAGCATCAGATGCGCCATGAGGGTTGCGACGGGGCGGTTCTGGATCATTGTGCTTGCCTCAACCGTAATGTACGCGCCGCTCGACAAAGCGGAACTGGAATGCCGTCAGCGCGATGACGATAACCATCAGCACCACGGATTGCGCAGCCGATGAGCCGAGGTTCAGGTTGACGAAGCCGTCATTGTAAACCTTGTAGACCAGCGTTTCTGTCGCCTTTGCCGGGCCGCCACCGGTAACCGAGTGGATGATGCCGAAGGTGTCGAAGAAAGCGTAGACGGTGTTGACGACCAGCAGGAAGAACGTCGTCGGCGCCAGAAGCGGGAAGATGATCGTCCAGAACCGGCGCGCGCCACGCGCACCATCGATTGCCGCTGCTTCGAGCAGCGATTTTGGAATGGCTTGGAGGCCTGCTACGAAAAACAGGAAATTGTAGCTGATCTGCTTCCAGGCGGCTGCGGCAACCACCAGCGTCATGGCCTGATTTCCATCCAGCAGCGGGTCCCATGCAATGCCGTTCCTGCGCAGAATATAGGCGAAGGTGCCCATGGCGGGATTGAACATGAACAGCCACAGCATGCCCGCCACGGCAGGTGCCACTGCGTATGGGATGATCATCATCGTGCGATAGAAGCCCTTGCCGCGCACCACCAGATCCGCCGCCGTCGCCAACAGCAGGGCAACGCCCATGGAAAGCAACGCCGTCGCAATGCTGAAAACGACTGTGACTTGAAGCGCGTGAAGATAGTTCGGATCAGCCAGAATGGCGGAGAAATTCGCAAAGCCAACGAACGTGCTCTGTAACCCGAACGGGTCTTCGCGCATTGCAGATTGGTAGAGCGCCTGACTTGCGGGCCAGAAGAAGAACACGACGGTCAGAATGATCTGCGGAGCGACCAAAAAGTAGGGAAGAATCTTGTTTGGAAAGACGACGCTTTGCAAAGTCGGGCTCCTTTAGCACAGGTCCAGCAATCGGCTCTGCGAATGGAATGGCATAAAAATTCTAGGGTACCGAACCGCTTTCCATGAAGCGGTTATCGTAATTGGGCGTTTGGACTGCGCGGAACGGCATGGAATATCTGTTGTATGCCGTTCGTCATTTTGGCTGCGCGGCTTTCAAGACCACGCAGCCAAAGCGCATCACCGACCGATTGCCTGCTGGATGGCAGCGTTGCCGCGCTCGACGGCCTTGTCCAGTGCAGCCTTCGCATCCTGTTTGCCCGCCAGCATCGTCTCGAACTCTTCGTTCATGATGTCACGCACCTGCGGTAGGTTGACCAGACGCACGCCCTTGGAGTTTTCCGTCGGTGGCTTGCCCATCATCTGCAGCAATGGCGTTTCGCGGGCTGGGTTCTTCTCGTAGAAGCCCGACTTCTTGGTGTCCTCGTAGGCTGCGAGCGTGACCGGCATGTAACCCGAGACCTGATGCAGACGGGACTGGATTTTGGTCTGGGACAGGAACTGGAAGAACGCGGCTGTGCCCTTGTATTCTGCATCCGACTTGCCACCGAATACCCAGAGGCTGGCGCCGCCGGGAATGGTATTCTGCGGACGTCCTTCGCCTTCATAGTAAGGTAGCTGCCCGATGCCGTAATTCATGCCGCTCTTGACGATGTCGCCCAATCCGCCTGAGGATTCCGTGAGAATGCCGCATTCGCTGGAGGTAAATAGCTGCTTTGCCTCGGAGGTCCGCCCGCCATAGCGGAAGGTGCCGTCCTTGGCCAGATCGGCGATGGCCTGGAAATGCTTGACGAAAGGCTCGGAATTGAACGCCAGTTTCACGTCCGTTCCAGCAAGGCCGTTTTCATTGCTACCATAGGAAAGGTTGTTCCATGCGGCAAAATTCTCGGTCTGAATCCAAGTCAGCCATGTCGACGTAAAGCCGCAAGGGGCAGCGCCGCTAGACTTGATCTTCTTGGCCGCTTCAAACACCTCAGGCCATGTCTTCGGCGGATTTTCAGCATCCAGACCGGCCTTCGTGAAGATGTCCTTGTTGTAGTAAAGGATCGGCGACGAGGAATTGTAGGGGAAGGACAGCATCGTGCCGTCAGGCTTGGAATAATAGGAAACGATGCCGGGCAGATAATCCGCCTTGTTGAATTTCAGTCCCGCTTTTTCCAGAACATCCGCTACGGGCACGATGGCGCCCTGCGCGCCCATCATCACGCCGCTGCCTGCATCGAACACCTGAATGATGGCCGGTGGCTGCTTGGCGCGGAAGGCGGCGATGCCGGCGTTCAGCGTTTCCGGGTAGGTGCCCTTGAAGACGGGCAGGATTTTGTAGTCCTTCTGGCTTTCGTTGAATTCCTTCGAAAGCTGTTCGACAACCTCGTTGTTGGCACCCGTCATGGCATGCCACCACTGAATTTCCGTGGCGGCCATGGCACTCGAAGCCATCAGCAGTGCAGTTGCGGCAGCAGTCACCGACGTGAGAACGGCTTTCATGGAATTTCCTCCCTACCATGAACCTGAATATCAGGTGAATTAGAATCACCTTATCCTTCATGATCACTTACGCCGATGGCCGCAACTCATTTTTTGTCACAATTCACAGGCTGCGGATGCTGTGCGGGGCAAATTGCCTGCGCATAAGCTACTGCGCGGCATAATCGCTTGCTTCAAAAGGATTTCGTTATGCCTGTGAATATCGTAAACCGACATATCGATAGGGTTGCGGAGTACCGGGCGAATGGCTGCGAGCGATAAACTGGACGAGAAGGAAAAGCAGACCCACCGCAGAGGATTTGGTGTTTCCACCGTTTACGAGACGCTGCGCAACGAAATCATCGAACTGAAAATCGCCCCTGGCAGTCCCATCGATGAGGTGCAACTGTCGGACCGTTTCGAGCTTTCCCGTACGCCCGTGCGTGAGGCACTCGTCAAGCTATCTGCCGAAGGCCTGATTACGACGCTGACCAACCGCGCGACGATCGTCTCCCAGATCGATTTTCTAGGCCTGCCGGAATTCTTCGATGCGCTGACACTCATGTATCGCGTAACGACGCGACTTGCGGCGGCCCGGCATGAGGCAGATGACATCGACAGCATTCTGGCGCTCCAGAAATCATTCGAGACTGCGGTGAATGAGCGCGATGTTCTTGCTATGATTGCGAGCAATCGCGATTTCCATCTGGCAATTGCCGTCGCTGGTAGAAATCGCCATTACACCGAGCTTTTCACCCGCTTGTTGGACGAGGGTCGCCGTATCTTGCGGCTCTATTACTCGTCTTTCAACGATGTGCTGCCACGCCACTACGTGACGGAGCATGAGGACATGATCAAGGCCATCATGGAGCGGGATGTCGAGAAAGCCGACCGCATCGCAGTTGCCCATGCCGACCAAATCGTCCAGCAAATACGGTCCTACATCGCAGCCGATACCCGCCAGAGCGTCGACCTCAACCTTTAAATTTCAGCGGAGCCCCAAAAGGTAAAACCACACGTAAAATCTTTGTATTTTATTTGTCGACAAAATTTGATTGCCGTGTTAGACGAGGTGACATGACAGGTTCCGGCGCTCTCGCCGTGGTTTAAAACGAGGCATAGACACATGGCTGATACGATTTTCACCGGCTGCATTCCCGCTCTTATGACGCCGTGCAAGCCGGACCGCACACCTGATTTCGACGGACTGGTGAAAAAGGGCAACGAACTGATCGCGGCTGGCATGTCGGCGGTTGTCTATTGCGGCTCAATGGGAGACTGGCCGCTTTTGACGGATGAGCAGCGTCAGGAAGGCGTGCGCCGTCTGGCAGAAGCGGGCATTCCCGTCATCGTCGGAACCGGCGCCATCAACACCAAGTCTGCCGTCAGCCATGCTGCTCATGCAGCGAAGGTCGGCGCTAAGGGCCTGATGGTCATCCCGCGGGTTTTGTCGCGCGGATCGTCTGTTTCGGCACAGAAAGCGCACTTCTCGGCCATTCTGGAAGCGGCAGATGGTTTGCCAGCGGTGATCTACAACAGCCCCTATTACGGCTTTGCGACCCGCGCTGACCTCTTCTTCGAACTCCGCTCCCGCTATTCCAACCTGATCGGTTTCAAGGAATTCGGTGGCAAGCAGGACATGACCTATGCTGCCGAAAACATCACGTCCGGCGACGATGACCTGACCTTGATGGTGGGTGTGGACACCGGTGTTTACCACGGCTTCGTCAATTGCGGCGCAGGCGGTGCGATCACCGGCATCGGTAATGCGCTGCCGAAACAGGTCCTTCACCTCGTTTCCTTGTGTGAGAAGGCAGCCAAGGGAGACGCGACGGCCCGTCGCGACGCGCTTGAGCTTGAGGAGGCGCTGACCATGCTGTCCACCTATGACGAGGGCCCGGACCTTGTTCTGCACTACAAATATCTGATGGTGCTGAACGGCGATACGGAATACGCGCTGCATTTCAACGAGAGCGATGAGCTGAGTGCATCGCAGCGTCGCCAGCTGGAAAAACAGTATGATCTTTTCAAAGTTTGGTACGCATCGCGTTATCCAAACTGATCTGCCCCAACATTGCTCAAAACGAAAAATGCGCCCTTTAAGGGCGCATTTGCATTTTCAGGTTTGCGTGATCAGGCGACCTGCTTTTCCTCGATAGCACCATGTTCGCGAACCGTGAGGTAATCGACCAAATCCTTGATCGTTACGACGAGCAGCTTGTGTCTGGCAGCAAAGACTTCGAGCTGTGGCAGACGCGCCATGGTGCCGTCATCATTGGCCACCTCGCAGATCGTGCCACTTGGGAATTTTCCGGCCAGCCTGCACAGATCTACCGCAGCTTCGGTGTGGCCGGTACGACCGAGAACGCCCAGCGGGTTGGCGCGCAGCGGGAAGATGTGACCGGGCCGCGCAAAATCATCAGGCTTGGCGTCTGAAGACACCAGCGCACGAACCGTTTTCGCCCGGTCGCTTGCAGAAATGCCCGTCGTCGTTCCGGGAATGTAGTCCACAGATACCGTAAAAGCGGTCTTGTGGTATTCCGTGTTGCGCGGCACCATCATCGGAATGTCGAGTTCATCCAGACGTTCGCCGGGCATGGCAACGCAGATGAGACCACGTGCATGGTTCATCATGAAGGTTACGTGCTCGCCGGTAATGCTATCGGAAGCGACGATGATGTCGCCTTCGTTCTCGCGGTCTTCATCATCCACCACGATGACCATGTCACCGCGTGCAATGGCGTCAACGGCCTCTTCAATTTTCGAAATCGTCATGTCTTGCCTTTCAAGGGTTATGCCGTTTCCAGCACTTTCGCGTTTTTCAAAACGCCAAATTTCCCTTGGGCGAACAACGCAACAACAACCCGCTGTCTGCGGGGTTTGCCACCTTGTTCTCTTCCATCCGGACTATACCGTCGGCTCCGGCCTCTCACCGGATCTGCTGACCTTGCGACTTGCGCCACAAGCGCTCGCGGGCTCCGGGAAAACCCGATACCGCCGGTGGGGAATTGCACCCCGCCCTGAGAACAAAGCCAACATAGGACATGGCATGCCCGGTATGCAAGAGGCAAACCTTGCTGCCAAATGTCGATTTGGGAAATGAATTTGCTCTGTGAGCGGAGGCTTTCGAGGCAAACAGACAGAGAAAATGCCCTTATTCCTCATTTTTCTATTGCAGCTCTAGTGACTAGAGGTCGTAGGGTTTTCTTAAGTATCGAAAGGAAGACCGGATGAGCACGCCGTTACAGACCAGATTTCGCGTTGAGGGCATGGATTGTGCCTCTTGCGCAGCCAAGATTGACACCGCCGTGCGGCGCATGCCGGGAGTGGATGATGTCTCTGTCTCCGTTACCGCCGGAACCATGACTGTCAGCCATGACGAACGCAGCGATCTGGCCGCGATCGGCAAACGGGTATCCGGTTTGGGCTACGATGTCTCTCAGTTGCCTGCGGCGACGGGACGGCACGTCGAAGAACACAACGAGCATGGGAGTTGCTGTGGTCACGATCATCAGCATGCGCATGCGGGACACGACCACGCTCACTCTGAGGCTGAACCATCCCACGCGGCACCTGCTGCCGAGGGATTGCACGGCCATGATCATGGTCCTACCAGCGGGCCGTGGTGGAAAAGCAAGAAGGGGCGCACCACGATTCTGGCGGGCGTAGCGCTTGTTGTTGCTTATGCTGCTGGACATGCTTTCCCTGCAATTCAGCTCTATGCATTCGCGCTCGCAATGCTCGTCGGTCTCCTGCCCATTGCGCACCGCGCCTTCATGGCTGCAAGCACCGGGACGCCGTTTTCCATTGAAATGTTGATGACGATTGCCGCGATCGGCGCGCTTGTCATCAACGCAACGGAGGAGGCGGCAGCCGTCGTCTTTCTGTTTTTGGTAGGAGAATTGCTGGAAGGCGTGGCGGCGGGCAAGGCGCGCGATAGCATTCAGTCGCTGGCTTCACTCGTTCCGAAAACGGCACTCGTGGAAGACAACGGCAAGACCCGCGAAGTCCCTGCCGAAACGCTTGCCATCGGCTCCATCATACTCGTACGTCCTGGCGACCGTATCTCGGCAGATGGCGTCATCATTGCGGGTGAAAGTGCTATAGACGAAGCGCCGGTGACGGGCGAAAGCGTTCCCGTCAACAAGGGGCCAGATAACACTGTTTTTGCCGGTACGGTCAACGGTAACGCCGCCCTGCGCGTGCGGGTGACCGCGTCCTCGCAGGACAACACTATCGCGCGCGTGGTGAAACTGGTGGAAGAGGCGCAGGAAAAGAAAGCGCCGACCGAACGCTTCATCGACCGTTTCAGCAAATATTACACGCCAGCCGTGGTTGCCGTGGCCGCCCTGGTCGCCATCGTGCCGCCGGTCTTCGTTGGCGCGGATTGGAATGAATGGATTTACAAGGGATTGGCCATTCTGTTGATCGGCTGCCCCTGCGCGCTGGTCATTTCCACGCCCGCGGCCATTGCAGCCTCGCTTTCCGCCGGTGCCCGTCTTGGTCTTTTGATGAAGGGCGGTGCCGTACTCGAGGGTCTTGGAAAACTTAACGCCATTGCGCTGGACAAGACCGGAACCCTGACCGAAGGCAAGCCCAAGGTCACCGACATCATCTCCTTCGAATTCCACGAGGCTGAAATTCTGCGGCTCGCCGCCGCACTGGAGACAGGCTCCAGCCACCCCTTGGCACTCGCCATTCTCGCCAAGGCTGAGGAAAACGCTGTCATCATTCCCGCAGCAAGCGATGCCAAAGCACTGGGTGGCAAGGGCGTCACCGCTGTCGTTGAAGGGCAGCAGATATTTCTGGTCTCGCCGAAAGCCGCCGCTGAAAAAGGCGATATTCCCGAACAGCATCTCAGAACGATTTCTGCGCTGAACGACGAGGGTAAAACCGTTTCCGTCCTTCTGGTCGGTGACAAACTTGCAGGTGCCATTGCCATGCGTGACGAACCGCGTGCCGATGCCATCACGGGTCTTGAACGGCTGAAAGAAAGCGGCCTGAAGATCATCATGCTGACAGGCGACAACAAGCGAACGGCAGACGCAATCGGCCAGACGCTTGGGATAGAGGTCCGTGCCGAACTGATGCCGGAAGATAAGCAGCGAATCGTCGGAGAGCTGAAAGGCCAGGGCTTCGTGGTCGGCAAAGTGGGAGACGGCATCAACGACGCCCCGGCACTGGCCGCCGCCGATATCGGCATCGCCATGGGTGGCGGGACGGATGTGGCGCTGGAAACCGCGGATGCCGCCATCCTGCACGGTCGCGTTGGCGACATCGCCAGAATGATCGATCTCTCCAAGCGAACCATGCGCAATATCTATCAGAACATCGCCATGTCGCTGGGCCTCAAGGTCGTATTCCTTATCACCACCATCCTCGGCATAACCGGCCTCTGGCCTGCCATTCTGGCCGATACAGGTGCGACGGTCTTGGTGACGTTGAATGCGTTGAGGCTGTTGCGGGTCAAGGCAAACTAAGAAGGTGAGGGGTAATGAGCCTGACCGGTTTGAGTCAGGCTCATTCGCTTTAGCTATGTAAAAAGAAGATGCAAAATTCAAACTTAGATTGTAATTAATCGTAATTAGTCTTTATTGCTGTGTTTTGAGTTGTGAATAGGAGCTGACGTGCTTTTGATCTCAAAATATTCGGCACTGATTTTAACATATTTTGTAGCGGTCAATGCAGTGGCAGCTTCGCCCGAGTCCCCGCCGAAAAACGCATCTCCAGTGGTCGAGACGACCCTGTGTGACCGTGACGTAACAGTCCAATGTCTGGTTGCCGAGATCGAAGCCCATCTCGGTCCAGACATCGACCCGTTCAAACGCGAGCGGATCACGCTAGCACTTGCTCAAGCCAGGTTGGCAGCAGGAAATGTCGATCAGGCATTGTTACTATACGAGGAACTTGGCCAAAGGACCACCAAAGCGCCATTCCTGATTACCTTGTCCAAAAAACTGCTCAAGGACGGGAATGTCGAAGCCGCGAAGACACGTCTCGGCGAAGCCAATGACGTGTTGAACAAGGGTCAGAGTGAGTTCGATCGTTTGAGCGTGACCGGACTCAATCAGAGGCTGGCAGAAACCTTTGCAGAAGCGGGTCTGAAAGACGAAGCCCGCGCTCTTCTCATCGGGATCGCAGACTTTCGTAAGAAAATCCGTCCCAATCCAATGTTGCTGGGACTGATGTTCCAGGTGGGCCAAACCCAGAACGAAATAGGATTTTCTGAAGACGCTGCGATCACGATCAAAGACAGCTATGAACGCGCGCTAGATCAAGAGATCGAGATGACGCCTGATCTAGCCCTTCGGCTGTTCCAGATATGGGCGTCGATAGATGCGACCTCTGCAACAAAAGCGGCAGAGGAACTGGTCGCTGTCGTGAAAAAGGATGGGGCTTCGGCCTTTGAATTCGCAATATGGACCGGCTTGGTGTCAGGTTTGGGGCCATCGGGTCAGCCTCAGTTTCGTGAGTACGCGCAATCGGCATTCAAATCAGCACCGGAACGTACCGCAGCATTGGGAATTTTACCGATGTTTGCGGCTGCTTTGAAAACGTCAGGGCAGCCTGACCAGGCGCTCGCTTCATTGCAGGAAGGTAGAACCGAGGCGGCTGCGCTCAGCGGCATCGAAGAGAAGAAATCCGCGCTATTTGCGGTCGCGAAGGGGTTTTCGGGCATCGATGCCAATGAGGACGCTCTTGCATTGATCGATGAGATTTTAACACTCGAAAAAGAGCAGCCCCACAACATAGGGTTCAGCGCTGCCATGATGTCAATTCCTGCTGAGCTTGCGGTATTGGGACGTGTAGACCAAGCTTACGAACTGGCGACAGGGACCAGCAATGGTCGTGAGCTGGTGCTTATGCATGCTGCGGACAGGTTGGCAACGAAAGGCGAATATGGGGATGCCCTGCGTTTTGTTCGCGAAATTGACGATGAAATGGCTGCGATGATCATGGCTGGCATGGCAGCGCGAATGCAAGGCATATCTGTTCAACCAACAACACCTTAGACAGCGGAGAGGCCATATTGGGCCGTCAATACGGAAAATATGGCCTCTCTAATCGTCTAAAATGTCCACACCGAAACCGCCTGTGGCTCCAGCGTTTTTTCGCCCAGCACCATTGTCGCCCCCTCGGGCACCGTCCACGCTTCCGAGCCGTAATTGAAGGCGAAAGTTAGGTTGCCGCGGCGGCGGATACGGATGTGGGCGGGGAGAGGCGTGGTTTCCAGCCCTGCTTTTTGGGCGGCCAACGCCATCACGTTGGTCAGTAGGGTCTCGTCGGCCCAGCAGGCGAGATAGAGCATGTTGCCATTTTCCGTCAGCGCCGGATCGCCGTTGGAGAAGCGAGCAAGAACGTTGGATGACGTCTCTACCGTTTCACGCCAGCGGATGGCAGCGCCAGTCACTTCGCCAGACACCACGTCGGAAAGGCCGGGTCGCAAAGTGGAGATCTGGGTGACGCGGTTGCCGGTGCGCCCGCCGAGTGGGCCGGGTGGCAGGTTTTTTGGGATGACAAAGTTGCGGTCACGCGAGCCGGTGCGTGCGCCGATGAGGATTTGCCCGGTCGCTTCGTTCAGCGCCAGTTCCGTCGCGACATCGACTTCCGTCATGCACGGCACCACGATGAGCGCGTAGCCTTCCAGACTGTCGCCGGGACGCACGAAATCGATGTCTAGGCCGAGACGGCGCAGGCTTTCGTACCAGCGGAAGCAAAGCTCCTCATAGCGGAAATCCTTGCCCTGTGGCTGGATCACCGTCGTCCAGTAGCTCTGGTAATCGAACACCAGTGCAACGGGTGCCTTTGCGCTGTCTGGCAAGGCAGCAAGTGCTTCCAGTTCTGCACCGACCTGTTTCGCTTCCAGCCCGCCCGGCGAAAGCTCGTCCAGACCGGACATATTGAGACCGGCATGCATCTGTTCCTGCGCAAAGGGAGCCTGACGCCAGCGGAAGTAGCTGACGACTTCGGCACCATGGGCCAGCGCCTCCCAAGTCCACAACCTGATCATGCCGGGCTTCGGCACCGGGTTCCACGGTGCCCAGTTGACCGGGCCGGGTTGCTGTTCCATCACCCAAAAACGACCGCGTCCGACACCGCGATAGAGGTCGTGGTGGTAGGGCGCGATATCGGGATGCGAGGTTTCGGCCCAGCGATTGCGCTCTTCTTCGGTGAAGGGAAACTTCTCGACAAAGCCGATGGGGTAGCTGTCCCAGGATGCGAGATCGAGGTTGTCGCCGACCTTGAAGTGGTCGAAATCCGAAACGAAGCCCATGAAATTATGGGTGATCCAGCGACCGGGCGAATGCTTGCGAATGATCTCGCATTGCATCTTGTCATAGGCAGCGACCTGATCGGACTGGAAGCGCCAGTAATCGAGGCGGGTCGCCGGATTGGGTTCCGTCACCGTCAGGTTCGGCAGCGAAACATCATCGAAACTCTTCAGTTCCATCGACCAGAATACCGAGCCCCAGGCTTCGTTCAGCTGATCCGGCGACTGGTAGCGCAGCCGCAGCCATTGCTTGAACTGCTTGAGGTCTTCTGGACCCCAGGAGGCAGTGGTGTCGTGGCAGCCGTATTCGTTGTCCGTCTGCCAGCCAACCAAGCCGGGATGCTCGCCATAACGCTTGGCGATGATCTCAACGATGCGCGCGCTCTCGCGCCACCATGTTTGCGAGGAAAACGTATAGTGGCGGCGCGAGCCGAAACCGCGCACCTTGCCGTCTTCGTCATACGGCAGGATATCGGGGTACTCATCGATCAGCCATTTCGGTGGCGTGGCCGTCGGTGTTCCCAGCACAACCTTCAGGCCTGCGGCATGCAGCACGTCCATGGCGCGGTCCAGCCATTCGAAATGGAAGTTGCCGCGGGACGATTCCAGCCGCGACCAGGCGAATTCGCCGATGCGCACAAAGGAGATGCCGAGTTCTCGCATGCGGCGTGCGTCTTCAGTCCAGCGGCTTTCGTCCCAGTGTTCGGGATAGTAACATACACCCAGCATTATCGCGTCAAATCCCCATTAATGATGGCACGGCCTTGCGCGTCAAAGACGTGGCAGGCCCTAGCATTGATGCCGAGTTTCAGCGTATCGCCCGGTTTGGCACTGGCCAGGCCATCGGCCTTGACGGAGATTTCCGAGCCATCGGCCAACTCGACAAAGAACAGCGTTTCTGAGCCGAGATATTCCGCGAGCTTCACGGTGCCTTCGAGAATAACGTCACCCTCACCAGTCGCGCTGATGTGCTCCGGGCGAATGCCGATGGATGCGTCCGTGAGTGCGGTACCGTCTGGACCATCAAGAGCAAGCGTCACGTTTCCGGGCAGCGTCACAATAATTTTGCCACTCTCGCTCTTTGCCGGGACTTTCAGCACATTCATTTTCGGCGAACCGATGAAGCCTGCCACGAAGAGGTTGGCGGGGCGGTGGTAGAGTTCGAGCGGCGTTCCCACCTGCTCGATCTTACCCGCAGAGAGAACCACGATCTTGTCGGCCATCGTCATGGCTTCCACCTGATCGTGGGTCACGTAGATCATCGTCGCCTTCAGGTCCTGATGCAGCTTGGAAAGTTCGCCGCGCATCTGCACGCGCAAGGCGGCATCGAGGTTGGATAGCGGCTCATCAAACAGGAAGACTTCCGGGTTGCGCACGATGGCGCGACCGATGGCGACACGCTGGCGCTGACCACCCGAAAGCTGGCCCGGCTTGCGTTGCAGCAGCGGCTCAAGCTGCAACAGTTTGGCTGCATGGGCTGTACGCTCGGCGATCATGTCCTTAGAATGGCCGGTCATTCGAAGGCCGAAACCGATGTTTTCAGCCACAGTCATATGCGGGTAGAGCGCATAGGACTGGAACACCATGGCGACGCCCCGTTCGGATGGGCCGATCTTGGTCATGTCCTGCCCGCCGATGGACAGCGCGCCGGAGGTGATCTGCTCCAGACCGGCAATCATCCGCAGCAACGTTGATTTTCCGCAGCCGGAGGGGCCGACGAAGACGCAGAACTCGCCATCTTTGACGTCGAGATCGACGCCCTTGATGACGCTGAGTGCGCCAAACTCTTTCTTGACGTTGCGCAGGCTTACGTCAGCCATTGGTCTTGCCTCCCTTTGCAGGTTCCAGTTCGAGGAGCAGCGCGCTTTCCGGTTTCAGCATCGGCAAGGGCAGGCCTGAAAGGCGAGCACTCGAAAGCTCGAAGCTGATATTGCCGGAGAGCAGCTTTTTCTGACCCTCGGAGATGCGAATGAATTCCGGCTTTGCCGGTAGCGTATTGGTGATGGTCCATGTGCCGCCCAGCTTGGTCACGCTGGCTGGCAGCTTGAGCGGTGACGGTTGCTCTCCCACCATCTGCGGTCCCTGCGCAACGATGACGACGATCTTGTCGGCACTGGCTGCGCCCCAGACATAACGGCCATCGACAGGCTCCATGCGGAAATTGGCACCCGGCGCATGCAGAACGCCACGCAGGCGCTTGTAGGCCTCGATGTAGAGCTTGAGCTCGTCGTTCTCATCCGTCGTCAGTTCCAACGGGTTGAGCTCGACGCCGAGATGATAGGCCATCGCCACCAGCGCCCGGAAGGCCAGCGTGTGGCGACGACCCGTCTGGTGGTTGGGGGAGGCGGAGATATGGCTTCCGAGAATTTCCGGCGGCACGAAGAGAGACGCGCCGCGCTGGATTTCCAGCCGCTCCAGCGCATCCGTGCAGTCCGATGTCCAGACCCGGTGGGTGCGGGCCAGAGCGCCGTAATCGATGCGTCCGCCACCGGATGCACAGCTTTCGATTTCGACGTTTGGATGTGCCCCGCGGACACGATCCATCAGCGCATAGACGGCGCGCGTCTGGGCAGAGGTCTTCACCCTGCCGTCACGCCCGCCTGCATGGGTCAGGTCGCGGTTCATATCCCACTTGATATAGGAGACGGCGTGGTTTGCCAGCACGGCGTCGATCTTGGCAAAGAGGTAATCGGAAACCTCCTGCCGTGTCAGGTCGAGCACAAGCTGGGTGCGTGATTGCAGCAGCGGGCGACCTTCGATCTGCAAGGCCCAATCCGGGTGCTTCTTGTAAAGCTCGGAAACCGGGTTGATCATCTCAGGCTCGAACCAGATGCCGAACTGCATGCCAAGCCCAGTGACGTGGTCCACGAGCGGTTTCAAACCGTCGGGATATTTGCGGGCGTCGATGTCCCAATCGCCAAGGCTCGTGGTGTCGTCATCGCGCTTGCCGAACCAACCATCATCCAGCACGAAGCGTTCGATGCCGATTTCTGCAGCAGCCGTTGCCTGCGCCTTTAGCGAGTCCATCTTGTGGTCGAAGTAATTGCCTTCCCAGGTGTTCAGAGTCACCGGACGTGGAGACATTTTACCTTCAGGCCAGTCCAGAAGCTCGCCGCGCACGAAGGCATGGAATGCCTTCGTATCCGGTCCCGCATAGGCTAAGGGGCTCTGGTAGGTTTCGCCCGATCCAAGAATGACTTCGCCCGGTTCGAACAACTCACCCATATGGATCAGCCGTTGGCCATCATCGGTGCGGTCGATGACGACATGGTGGTTGCCGCTCCATCCCAAGGTGACGCCGAAACGCTGTCCGGCGGTCTCGACAAAGATCATCGGAAACCGGTCATGCGACGTGCGCCCGCGTCGGCTTTCCTGAGACCAGATGCCGTTGCCGGGCGTCTCTTTCCGGGTCTGGAACTCGCGTCCCCACATGCCGGTGAAACTCGTGAGTTCCGTCTCGCCAGTCGGTACCGCAAAGGTCGCCGCCATGCAGCGGTCCAGCTGGTAATCTGTGTCTGCGCGGTTGGTCAGCGATGTGGACATGGAGATCAAGCCGGACGCATGTTCAGTCAGGGTGATAGCGATATCGATCTTTGTAACGGTATCGTGGCCGCGCAGGATCGTTGTGTTCGCATTACTTTCCACCGTCCACGAACCGAACTGCAATGTGAAATCGCGTCCCTGGCGGTGGCCGGTGATGGCTGGCCAGCCGAAGAAGCCCATGCCTCCGGTTGGCAGCAGAACCGATGAGGGGACGGCGACGTCCATGCCGTTAATGCGGCTAGAGCGTTCGATATCGAACAGGGTGCCGGGTGCCGTTGCCGCTGTCGCAAAAGACAGGATTTCCGGCATTCCGAGTTCGGGCAGGCGAAGGTTCAGCGTGAAGCTTCCTTGGCCGATTGTGATGATCTGGCTCATCCCTTGGTCGCTCCCAGTGTCAGTCCGGCAATGAAGTGCTTTTGCATGATGAAGAACATGGCGACAGGTGGCAGCGCGGCCACCAGCGAGCCTGCCGAAACCAGATGCCAGGCGGCAACCCATTGTCCGTTCAGCGAATAGAGACCGGCGGTCACCGGCATGGCGTGCTGTCCCTGCACGAGAACCGTTGCCCAGAAGTAGTCATTCCAGACGAAGGTGAAGACGAGAACTGACAGCGCTGCGATGGCGGGACGCATCAGCGGCAACACGATGTAACGGAAAATCTTCCATTCCGAGACGCCTTCGACACGCGCGGATTCGATCAGCGCGAAGGGCAGTCCCTTGATGAAATTGCGCATGAACAGCGTGCAGAACCCGGTCTGGAAGGCGACATGGAACAGCACGAGGCCCATGGTGGTGTCGTAAAGACCGGCCCGCAGCGTCATGTCACGCACCGGCACCATCAGGATCTGGAACGGAATGAAGTTGCCAGCCACGAACATGAAGAACAGCAGCAGATTGGCCTTGAACTTGTAGACCGCCAGCGCAAAGCCGGTGAGGCATGACAGCGCGACCGCGCCGATGACGGTCGGGATCGTGACCTTGAACGAGTTCAGAATATAAAGGCCAATAGGCGAATCCCGGAAGACTGCCGTGTAGTTTTCAACACCTGCAAAACCGGAGGGAATGCCGAAATAATTGCCGGCGGCAAAGTCGCCTGCGGGTCTGACGGAGGTGATCGCCACGCCGATCAATGGCAAAAGCCAGAGAATAAGTGCAATCGGCAGCACGATCTTGTAACCCCAACGAATGAAAGGTGAGGCTGTCTGAATGGGTGCGGGGAACATCAGGAATTCCTTTCCTGGCTCAGCATGCGCACGATGAAGAGCGTGATGAAGATCATCATGATGAGGAAGAGGACGACGGCGATGGCTGCGCCATAGCCCATGCGGAAACCATATTCCGAAAGCGCCTGCTCATACATGAAATAGGAGAGCACCGAGCTTGAGCCGTAGGGGCCGCCAGCTGTCATGACCGAGACGAGGTCGAAGGAGCGCAGCGAGCCGATCACGGTGACCACCATGGCGATGAAGGTTGCCGGTGCCAGCTGCGGCAGAATGATGTTCCACAACAGCTTGAAGCCCTTGGCACCATCCATACGCGCCGCTTCCACCTGCTCGGGATTGATGTTGTTGAGGCCGGTCAGATAGAGGATCATGCAATAGGCCGTCTGTGGCCACAGACCTGCAACGATGATGCCGTAGGTCACGTAGTTTTCGTCAGCGAGGATAGCGATCTGCTGGCCGGTGAGCCATTCTAGCAGCTTGGAAAACAGCCCGAAATCCGGTGCATAGAACCATGTGAACATCAACCCCACAACCACCTGGCTGATGACGAAGGGGAAGAAGAACAGCGATTTGTAAAGGCGGATGCCTCGCACATTCTGGTTCAGAAACAGAGCGACCGCCAAGCCCGCGGGAATGGACAGGAGATACAGCACCAGCCAGATGATGTTGTTTTTCAGCGAGACGTAGAAGGTGTCGTCCTGAAGCAGCTCGGCATAATTGCCAAAGCCTACCCAGCTCATCTCGCCCATTCCGTCCCAGTCGTGAAAACTGATCCAGATGGATTCGAAAATTGGCACCAGAACATAAAGGATGAACATCAGCAGGCCGGGGGCCAGAAACAGCCAGGGCGCTAGTTTTTGCTGATTGCGCTTCCAGAAACTGGGCGATGGTGAAACGGCGTTGCTCACGGCGGCACCTTTTAAAAATATATATAAAATAGCAGCCGGGTACCTGGGGCATGCCGCTTGCGGCACCCGGCGCTGGGAGGAACAGGTCTTATTTGTAGACGCGAGCGCGGATCTTTTCGAGGCGTGCGAGGATGGCGTCGATCTTGTCGGGCTTGACCATAAATTCCTGGAAGCCTTCCATACCGGCCTTGGCCATTTCCGCCTGCGCATCGCGATCATAGAACTGTGCGATGGCGGTTGCCTTGGACAACATATCGAAACCAGCCTCGAGGAACGGGTCCGTCGGCTTTTCCGCCTTGTTGTTGACCGGCAGCTGGCCCATCGTCGCGTTCATTTTCGTCTGCGCTTCAGGAGACGCAACATAGGCGAGGAATTTCTTCGCATCGTCCTTGTTCTTGGCACCCTTCGGAATGTGGAACGTATCGGTCGGTGCTTCCTCGGCAATCGGAATGCCCGCAGTGATTTCCGGGAAGGGCAGGAAGCCGATCTGCTCTTCTTTCAGGCCACCATTCTTAAAGGTGGCGACGGCAAAATTGCCCATCAGATACATGGCGGCCTTGCCCTGTACCAACTGTGGCACGGCATCCTGCCAATCGATGGCCGCGTGGTTTTCGATGAAGTAACCCGGCTCAACCAGTTCGGCCCACTTCTCGAACACGGCTTTCACGCGCGGGTCGGTGTAAGGCACCTTGCCGGATGTCAGCTGCATGTGGAAATCATAGCCGTTGACGCGCAGGTCGAGATAATCGAACCAGCCAGCCGCAGGCCATTGTGCCTTGGTGCCGATGGTGAATGGCGTGATGCCAGCGTCTTTCAGCTTCTTCGAAGCGGCCAGAAGCTCCTCCCAGGTCTTGGGCGGCGTAATGCTCTGCTGCTGGAAGATGTCTTTGCGATAGTAGATGCCCCACTGATAGTAGGTGTAGGGAACGCCCCACTTCTTGCCGTCGATGGTCATGGAAGGGGAGGCGGACTTCAACTGGTCTTCCAGACCGTTTGCGGTCCACACATCGGTCACGTCTTCGAAGAGACCAGCCTTGACGAACGGCTCCATGCGGTTGCCCGCATACCATGCAACGACATCGGGCGCATCGGCGGTCAGAAAGTTGCGAATGGCGGACTTGTAGCCCTCGTGGTCGAAGTTGTTCCACTTCACCGTTACATCCGGGTTGGCCTTCTGGAAGTCTGCAATCAGCTCTTCCATGGCCTTCTTCGGTACTGGGTCCGAGTGGTCGGAATTGATGGTGATCTCGCCCGCAAAGGCGGATGAAAACAGCGCTGCCGACAAGGCAACTCCGCTAAGGCTTTTAAAAAGGGTCATGTTTTCCTCCCTATGACCGTGACACGTCGCCGTGGAGACTGTGAACCATACGCACGCCCTCCCAAGCCAAATCCAAGTTCGGCTTGAACATCTGACCGAAACCCGCAATAAGCTACCGAAATTCCGGATAGTTTCTCTAGGATTCTAAGATTATGGTGTCCATACAGCTTACTCAGCGTGATGAATCCGTGCCGGTACATCCAGAGCACGACCCACGACATCCGCTGGTTGTCTTCGGCGATCACAGGTTTTGTAGCGGAGAAGCATCCTTCGTGCAGGTCATGACCGGCCCGCATATGCACAGCCAGGTCGAGCTCAATTTCGTGCTGGAGGGGCAGATGACCTACTGGTTCGAAGGGCGTGAACTCACCATCGACGCCGGGCGGCTTTGTCTGTTCTGGGGTATGATCCCGCATCAGGTCATTGCTTGCGCGGAGGGCACGCGTTTCGTCTGCCTCTATGTGCCGATGTCGTTCTTCCTTGGTCTTGCGAGCCTTACACGTTTCAGAGATGCCGTATTTCGTGGCGCGATGATCGAGGCGCTGGAGCTGCGTTCCTACGACAACGAGATATTCCAGCGCTGGAGAGATGAACTGCGCTCCGGTGATGAGGGACTGATCGAAATCGTGCGCAATGAGCTTGGGGCGCGGGTGTTGCGGATTGAGCGCGACGGATGGCGAGACTTGCGCGAAGAAGGCTCTGCCATCGCCAGTCTCGGGGTCAACGACAGCGAGCGCGTTGAACATGTGGAGCGGATGCTACGCTATATCGCCGAGAATGCCCTCAACGATATCTCAGCTGAAGATGTCGGCAAGGATTCAGGCCTCCATCCCAATTATGCCATGTCCGTTTTCAAACGTGCGGTGGGCATGACCATCAATCAGGCCATCATCCGCCATCGGCTCGATACGGCCCAATCACTGCTGATCGCTACCGACATACCCATTACCGATGTTGCCTTCGAATCAGGCTTCGGCTCAGTCTCCCGGTTCTATCAGGCATTTTCGCAACGCTTTGCCATGCGGCCAAAGCAGTATCGTGCCAGCATGCGAAGCAAGGCCTAGTGGGACATTCCTCTTACCGGTTCCGCAAAACGGTGCAGGGTATCGCTGCTGCTTTGATCTGTGCGCAGAGACTGTTGGCTTCCGCGCGGGTTTCACGTCCAATTCTTGCGGCATAGCGTGGTCTGTTTCCAAAATTGCCGCCGCGCTGCCGCACGATCAGCGCTCGCTCCTCGTTTAAGGGTGAGGGCAGGCGAGCGACGGCTTGTGTGAACAGACGATCAACGACGGTGGGGCGGTAGTGCGCTGAAAGCTGGACGCCCCATGGCGCCCAATCGGCTGATCCGGCGAAAACTGGCTCCTGCATGCGTCTGGTTTCCGCAAGCACGACGCAGGCGGCCTGAAACGGCATGGCGTCATCAAGCTCGGGCGCGGCCACTTTGGGCGGAGCGTCACGCCATGTTTCCACGGGCTGACCGGTGATCGCAAACACATAGTCGCGTGTCTCTATCGGAAGCCTCGCGTTTGACAGGAAACGCGAAAGCCCGCTTTCGCCAGCATTGTAGGCGGCAGCGGCGAAACCAAAATTACCGAAGCGTGTTTTGAGCTCTTTCAGGTAGGCCGCCGACGTATCGAGTGCGTCGATCACGTCGAAGCTGTTCGTCAGTCCCCGGCTTCGGGCCGTAGACGGTATGAACTGTGCGATACCTTCGGCGCCCTTGTGGCTGACAGCCTCCGGGCGGAAAAGGCTTTCACGCCAGATCAGCCGCGCAAAATAGGCTGCGGGCACATCGTGCTCCCGAGCAAAGTGCTCGATGGTGCTGCAAAGATCGGCATTGAAGCTTGCCTTGCGGATGCAGATGGGGTGCGGCCCACGGTTTCTCTCATAGAGACAAGCTGCGTCGCTCTCCTCGGCAGCGACGGCACTGTCAGCGCACATGCTTGATACGCCGACTGCGATACTGATGGCGAGGGCTATATGTTTGATATTCATGCTGATTGTTGTGCGCTCGTGCTGGAAAATGCCAATTCTAATCTACCATAGAATGGTCTTACCGTCATAGGCGATGAAGGAGCCTGACTTATAGGGTGTCAGCGTATCGAGTGCCGAAAGAATGGATGTCGCCGCTTCCTGCGCGCTCACCGTGGGATGACCGCTGGCGTAGGGATTTGACAGCGGCGTACGAACGGTTCCGGGATGAATGGCGGTGAGAACCATCTCGGGATGCGTCCGCGCATATTCTATCGAGGCGGTTCTGACGATCTGGTTGAGAGCGGCTTTCGATGCCCTGTAAGATATCCACCCGCCCAACCTGTTATCACCGATGGAGCCGACGCGGGCAGAGAGAAAGGCGGCGACCGACCGCGTTTTGCGATCCATCAGCGGAAGAAAGTGTTTGGCGACCAGCGCCGGGCCAACGGCATTGATGCTGAACTGCCGCATCATCACGTCAGGGTCGACATGCCGCAATGACTTCTCCGGCGGGTGACCATCGACATCGAGTACGCCAGTTGCGCAAATCAATAGCTGAAACGGCTTGCCCCGCAACGCCTCCGCCGCTGCCTGCACCGAAGTCTCGTCCGTTATGTCGAATGCGGTTGCGGTTCGGGATAGGGGATAGAGCGAACCAAAATGCGGCTCTGCGCGCAGCCGGTCGCACAGGGCCGAACCGATGCCGCCGCTGGCGCCGATGACGACGGCACCGAAGCCGGAGGGCAGGGAGGTGAGTAGGGCATCTGCCTGTGTGTTCATGTTCACATCAACGCTTTCATGCGGTCGATGTTCAAGCGGAAAGTCGCTTTCGGCCACATATAAAGATTATCTAATGTCTGGTACATGACGGAAGGGAACTTCGATGACGCAATTCTGTTTGAGGAGGGCACCAGTTCGCGTTGCGTCACGGGATTAATCGCGCATATGACACCTAAAATCGCCATCATTGGATCCGGCCCAACGGGCATCTACACGTTGAAGGGCCTGGTCGGCAAATCCGAGCCTCTCTCCATCACGATTTTCGAAAGCGAAACCGATCCCGGCAAGGGTACGCCGTACCACCCTGCCTTGAACGACCGGGCCATGCTGTCCAACATCGCCAGCATAGAATTGCCGCCGGTCTGCGAGAGCCTGATGCAGTGGCTTCTTCGCCAGACGGATGAAGAGTTGCAGCAGCTTGGTGTGGAGCGAGGCCAGATCAATGAGCGCGAATTCTATCCGCGAGTCGTGCTGGGTGAGTTCTTTTTTTCGCAGTTCTCGCAGTTGCTGGAAATCGGCGCTGCCAATGGACATACGATTGAGGTGAAAGCGTCGCATCGGGCTGCCGACATTGAATTGAGACCCACTGATATCCGTTTGACCGTGACTGCGGCGGAGGGCGAAGCACTCGAATTTGCGTTCGACCATGTGGTGATGGCAACGGGACACGACTTTCCAGAAACAACCGAGATCAAACCGGGATATTACGTCTCACCATGGCCAGCGCCGGTGCTGAAATCTATCAAGCCCGGTAAGGTCGGCATTCTCGGAACATCGTTGAGTGGTATTGATGCGTTGATCACCGTCGCTACGGCCCACGGCACCTTTCTTCTCGATGAGCAAGGCGATCTTCAATACCATCCCTCACCCGATACCGAAGCACTGCACGTCACGATGATGTCGCGCAAGGGTATCTTGCCAGAAGCCGATTTCTATTGCGAAATTCCCTATCGCCCACTTCAGTTCTGCACGGAGGCGGCGATCCAGAATGCGATCGCGACCCGGCGCAATGATCTCTTGGATGCGGTGTTTGATCTCTTCAAGGCCGAACTCATCTTCTGCGATCCCGATTACGCAGCCCGGATCGGTCTCTCACAGCTGAGCGTCGAAACCGTTTCCAAAGCCTATTTTCAGGACCGCGAGACCACGCAGCCTTTCGTCTGGGCAGCGCTCAATCTCGCTGAAGCGGACGCCAATAAGGCTAATCAATATACGGTGGAATGGCGTTATGCGATCCTGCGAATGCATGAGGTGATCGCGTTGGCGATACCGCATCTCAACGAACGGGACCTGAAGCGGTTTCACAGCCACTTCAAGACCGTCTTCGTGGATGATTACGCAACGGTGCCGCACGCGTCCATCCGCCGTCTTCTGGCTCTTCATCGCGCCGGGAAGCTGGATATTCTGGCACTTGGCAACGATAACGACATTGATAACAAGGCGGTCCAACGCGGTGCAATCGTTCGCAGCAAGGGACAGGAATATCAATTCGATGACTTTATTGATGCGACGGGTCAGCACACGTTGTCGGCCCGGGACATTCCCTTCGAGACGTTGAAAAAACAGGGCGTCATGCGCAAGGCGACGACCAGTGCGACCACGACGCTGATTGGTTTCGAGGATCAGTTGGTTCGCACGGGCGGCGTTGACCTGGATGATAAATTCAGACCTATCTTCCAGGATAACCTGACCAACAAACTCTATTGCGGATCGATTGCGTTTCTGTTGCACAAGTTGCCCTTCGTGCAGGGCATCACCAGCGCGCGCGACATCGGCTATACCGTGTCGCAGGCCATTCTTGAAACGACGGAAATGCAAGCTCTGTCGGCAGCTTGATCATCTGTCCAGCAGATAGGCGCTGTCCCCCACCGTGACGGTGCCCGCCTGTTCGACTGTGCCATAGATGCCGAAGTTCCGCCTGTTTTGACGCAGAATGGCCCTTAAGATATCGGCATTTTCGGCAACGCCCGGCTGGGAAATAAGCGTCAGTCCGCATCGTTTCGTTTCTTCACTGGCGCGTGTAATGAACTCATGTCCAAGCAACAGAGAGCGCCCAACCCAGGTCTTTTCGCGAAATTCCTTTGTTCCAGACGTGCGCAGAACAATCGTTGGGCGGAACCGCTTGCTCTCTATGGTGTCGATGCCGACAAAACCAGCGAGATGTTCCATGGAGCTTGTCGTAATCAGGTGGAGCGGGCTTGGCTCGTAGCGATTGACCGCTATCGCAGACGAGTTTGCCGGCTTAGCTTTCGCGTAGGGCATGACGGTTGCCTCAAAGCCGAAATGGTCCGACAGTCTCTCGCCAATCTCGGCATCTTGCACGGACAGCCATTGTCCGTCTTGGAACCCGATCTCCGTCAAGCCTTTGTTCAGACGCGCTTGGAGAAACAAGGCTGGTCGCCAGCGTTCTTCTTTTTCAGGCGCGGCGACCTGGCTGGTTATCCGGTCAACGACGCACCAGTTTCGGTCGCCTTCTATACCATCTGTACCGATTTCGACGGATGTCAGTTGTTCCCCACCAAGCGAGCTGACTGGATAGCGCCAGATTTCTTCGACCGTCCCCAATTGTGTCAATGCTGTTCCGATCTCTTTGCCCGTTTCGCAAATAGGGAACTGAGCTGAGGGCGGCTGGTTCCATTGGCTGGACGCGACCAGTGTCAGCTCTCGGCCACTAGATGGCCCGGTGATACTTCACGAAACACGGGTGGCGTAACGCTGTAATCGACCGGGCGGATCGGGCTTTTCAATTCCTCGATGGCGGCGGCACTTTTGAGCCTGCGGCGATCCGGGTCTGGCACGGGCACCGCTGACATGAGACGTTTTGTGTAGGCATGTTGCGGATTGCCGAATACCGCCGCGCGTGGACCGATTTCCACGATCTCGCCCAGATACATGACAGCCACTCGGTGGCTGACACGTTCCACCACGGCCATGTCGTGGCTGATGAACAGGAATGCCAAATCCAGGCTTTGCTGCAAATCGAGCATCAGATTGATGACCTGCGCCTTGATCGAGACATCCAGCGCCGAAACGCTTTCGTCAGCGACAATGACCTTCGGTTTCAGCGCCAGTGCACGGGCAATGCAGACACGCTGGCGCTGGCCGCCGGAAAATTCATGCGGGTAGCGTTTTGCCATGTCGGGTGTCAGGCCAACCTTCTTCAGCATGTCGGCGACAACATCCTTCGCCTGTTTTTTGTCGCCCATTTTGTGTTCAAGGAAAGGTTCGGCGATGGCGGCACCCACGGTCATGCGCGGGTTCAAAGAGGCAAACGGGTCCTGAAAGATCATCTGCACGGACTTGCGCATCTCACGCATGCCCTTCTTTTCCAGCTTGAGCACGTCCCGGCCTTCAACGAGAACCGAGCCGCTGCCGGGCTCAATCAGCCGCATGATGGCGCGACCGGTGGTGGACTTGCCGCAGCCGGATTCGCCGACCAAAGACAGCGTTTCACCAGCGTAGAGATCGAACGAGACATTCTCCACCGCGTGGACGCGGCCCGTGACTGTGCCGAACAGACCGGAATGGATATCGAAGCGCTTGGTCAGGTTTTTAACCTGCAACACCGGTTGCCCCTTGGCCACCGTATCACCGACCTCCACCGGCACATCGGACTCGCCCGTCAACACATTGACGACTGGAAAACGCCGAGGCCGCTGATAATCCTGCATCGAGCCCAGCACCGGCACCGCTGATAGCAGCGCGCGCGTATAAGGATGCTGGCCGCGGTGGAAGATGTCGGTCGTCGCGCCGGTTTCCACCTGCTCGCCTTGATACATCACGACGGTTCTGTCCGCGATCTCTGCGACAACGCCCATATCGTGGGTGATGAACAGCACGGAGGTGCCTTCCTCCTCCTGCAAGGTCTTAATGAGATCGAGAATTTGTCCCTGGATCGTCACGTCGAGAGCCGTCGTCGGTTCATCGGCGATCAGCAGTTTGGGCTTTGTGGCTAGCGCCATGGCAATCATCACGCGCTGGCGCATGCCGCCGGAAAAGCGATGCGGGTATTCATCGAAGCGCGAGGCGGCAGAGGGTATCCGCACCTTTTCGAGAATGCGAATGGTTTCTGCTCTGGCCTCTCGCTTGCTCATCGGCGAATGGCATAGCAAAGCCTCGGAAATCTGGTCGCCGATGGTGAAAAGTGGATTGAGGCTGGTCATCGGCTCCTGAAAGATCATGGCGACATCATTGCCGCGAACCTTGCGCATCTCGTGTTCCGGCAAAGACAGAAGATCGCGCCCGTCCAGCATGACCTTGCCTTCGATGCGGCTGGTGTCTGGCTGCAACAGCCGCATGATCGACAAGGAGGTGACCGATTTGCCCGAGCCGCTCTCCCCGACGATTGCCACCGTTTCACCGGGTCCAACCGTAAAGGAAATATCGCGAACGACCGGCTTCCACTTGCCATCGACCATGAAGGACGTCCGCAGCTTTTCAACCAAAAGAACCGGGTCGTTGGCTGCTGACGCGAAGGGCATGGTCTGTGTGTTTGGCGTTGTCATGGTCGCTCCCTTGTTTTGGTCTGAGGATGGCCGGTTTTTAGTCCGGCCAGCGTAGTGCGCCGTTAAAGCGGTGACGGCTCAGATCCTCGAAGGGGGTCGCGATGATTTCGTTGGAGGCGCGGGCCTTGTCCAGTTCCTCGGCTAGCCGCGCTGCGACAACAGTTTCCTGACCGGGGTGCAGGTTGCAGGGGTCGAGATAGAAGTAGTTATGCTCGACTTCGTGGTCGCGCACGATGATCGGCTGCGGGCCGGAGCGCAGTGCTGCGGCCAAATCCCAGGCGGTGATGTGGGCTTCCTGCGCCGAGATGATCACGCGCATGCGGTCCAGCGGGTTGTTGGTCGGATCGGGTTCGATCAGCGCTGTGACGCCTGGGCGGTTCGCCAGTGTCTGTGCCCACAGATTCAGATAGCCGGTTTCGCGTTCGCGAATGCCCACGTGGTCGCGCTTTTCCCAGGCCTCCAATGCGGCCATGACGCCGTAGATGCTTTCCTTGCCGACCTTCATACCGCGACCGATGCCCATGTTTTGCAGGAAGGCATTGCGAACAAGCTCCTTTTTACCTGCAACGATGCCCGATGTCGGCCCACCCAGAAACTTATGGCCGGAGTAAAGCGCGATATCCGCACCCTGCTCGATGAAGAGCTTGAGATCATATTCGGAAGCCGCATCGACGATGACCGGCACGCCCTTGGCGTGGGCGATTTCCACGAACTCCTTGAGGTGGAGCAGGCCGTAGTTCACGACATGGTGGGAGACGACGTAAACGGCGGCTGCAGTGTTTTCGGTAATGGCGTTTTCCATGTGATAGCGGTGCGTGGATGTTGCCTGCCCGATCATCACCACCTTGCCACCGGCAAGGCGAATGGACTGATCGACCGGGGCGCCGTAACTCACCACATGGCCCATCTGAATGAGAACCTCGTTCTTCGGCGTCGTGGTTTCGGGAAGTCTCTCGATGGCCAAAAGGTCTGGGCCGGTGATGGTGCCCGCCACGGCAAGGCTGATGCCGGAGGAGCACGACGCCGTCACGAACCCGGCTTCGGCACCTGTCAGGCGCGCAATGATGGCGCTTGCCTTGCGTTGAAGATCGTTGATTTCAACGAATTGCGGCAGGATCGCTGCCATCGCGGCAACCGCTTCCGGCACGACGATGGAGGCTCCGAGGCTGGTCATGGTGCCTGAGACGTTGATGACCGGGCGAAGGCCGAGCTTTGTTCTGAGGTCGTCGGACATTGTCATTCTCCAGTCTGGGAACCGGTGCTTCCGGTTCTGATTTGGGTTGCCCTGCACAGGCCTATGCCATAGTAATGCAATAGGTTCTTTAAAACGCGGGAGCGTTGTCTTGGGTTTGAACACATCATTGGACGTTGCCTCCGACGATCTTCCTGCGGTCGAAGTTGAGGGCAAAGCGCGTCGGTCGCGCGTCAGCGGCATCGACAGAGCCTTGCAGGTCATCGATTATCTCTACGAGACCGGCGCGCCCGCCGGGGCCTATGCTATTGCCAAGGCAGTCAAGGCGCCGCTTTCCACCGTCTACGTCATCATCGATGACCTCGTGGAAAAGAACATGCTGGCACGCAATGCCGATGGCATGATCTGGCTTGGCGCGCGTCTCTATCATTATGGCCTCGCCTATGCCCGCTCGCTCGATTTCATGAGTGTGGCCACCCATGAGATGCATGATCTCTGCCGCGAGGCGGGTGAGACCGTTCAGGTTTGCGGTCGCGATGCCGAGCATATGCTGGTACTGGCCATGGCCGAGGGCCCGAGCCATTTTCAGGTCGCGTCCCGTGTCGGCACTCGCGTGCCACTGAACTGGACGGCGTCCGGTCGCCTGCTTGTCGGCCATATGCCAGAGGCGGAGCGGATCGACCTGTTCAAACGCGGTGCCCGCATTTCTCCCACCGGTCGCGCGACGATCGATGCGGCGTCCCTGTCGGATGCGGCCCGCAAGGCGTTCGAGGAGCGGTTGTCGATACAGGCGGGTGAGTCTGACTATTCCGTTGCCTGCATCGCTTCGCCGATTGTGGACAGCAGGGGAGACTGCGTGGCGACGATTTCCATCGTGCTTCCCGAGCAGAAGATCGTTGCCGACAAGTCCGGCTATGCCGACCGCGTCAAGGCGTCTGCTGCTCGTATCGAAAAGCTGATGGGCTGGCGCAACCACTGACCGTCTCCCCTAAGCGTGCAACGCGACGATCGCTTCGATCTCGACCGTGATATTGCCGGGAAGCGAACCGAAGCCAACGGCAGAGCGAGCATGCTGGCCTGCCTCACCGAAGACAGCGTTGAAAAGATCGGAGCAGCCGTTGATCACCAGCGGATGGTCCAGAAAATCAGGCGCAGCATTGACCATGCCGAGTAGTTTCACGACGCGCCTGACGCGGGACAGATCACCCAGTGCATCATGCATGACGGACAGCAGGTTGATGCCGGTCAACCGCGCATCGGAATAGGCTTTGTCAGGCGAAACATCCGTGCCGACCTTTCCGGTGTGCAGGAAACCGTCAGCCTCACGCGGGCCCTGGCCCGACAGGTAAAGCATATTGCCTTCGATGACATGCGTCACGAAATTGGCAATCGGTGGCGCTGGTGGCGGCAGTTCGATGCCGAGCGCGGCAAGCCGGTCATAAGGCGTTTGCGCCTTCGCTTCTGACTTGATCGGGGACTGGGTCACGCAAACTCCTGTGTCATGCGAAATACTCTTCATGTCTGGCAGCGCTCAGCGGTAGGAATAACCGTGGCTGTGGCGAACCAGTTTGCGGGCGCGGGGAATGTAGCGGCGGGCGACGGTCGCTTCCGCACCGATCACCGCATAGCGCGGCTCGAACAGTTGCTTCAGTTGCGAGACATCGCCGTTGGAATCGGTCGCTTCGAGATCGGAATCGATGACATCGAAGATCGTGAAATCGGCGCGCGCACCGACCGACAGGCGGTCTTGCATGTCGAGCTTGATGACCTCTGCCGGGGCGTGGGTCACCGCATTGACGACCTTGTCGAAGGGCATGCCGACCGACATCAGCTTCGACATCGTCGTTGCCAGATCCCAGACCGGGAAGTTCATGGAATGGCCGTGCAAATCGGTCGAGATCGAATGCGGCAGCAGGCCACGGGCAATCGCCGCTTCCGCGACCTTGAACGAGAAGGAGGCTCCGCCATGGCCGATATCGAGCCGCACGCCTTCGGACGCACAGCGTTCGGCCAGATTGAAGAGGTCTTCGTCTTCCATAATGGACGAGCCTGCCTTGCCGTTAAAGCAGTGGGTGACGACATCGCCGGGGCCGAGGATTTCCAGCACTTCGTCGTAGAGCGCCGGCGGCTCACCGACATGCACCATCATCGGTATTTTGAGGATTTTGGCGATCTTCTTGCCGAGCTTGACCGGCGTGACGCCCCATGAACCAGTGATGACGTGGCTGGCGCGCACTTTCAGACCGACGATATGCTCGCTGTTTTCGGCGTAGCATTCGAGGATGCGATCAAGATCGATGTCTCTGATGTCGCGCAGTTCCGCCACGCGATTGCAGGCCACGAGACCGATGGAGCCGAGGTTGAGGAACGCCTTGATGCGCTCTTTGGATGGCTCGATGATATATTCGCGGAAACCGTGGAAATTGGCTTCACCGGCAGAACCTGCATCGACCAGCGTGGTGACGCCGCGTTCTGCCCCGCATTCCGAAGGGCGGATCGAGATATCGGTGCCGCCGTGCCAGATATGGACGTGCAGATCGACCCAGCCGGGCGAAACCCAGGCGCCCTTGCCGTCGATGCGGGTCGCATCGGCAGGCGCGTCTATGGACTGGCCGATGGCGGCGATCTTGCCGTCTGCACCGACCAGGATATCCGTTGCGCCTGAGTGTGCGGTTTCGCCAAAAGCCATTGGCTTGACGTTGGTGAGGAGGAGCGGCTTTGCGTTTTCGCCGGTCATATTACAAATCCCTTCGCAGTCTTGGATCAAGCATGTCCCGCAGTCCATCGCCCACCATTTGCAGCGACAGCACGGAAAGAATGATGGCAAAGCCGGGGAAGTAGGTCATCCAGTCGGCCTGCCCGATATATTGGCGGCCAGCGGCGATCATGGTTCCCCAGGTTGGAATTTCGGGGCTGACACCCAGCCCCAGAAATGAAAGGCCCGCCTCTGCCAGCATGGCGCTGGCGAACAGGAATGTTGCCTGCACCAGAATGGGCGACAGCAGATTGCGCAGCACATGCCGTGTCATGATGTGGAATGTGGAAATGCCCAGCGCCTGTGCGGCCTCCACATAGGGCAATTCACGGATAACCAATGTGGAAGCGCGGACGATACGCGCCAGACGCGGCGCATAGACAATCGACAGCGCGATGATGACCGTGGTCAGCGACGGGCCGAGCGCTGCCACCAGCGCGATGGCCAGCAGGATATCCGGGAATGCCATCATCGCGTCGATCAGCCGGGCAATCGGCGTATCGAGCCGCTGGAAGAAACCTGCCAGCAACCCAAGCGTTACCCCAATTGCCGCCGACAGGACGACGACGGATGCGCCGATTAGAAGAGACAGCCGCGCTGAATAGATCGTGCGCGAGAAAACGTCACGACCGAACTCATCGGTTCCGAACCAGAACATTTCGCTTGGCGGTTTCAGCCGGTTGACGATGGACAGTTTGGATGGCGAGTAAGGTGCGATCCATGGGGCAAGCGCCGCCAGCAGTACGAAGACGACCAGAATGATAAGGCCGAGGGCCACCGTCTTGCGCTTCAGGAACCGGCGAAAAAATTTCGAGCCTTCGCTCGCCTCGGGCTGTGGGGGTGTTGCTGCAATATCGACCATCTGTCGCGCCCCCTTAATAACGAACACGCGGATCGATCGCCAGATACAGCATATCGATTGCGAAATTGATGAGGACGTAGAGCGCGGCAATCACCAGCAGAGCTCCCTGGATGACGGGATAATCCCGGCGCAGAACGGCTGACACCACGAGACTTCCGACACCCGGCAGGCCGAAGACGGTTTCGGTCACGACGGCGCCGGAGATCAGCACGGCGGCGGTGAGACCGATTACCGTGAGGATCGGGATCAGCGCGTTTTTCAATGCATGTTTGAGAATGACGCGGCGTTCGACCAGACCCTTGGCGCGCGCCGTGCGGATGTAATCGTCACCCAGCACGTCAAGCATGGATGCGCGGGTAAACCGTAGAATGAGCGCCGAGGAGACGATGCCGAGCGCAAAGGCGGGAAGCGTCAGGTGATACATGCGCTCCGCGAAGCTCGCGCCCGGACCGCCATAGCCCGAAACAGGGAAGATGTTCAGCCGCACGGCAAAAAACTGCATGAGAATGAGGCCAAGCCAGAAACTCGGAATGCTTGCAGCCAGCATGGCGATAGTGGTCGCGGCCTGGTCGACGAAAGAGCCACGGCGATAGGCCGCGTAAATGCCGATGGGCAGCGCGATGATGGTGGCGATGGCGAGCGAGAAGATCGTCAGGAAAAAGGTGGGCTCGGCACGATCCAGCAGCGCCGAGGTAACGGGCATGTTGAGAAAAATGGATTGTCCGAGATCACCCTTCAGCATCTGGCCGAGATAGAGCAGATATTGCACGACAAGTGATTGATCGAGCCCCAGCCGCATGCGCAGATCGGCAATGTCCTGAGCGGACGCATCCGGGCCGAGCATGACGGCGGCGGGATCACCCGGAGTTACGCGCACGATGACGAAGACGATTGTCACGACGAGGAACATCACGACGATCATGCCGAACAGGCGCTGAAGAATGTAACGGATCATCTATTTCTCTTTCCATGCTCCAGAAAGGACCACTTTCGAAGCCGGATGCCGCCGCAAAGCGGCATCCGTGCACGATCGAAAAGGGTTACTTCGTGATGGATGCATTCCAGAAATACGGCCATGGAGCCGGGTCGACACCCTCGACCTTCTTTGCCTTGGCCGTCAGTCCGTTGAAGTCGCCGATCTTCATGTAGGGAATTTCCTCATACATGGCTTTTTGAACATCGGCCCAAAGCGCGACCCGCTTTTGCGGATCGGATTCGGCGGAGAAAGCCTCGACCGTCTGTTTGCGCAAAGGCGTGTCCCACCAGCCGGGAGAGGTCGGCGCGAGCGAACCGATCAGTGCCGGTTCCGGCAGGAAGGGGCTGTGGGTGATGTAGATGTCCCACAGAGCCTTATCGGCACGGCGCTGGGTCAATGTTGCCCAGTCCACGACCTGAAGATCAACTTTGAAGCCGGCGAGTTTAAGATATTCCGCAGCGACCTGCGCCATCTTGTAATGGAATTCATACTGGCGGCTGGTGAGAATGCGGATGGGCTTTTGCCCGTCATAGCCCGCGGCCTTGGCAGCTTCGGCGGCACCTTCCGGGTCTGCAAGATTGTATGCGCCCTCGACACCGGCATCGGTGTTCCAGACGTAGTTCTTAGGATAAATATCGCCATCGACGGTGTAGAAATCCGTGCTGCCGAAAGCGGCGGCCAACATGTCTTCCATGTTCAGCGCCTGACGGATGGCCTTGCGCATAGCCACATCCTTGGCCACACCTTCCGCCGTGTTGAATACGAAGACCGGATAGCCGAACGGCTTCAGGACGACAGGCTCGGTGACGGACGACGACTTGACCTTGTCGAAGGATTCAACCGGCAGGCTATCGACATAGTCGTATTGCCCGGAGACCGCAGCCTCTACGCGGGTGTTCGCATCCGGCACCGGGACGAACCGGATTTCATCGAGATACTGATGGCGCGCGCCACCATAACCGTTGCTGTCGCCTTCCCGGGACTTGTAGCCATCAAAACGCACGAGCTGGATATATTGGTCTGCCTTGCGCTCTTTCAGCATATAGGGACCGGTGCCGATAAACTCCTTCATCGGCTCATCCTGCTTTTCCGCAGGCAGGACAATGGCTGCCGAATTGTTGAAGGCGAGAAGCGAGACGAGCGGCGCATACGGCTGCTTCAACGTAATGGTGACCGTCATCGGATCGGTCGCTTCGATCTTGTCGAAGAAGGATGCGGCCTGCTTGCCGCGAGAGGCGACTTTCACCCAGCGGTTAAGGGAGGCGACGACGTCGTCGGAGGCCATATCGGAACCGTCATGGAACTTGATGCCGGACCGAAGCTTGATTGTGTAGGTTTTGCCGTCGGCACTGATCTCCGGCAGGCTTTCGGCCAGAAGCGGTGTCGGCTTCCAGTCCTTGTAGAAGGTGTAGAGCGTCTCGAAAATATGCTGTGTGACGATGCCGACAAGGTCAGCCGTTGATGCCATGGGGTCGAGTGTCGGCGGCTCGCCAATCGTTGCGACGTTGATGACGCCACCCTTTTCCTGTGCTGAAAGAAGAGTGGGGGCGGATATCAATGCTGTGGCGATCAGAAATGCTAGCTTGAGTCTCATGCGAAGCTCCCGGTTTTTAGATGTTCCATTATTATGTTATGTAAGACTTTATAACAGAATATCTAAATGAGACGGGCTGTCAATCGCGTCGGAACGCCGTTGTGCATAATTGCTAATTTAAGGGGATGAGAAGTGCGGCCGTGCGCACCCGGTCACAGCTGATTGGCGAGCGCGACCGCATCCGCCACGCTGTCCCATTTATCCTGCAAGAGTGTGGAGGTGGCGATGCGAATATGGTCACCGGGCAGGAGCGTGAACTTTCGGCCTGGATTGATGGCAATGTTGCGTGCGGCAAGCGTGACCGTGGCAAAGGGTTCTGACGCAACCGGCAACCAGAGACAGAGGCCGCTGCCGGGACGCGTTTCCACGCCCCGTGCCCGCAGCGCATCCGCCAACCCATCGCGGCGCTGTTGATAGGTGGCGCGCGCCTTTGCCATCGTTTTCCAGCTATCTGGATTGCGCAGAAGCCATGCGGTTGCTCCCTGCAGCACACGGCTTGTCCATCCGGCGCTGAAGGCGCGATAGGACTGGATTTGCTCGACAATGATGGCCGAGCTGGAAAGGATGGCCAGCCGCAGGTCGGGTCCCAGCGTTTTGGAGTAAGACAGGATATGGATGGTCCGCTCGGGAAAACGCTTGCCCAGGGAGTGCGCCTTTGCTTCCGATATGTCGCCCAAGCCATCGTCCTCGATGATCAAGGTCGCGCTGCCGGAAAGTACATCGCCCAGTTCAGACATGCGCTCCGGGCTGACGGTTTGGCCGGTGACGGAATGAAGCCGGGGTTGATACAGGAATGCTGCCGGTCGCGCCTTGAGGGCTGCATGAAGTGAAGCGGGTGTCGGTCCCTGTTCATCGCACAGGACGGGAATGATCTTGACGCCGAAGTCCTCCAGAATATCCAGAAGACGCATTGCCGTGGGGTTTTCGATGGCTATGGCGGAGCCGGGCGGCACGAGGGCGCGAATGGCGGTATAGACGGCATTGTAGCCGCCGTTGGTGACCAGAAACGCCTCGGGCTCATAGGGCCAGCGCTTCGAAGCGGCATCGTGGAGTTCAGGAATGATGCGTGAGCGCTCGTAGTCATTCAGCTTGTCCACAGTCGCTGCGTGGGCGAGAGCCTCTGCAAGCGGTGGCAGAAGCGAGGTGTCCGGCACGGCCAACGTCAGATCGAGTGCGTCGGGTCCGTAATTGCCCGCGCTGGCAAAGCGCTCCGGCTTGGCGATGAAGCTGTCGCCGCTGACCCATGTGCCGTTTCGCCCTCGACCGGTTATAATCTTGTGACGTCGCAGGTCTGCCCATGCTTCGGATAATGTCGCCGGGCTTATCCCCAGCTCGTACGCCAGATCGCGGATGGACGGCATACGCGTTCCCACGGGCAACACGCCTGCGCGGATCAGCGCGCTCGTCTCCAGCGCGATACCACGGATGGTGCGATCGGCTATTTTTTCAGCAAGCCAGCGGGCGGAATAGGGGGTGCTCATAATTTTTGCCTTTAAATGTTCAATAACGTAATAACATTTGATGTTTGTAATTTGAACATTTAACTTTTCGTTATCGAGATTTTTTGTGAGCATCAAGCATGACTGTAACGCTTCGCCTCGCCCTCCGCGACTGGGACTACATGACCCCGTTGATCCTCGGAGATGTGTCTTCGCCACGCCTCAATGTGAAAGTCGACCGTGTCGGCACGCTCGTCTCCAGCGTCGCGAATGAAGCCGCTTACGATGCCGCAGAAACATCGTTCAGCCGTTATGCACAGATGCGCCATGATGGTGACGAGAGCGTCATCGGCATGCCCAACTTTATCATGCGCGGCTTCCGTCACCGCTGCATCATCACCAGCAAGGCAAGTTCTATTCGCCAGCTCTCCGATCTGGCAGGCAAGAAGATCGGCGTGACTGGTTGGCGAGATTCCGGCAATACGTGGACCCGCGCTGCCATTCGCCGTGAAGGCGTCGGTGTGGAAGACGCGATGTGGTATGCTGGGCGTCTTACCGAAGCACATCCGATTACCGATCGCCTTGATGGTTTCGGTCGCCCCGGTCGCATCGAGGCCGCCCCTGGCGAGCGTCCAATGGTCGATCTACTTCTGGATGGCGGTCTGGACGCCGTGTTTACGCCTTTTATGCCGAAGGGGTTCTTCGATCAGGATTCAGCATTGAGACAGGTTCTGGACGACTACCGTTCCGCCGAAGTCGATTACTTTAACGATGTCGGTTACGTGCCGGGCATGCATCTGATCGGCTTTAAAGCCGAGATCGTGCGCGAACATCCGTGGATTATGGACGAGTTGAGCGAGCTTCTGGATGCATCCCAACGCATGTGGCTGGAAAAGCGTGAGAAATATGCCGATACCACCCCGTGGATGATTGATGAGCTACGCCGTTGCGCTGCCGATCTTTCTCCTTCGTGGAACGTTAATGGCTTTGAGGCGAACGAGAAGATGATCGCCGATTTTACGCTGGAACTCTACGAGCAGAAAATTCTGCCGCGTCTTCTGTCGCCCGCAGATTTGTTTCCAAACCATGCTTCGGGTCACTGACCCGTTCGAACTTTCCGAGTTGAACCATAAAAAGGGGAATACCATGCACTCGAAACTCACCGCTTCCGTTGCTGCCCTTGCCGTTTTGCTGGCCATGCCGGCAATGGCTCAGGACGCCGCCATTCCGCAACAGACCGTCAACAAGGAACTGAGCGCCCGCCTGCCGGAGAAAATCCGCACCGATGGCAAGATGATATCTGTCAACAACGGCTCCTTTCCTCCCTACGAAATTGTCACTGGCACAGAACTGACAGGCGCCAGCGCCGATCTCACCGAAGCACTGGGCCAATTGCTGGGCGTGAAAATCGAGCATGCGACTGTAGGAGGGCTTCCAGCTCTGCTGTCCGGCGTCAATTCCGGGCGCTACCAGTTCGCATTCGGCCCGGTAGGCGATTTCAAGACCCGCCAGGAAGCCAATGACTTCGTGGACTGGGTGCAGGAATTTGTCGTCTTCGCAGTCCAGAAGGGCAATCCCAAGGGCATCGTCTCGCTGGATACGGCCTGCGGCAACCGCATCGCTGTGATGGCGGGCGGCTCGGCTGAAAAGGTCATCAAGGCGCAGGTGGAAAAGTGCGCCGCTGACGGCAAGAAGCCGGTCGAAGTTCAGTCCTACACCGACCAGCCAAGTTCCATTCTGGCGGTGCGCTCCAAGCGCGCAGACGCGTTCTTCTCCTCGCAGGCCCCACTGACCTATTTCGTCTCGCAGGCGAACGGACAGCTTGAACTGACCGGCGTCGGTGAGAAGAACGGTTTCGACGATCTGTTCCAGGGCGCTGTCGTGCCAAAGGGGTCGCCACTCGGCGAAATCCTCCGCGACGGTGTTAAAATCCTCATCGATAACGGCACCTACGATGCCATCATGAAAAAGTGGGGCCTTGAGAACAACACGATCAAAACACCCGGCATCAATCTGGTGGGAGTTGAAAAGAAATGAGTGCGGCGCCTGCCCATACCGCACCGCCTTCCGACGGTGCGGACCCGCGCGATGTGGCAAATGCCCATCGCCCCTTTCAGACCGGGCGGGTCACCCTGTGGCTCATCACCGTCTTGATCGCCGCGAATTTCGCGTGGATCGTCGGCAATAACGAGAATTTCGGCTGGCCGGTCGTTGCGCAATATTTCTTTGACCCGACCGTCATGCAGGGCCTGTCCGTCAGCCTGGGGCTGACGGTCGTGGCCATGCTGATTGGCGTCGTGCTGGGCTTGCTGCTGGCCGTGGCGCGCATGTCGCAAGACGTTCTGGCAAGCTCGCTATCTGGCCTGTTCGTCTGGTTCTTCCGCGGTACGCCCCTGCTTGTGCAGCTCATTTTCTGGTACAATCTGTCGACCCTGTTTCCAGAAATATCCATCGCCATCCCATTCGGGCCGACGCTGGTAAGCTGGGAGACCAATTCCGTCATCACGCCGATGACCGCTGCTATCGTGGGGCTTGCGCTCAACGAAGCGGCCTATATGGCGGAAATCATTCGCGGTGGTCTTCTATCTGTAGATAGAGGACAGGCCGAGACGGCAGAAGCTTTCGGGATGACCAAGGCGCGCGCACTGTGGCGGATCATCATTCCGCAGGCCATGCGCTCCATCGTCCCGCCAACCGGTAACCAGCTTATCAGCATGATCAAGGCGACATCGCTCGTCAGCGTTATCGCCATGGCCGATCTGCTTTATTCGGTTCAGTCGATCTACAACCGCACCTTCGAAATCGTCCCGATGTTGATGGTCGCCGTCATCTGGTATCTGCTGATCACCTCCGTACTCAACATTGGTCAGGGTTACATCGAGCGCTATTACGGCAGAGGCGACCGCCGCACCGCGATGGCTCAGGCCCCAGCCGTTCAGCAGGAGGCGACCCCATGACCACTGCATCCACAATCAAGCAGCCACTGGTGCGGGCCCGCAATGTCCACAAGGCGTTCGATCAACTGGAAGTCCTCAAGGGCATCGACCTCGACGTCTATCCGGGCGAGGTCGTCGTCGTGCTCGGTCCGTCCGGCTCGGGAAAATCGACGTTCCTGCGTTGCATCAACCATCTGGAGTCCATCAATCGTGGCTCCATAGAGGTCGATGGGGAGCAGATCGGATATCGCTTCAGGAACAACAAGCTGGAAAAACTGTCCGGCAACGCCATTGCTGCGCAACGGCGAAACATCGGCATGGTGTTCCAGCAGTTCAATCTTTACCCGCATATGACTGCCTTGCAGAATGTCATCGAGGCGCCGGTTGGCGTGCATGGTGAAAGCAAGGCGCAGGCGACGGCCTATGCGCGGGAGTTGTTGCAAAAGGTTGGACTTTCCGACAAGGCGGATAACTATCCTCGCCAGCTTTCCGGCGGCCAGCAGCAGCGCGTGGCGATTGCCCGTGCGCTGGCCATCAAGCCTAAGCTGATGTTGTTCGATGAGCCGACATCCGCGCTTGACCCGGAACTGGTGGGTGAGGTTCTGTCCACCATGCGTGATCTGGCCCGCCAGGGTCTGACGATGATCGTCGTCACGCATGAAATCGGCTTTGCTAAAGAAGCTGCTGACAGGGTCGTTTTCATGGATGGCGGCCATATCGTGGAGATGGGAACACCGGAAGAGGTGATCGGCAATCCGAAGCACCCGCGTACCCAGGCCTTCCTGTCACGCTTCCTTTGATGCCATTTGCGCTATGCCCCGCTTCAAATGCGGGGCATAGTTCCAGTTTTTCCAGTGTGCTGCACCACCTTCTCGATTGGAATTCCCATGACCGTGCTCGACAATGCTTTTGCCCGTGTGTCCGATTTCAAGGATATGGAACAGGAACTCGTGGAGACGCGACAGCATCTTCACGCCAATCCCGAACTCTCATTCGAAGAAGCGGAAACCGCGCGTTTCGTGGCGGAAAAGCTCGAGAGCTGGGGCTATGAGGTTACGCGCAACGTCGGCGGTCACGGCGTCGTCGCACGGTTGAGCGTAGGCGAGAGCAAGAAGGGTATCGCCATCCGTGCGGATATGGACGCGCTTCCCATTCTGGAAGAAACCGGCAAGCCCTACGCCAGCAAGACACCGGGCAAAATGCATGCTTGCGGTCATGATGGTCACACGACCGTACTTCTTGGTGCCGCCCAACATCTCGCCAAGACCCGCCGTTTCAACGGCACCGTTACGCTGATCTTCCAGCCTGCCGAAGAGTCCGGCAAGCCAAGTGGAGCGCAGAAGATGATCGCCGATGGGCTGTTCGAGCGGTTTCCGTTCGATGCGATTTTCGGCCTGCACAACCATCCCGGTGCACCGGAAGGGGCTATTCTGGTCCGTTCCGGCCCGTTGATGGCATCATCGGATACAGTGAACATCACCATCAAAGGCAAGGGCGGCCACGCCTCGCGTCCGCACCTCACCATTGATCCCATCGTGGTCGCCTGCAATCTTGTGGTTGCCTTGCAGACCGTCGTCTCGCGCAATATCGATCCGACCCAGACCGCGGTCGTCACCGTGGGTACTATCCATGCGGGCGAAGCGGTCAACGTCATTCCCGAATATGCCAAGCTTGCGCTCAGCGTCCGCTGCTTCGAACCTCGGATTCGCGCTTTGCTGGAAGAAAGAATTACCAAGCTGACGCACTCCATCGTTGATGGTTTTGGCGCGTCGGTTGAGCTGAATTACGAGCATGGCTATCCTGTTGTCGCCAATTCGGAAGAAGAGACCGCTTTTGCCCGCACCGTGGCGGAAGAACTGATCGGATCTGAGAATGTCTCGACCTGCCATCTTATTCCCGGCAGCGAAGATTTCTCCTATTTTCTGGAGCACAAGCCAGGCAGTTTCCTGCGCCTTGGAAATGGTGTGAACTCGGCCATTTTGCACAGTCCGAAATATGATTTCGCCGATGCCAGCCTGACCGTTGGTGCGGCCATGTGGTCGAGACTTACGGAACGATATCTGGCATAAGGCGCAAATCAGCGTTTGATGCCGGGAGTTTTCGTTTGATCGTCTGTTTCGATATTGGTGGCACCGCGATAAAGGGTGCTGCCGCCTGGGCCGTGGATGATGTGCGGCCAGTGGCGCGGCGGCAAACACCCATCCATGATTTCGACGCTTTCGTGGGCGTGCTGAAGGACGTTATCGCCGAAATCGGTGGCACGCCGGATTGCGTCGCGCTTTCGATTACAGGGATCATCGATCCCGATACCGACAAATCCTTCATCGCCAATATTCCCTGCGCCCATGACAGGCCGCTGAAAGCCGATTTGGAAACGGCGCTTGGCCTTCCGGTCCTCATCGCGAACGATGCGGACTGCTGTGCTCTGGCGGAATATGGCGTCGGGGCAGGGCAGGGGCATCGCGTCATCTTCAGCGCTATCCTCGGCACCGGCGTCGGCGGCGCACTCGTCATAGACGGCAAGCTCATCAACAGCGCTGGGGGCTTCGCGGGAGAATGGGGACACGCGCCTGTGGCTGCGACACGCGCTGGAAATCCACTCGTCGATCTACCCCGCTTTTCCTGCGGCTGTGGGCTTGAGGGGTGTTTGGATGCCATTTGCAGTGCGCGCGGAATGGAAAAGCTCCACCGTCATTTGACGGGCGAGACCGTCGCCGCCGAGGATATTCTGGACAAATGGCAGTGCAATGATGCAGACGCCGCTCGCACCATCGATATCTTTGTCGATATGCTGGCAGGCCCATTGGCACTGCTGATCAATGTCACAGGGGCGACCATCGTGCCCGTAGGCGGTGGCCTTTCGAATTCCGTAGCGCTGATGACCGCGCTCGATGAGGCGGTGCGATCTCGCATCCTGCGACGGTTCTCACGCCCGCTGGTGGTACGCGCGCAATGTACGGTGGAGCCCGGTCTGGTAGGGGCTGCTGTTCTGGGCTTCGATTTCCTCCGTCAGGCAGCCGAACTCGGCAACCGTCCCGATCAGCAAGTTTCTAACTGAGTTAGAAGCGCAGTCCAGGCACTGCGAGCGGATTATCCATGACCGCTTGCTGGTCCGGCCTGTCGATATGCACCGCACCCGTGAAAGCACCAAAGAGGTCTTTGACGAAAGCCTCCGGCAAATCCTTGGTGATGAGCACCATGCGCGTGCGCTGGTCGGTGGGGTCTGGCCATGCGGCGAGACGCTGTGGCGGGTGAAAGATGGATTGCACCCCATGCAACACCAGTGGCCGGTCGGGCCGGTCTGAAAGCTGGACGATCGCCTTCATTCGCAGCAGCTTTTCGCCATGCGCGGACCGCAAGAGATCAACGAACATTTCCAGCGCCATCGGTTGGATGGGTGCATCATGCACGATTGAAAACGAGCGGATGGAGGCATTGTGACGGTTCACGTCATGATGATGGTGGTGCCCGTGGTGATGATCATGGTCATGGTGGCCATGATCATGTGCGGCTTCTTCGCCAAGCCATCGGCTGACATCACCAATTTTGTCGGCGGCATCGTAAAGGACGTTTTCCAGAAGAGAGACCGCAGACCAGTTCTCATTGTCGCCATTCTCAACGGTCGCTCGCGGGTTGAGCGTGTTCAGCCTCGCGGTCAGTTCTGAAACCTGTGACGCCTCGGCAAGGGCCTGCTTGGTCAGAACCAGCCTGTCCGCGACGGCAACCTGTTTTTCGGCTTCGGGATGATTGTCGAGCGTAGCAAGACCATTGACGGCATCGATGACCGTCACCACGCCGTTCAGCGAGAAATTTTGCGCAATAACAGGGTTGCCGATGATGGACTGCATGACGGGCGCGGGATCGGCGAGGCCGGTCGTTTCGATGACGACGCGGTTGACCTTCTTCAGTTTACCGGTCTGGATGCCGTCCATGAGTTCGGCCAGCGTATCCACAAGCTCACCCCGCACGGTGCAGCACAGGCAGCCTTCAGCAAGCTCGATAATTCCATCGCCAGACCGCTCCACCAGCAGGTGATCGATGCTGACATCACCGAACTCATTGATGATGATGGCGGCGTCCTGCATGGCAGGGTCTTTCAGAAGCTGATTCAGCAGCGTCGATTTTCCCGCGCCGAGAAAACCCGTGATGATGGAGACCGGTATGCGCTCGAGTGCCATGGGGCGACCTGTAGTGTTAGAACATTACATAAACTGGAACGTCTTATAGCAAGAAATCTCTGCGTCGGAAGCAGGGATTTCTGAAATGTTGCGACGGGTTACCGAACGCGGCTCATGCGTTTCGAAGTCGGCCTTGCATGAGGTCGATCACGGCGCGCGCCGCTTCCAGCACGTTGGTGCCGGGACCGAAGACGGCGGCAACGCCATGATCCAGAAGATACCGATAGTCCTGTCGCGGCACGACGCCGCCGACGATGACGATTACATTTTCTGCGCCATTCGCTTTCAACGCTTCGACCAGTTGCGGTGCGAGCGTTTTATGGCCAGCGGCAAGCGAGGACATGCCGACGACATGGACCTTGTTGCTGACCGCCAGTTCCGCAGCCTCTGCTGGCGTCTGGAACAGTGGGCCCGCAATGACGTCGAAACCGATGTCGCCAAAGGCCGACGCGATGATTTTCGCACCTCGGTCATGGCCATCCTGCCCGAGTTTTGCGATCAGCATTTTGGGCTTGCCGCCCACGACTGCCGCCAGTTCACCCAGCCGAGTGCACAGCGTTGCGTATTCCGGGTCATCTTCATAGGCGGCGCCATAGACATCGTGCACGACCTCCGGCACGGCGGCGTGATCGCCGAACACGCTGCGCATGGCATCAGAAATTTCGCCGACTGTCGCGCGCGCGCGCGCCGCATTGACTGCCGCTTCAAGCATGTTGCCGTTGCCGCTCCGCGCAACCTCGGTCAAAGCTGTGAGGGTTGCCTCCACGGTTTTCGGGTCTCGCTGGCGCCGCACGGTTTCCAGCCGCCGGATCTGCGATGACCGCACCGCGCTGTTATCGATGTCGAGAATATCAATGGGGTCTTCATTTTCCAGCCGGAACTTGTTGACACCGACGATGATCTCGGCACCGCGATCCACCGCTGCCTGTCGCTTCGTCGCAGCCTCCTCGATCAGCCGTTTTGGTAGCCCATCATCGACAGCCTTGGTCATGCCGCCCAGAGCTTCGACTTCCTCGATCAGCGCCCAGGCTTTTTCTGCAAGTTCATGGGTCAGGCTCTCGACGTAATAGGATCCCGCCAAGGGGTCCACGACTTTCGTGACGCCTGTTTCATGCTGAAGTATCAACTGGGTATTGCGGGCGATCCGCGCCGAGAAGTCGGTCGGCAAGGCCATCGCTTCATCGAGCGCGTTGGTGTGGAGCGATTGCGTGCCGCCCAGTGCTGCCGACAATGCCTCATAGGCTGTACGAATGACGTTGTTGTAGGGGTCCTGCTCCTGCAAGGACACGCCCGATGTCTGACAGTGCGTTCGCAGCATGCGCGAGGATGGTTTTTGTGGCTCGAACTCGTCCATGATGCGCGACCACAGCAAACGCGCGGCCCGCAGCTTGGCGGCTTCCATGAAGAAGTTCATGCCGATAGCGAAGAAGAAGGAAAGACGCCCGGCGAAGTCGTCGACGTTCAAGCCCTTTTTCAGGGCGGCCCTGACATACTCCCGGCCATCTGCGAGCGTGAAGGCCAGCTCCTGCACCAGTGTCGCGCCAGCTTCCTGCATGTGATAGCCGGAAATGGAGATGGAGTTGAAGCGAGGCATCTCTTTTGCCGTGTACTCGATGATATCTGCAATGATGCGCATCGACGGTTCGGGTGGGTAGATGTAGGTGTTGCGCACCATGAATTCTTTGAGAATATCGTTCTGGATGGTGCCGGAAAGCTCTTTAACCGAACAACCCTGTTCCTCACCGGCGACGATGAAGTTGGCAAGAATGGGAATGACCGCGCCATTCATGGTCATGGAAACCGACATGTCCTTCAGCGGAATACCATCGAACAGAATCTTCATGTCTTCGACGCTGTCGATGGCGACACCCGCTTTGCCGACATCGCCTAAGACGCGTTCGTGGTCACTGTCGTAACCGCGATGGGTGGCAAGATCGAAGGCGACGGAGAGACCTTTCTGACCCGCAGCCAGATTACGCTTGTAGAAAGCGTTGGATTCTTCCGCCGTGGAAAAACCCGCATACTGACGAATGGTCCAAGGGCGCCCGGCATACATGGTGGCACGTGGCCCGCGCACGAAAGGCGCAAAACCCGGCAAACTGTCGAGATGGGTAATGTCTTTGACGTCTTCGGCGGTGTAGAGCGGCTTGACATCGATGCCCTCAGGCGTGTGCCAGACAAGGCTCTCAGGCGACGTTTTCAGCTCCTTTTCGGCAAGCTCCTGCCAATCTCTTACCGTCTTTTCACCGGACATCCATCTCTCCTCTGCCAGCAGCATTACCATCTTAGTAAACGGTAACGATTTACCTCCCGAATTGGACGCATGCGAATTTACGGCCATTCCGAACAATAGGAAGCCCGGGACCGCAGCACAACCGTTCGCAGTGCAGGTTTCTGAAAAGACGGTATCGCGCGGCTGTGACTGTTGTTTGATGCGGGCGCAAGGCTCGTGCTATGTGAGGGAAATGTGGAGGAGAGGCTGATGACTGTTGCAATCGTGCTGCTGGCCGCCGGGATGTCCAGCAGAACAAGCAAGAACGGTACCCATAAGCTTCTCGCGCTTTTCGATGGCGTGCCGCTTCTACGCAAGGTGGTGATGCAAGCCGTGGCCAGCCGGGCATCCAAGGTGATTGCTGTTTTAGGTTATCGCCATTTGGAGATGGAAAAGGTTATTTCCGATCTTGATGTCGGGACTGTGATCAATTCCGACTATGCGTCAGGCATGTCACGCTCGCTTGCCCTTGGATTTTCGACTGCGGTTGATCGAGGGTTTGAGGGCATCATGGTTATGCTCGCGGATATGCCGGGTATCACCGGTGGTGATCTCGACCGGATGATTAATGCTTTCGAGAACACAGGCGGCGTAGCGATCATCCGCGCTTCGGCTGGTGGACATCCGGGCAACCCGGTGATCTTGCCGCGTTCGATGGCAGGTGATGTGGCCGGGCTAGAGGGAGACGTGGGCGCGCGTCATTTGATCAAGGCATCCGGTCTACCCATCATCGACGTCGAGATCGGTGTTGGGTCGCTCGCAGATGTCGATACGCCCGAAGAAATAGCCGCAGCGGGCGGGATTTTGACCCGCTCAGACCGTAGGCTTTGACAGCGCGTCAACACCGCGCATCGTGGCGATGATTTCGGCCAGAATGGACACCGCGATTTCCGCCGGGCTGGCTGCGCCAATATTCAGCCCTACCGGCCCGTGGATGCGAGCAAGATCGGCGTCCACAAACCCTTGGCTTTGCAACCGCTCCAGTCTCGACTTCTGGGTCTTTCGACTGCCGAGCGCGCCGACGTAAAAACAGCCTGTTCGCAAGGCTTCAGCCAGTGCAAAATCATCGATCTTGGGATCGTGGCTCAGTGCGACCACGGCTGTATGACGATCCAGCGGTCTCGTCGGCAAAATGTCTTCTGGCCAGTCGGCAATGAGTTCCGCCGAACCGAACCGGTCTGCTGTCGCGAAGGCCGTTCGCGGGTCGATCACGAGGATGTCAAACCCTGAAAGCTTTGCCATCTGCACCAGTGCTTGAGCGATGTGGACGGCACCGATAATGACGATACGTGGTGCTGGAAGATAGACATTGATGAAGTACGGGCGATTTTCCGACGTCACGCTTGCCGATTTACCGGACTGAAACGCGGCGGCAATGGCTTCTCCCAGTTGGCCCGATGGAACCGTCTCAGATGTTATGATTTGGCTTTCCCCACCCGTTAAATCTGTGATTACGGCCACCACGACCCGGTTACGACGATGCGTGTTCAGTTCTTCAAGCGTCTCAAAATCCATCAATGCAGCCTTTCGACATAGACGCGAATGCGCCCGCCGCAGGACAGGCCGACCGACCATGCGGTTTCGTCCGCAACGCCGAATTCGAGCATCTGGGCTTTGCCGTCCTTGATCACGTCGAGCGCTGCGGAAATGACCGCGCCTTCGACGCAGCCGCCGGAAACGGAGCCTTCGAAATTGCCGTCGGAATCGATGACAAGGTGGCTGCCAACAGGCCGCGGGGCAGAGCCCCAGGTTTCAATAACCGTTGCCAGTGCCACGGCGCGTCCGTCATTCTTCCAATCTTGAGCCTGCGTCAGCGGATCTGTGGTCGCATGGGATTTTTTATCAACGGCGTTCATTCGTGGTCCTGTGATCGCCGCTTGAGGCGTTTGTTCTGCGTGCTTCGGCCCACTCACTCCGGCAGTTTTCGTTCCACCACCGGAGTGCGACTACCGAAGAGATTGAACCGGTTTGTATCGAGGCGTTCCTGTTTGTATTTCAGCGTTACGCCATCGAAACTCATCTCCAGGTCACGGCCTGATGCCAGCACTGCGTCTAAATCCTTGACGGGTGTGTTCGTTCCCACCAGCAGGTAGACGAGGTTGGCTGCGCGTGCCCCAAGAACCTGACGCGATAGCAACGAGCCGAAATTCAGCTTTAGTCTGAAGTTGCTCCATATGCCTGATTCCGTTCCCCGTATTTGCAGGAAGAGCGACGGGGTATGACCCGTTTCTTTGTATTCGATCATGTAGCTGCATTCCCATTCTCCATTGTCCCTTTGGGTGAAAACAGGTCTGCTCTTCGTCGAGAGATCGGCAATGCCGTGACACTGGGCAGCGGTAAAGGCTGGTGTAGTGCTGGCACTGGGTGTCGACTGAACGTGTTGAAGTATGGCATCGGCTTGCGCATGGTCCATCGCAGCGCCTTGCGCCATGCTGCCGCCTAGAAAAATCAGGGAAATTACCGCGACAACGAGAATGTGATCCCAAGGGCCATCCGTACAAACCCTGAATTTACCCACCTTCTCCGTAAGCACAAGGTAACCGGGTACTCGCACGCTCAGCGATACCTCTGTTTCTTCAAGTTTTCGTCAGTCGATGGCACGTTTCGGGTCATCTGTCGTTAGGGCATTACCGAAAGCGTTCAAAAAGGAACTGCGCATGTACGATGGCGTACGGCTGGAACTTTCCAGAAGAAACTTACTTATCTCATCGGCTGCGACCGTCGCGGCCACCGGCGTCGCCGGGAGCGCGGTGGCGCAATTTTCGGGGAGCCATATGGATTATACGTCTAAAGTCGCCCTCACCGTAAACGGTGAGCATAAAACTCTCGACCTCGATAACAGGACGACGCTGCTCGATGCGCTGCGCGAGCACCTTCACCTGACAGGCACCAAAAAAGGATGCGACCACGGACAGTGCGGCGCGTGCACGGTGCTGGTGGATGGGAAGCGGATCAATTCCTGTCTGACGCTTGCCGTCATGCACGAAGGCGATGAGGTCACCACCATCGAAGGGTTGGGCCAACCCGGTAACCTGCATCCCATGCAGGCTGCTTTCGTCAAGCATGACGGATTTCAGTGCGGTTATTGCACACCCGGACAAATCTGTTCGTCGGTCGCGGTGCTCGAGGAAATCAAAGCAAATATCCCGAGCCACGTGACCGAAAATCTCAATGAACCATCACAGTTGACAGCAGACGAAGTGCGCGAACGGATGAGCGGAAACATCTGTCGATGCGGAGCCTACTCGAACATTCTCGATGCCATTTCAGAAGTCGGGGGGATCAACGCATGAAGGCCTTTACTTATGAGCGCGCATCGTCTGTCGAAGCGGCAGCCAGTGCAGTTGCAGCCAATCCGAACGCCAAATTCATCGCCGGTGGTACCAACCTTCTTGATTTGATGAAACTTGAAATCGAAACACCGACCCATCTGATCGATGTGAACGGTCTTGGCCTCGACAAGATCGAGACGACGTCCAACGGCGGCTTGCGCATCGGCGCACTCGTCAGAAACACTGATCTTGCCGCCGACGCTACGGTGCGGAAAGACTATGGGCTGCTTTCTAGAGCTTTGGTGGCGGGTGCGTCCGGACAGTTACGCAACAAGGCGACGACCGCTGGCAATCTTTTGCAGCGGACGCGCTGTCCTTATTTTTACGACACGAACCAGCCTTGCAACAAGCGTCAACCCGGCAGCGGTTGCGCCGCCATCGGCGGTTATAGCCGCCAGCATGCGGTGGTCGGTGTCAGTGACGCCTGCATTGCAACGCACCCGAGCGACATGGCCATCGCCATGCGGGTGCTGGATGCGAGTGTCGAAACAGTGAAATCAGACGGCTCTCGCCGATCCATCGATATCGCAGACTTTCACACGCTGCCCGGCGATACGCCGCACATCGAAACGACGCTTGAGAAAGGCGAGTTCATCACATCCGTCGTTCTTCCGCCGCCAGTTGGTGGAAAGCATATTTATCGCAAGGTGCGTGACAGAGCGTCCTATGCCTTCGCGCTGATATCCGTCGGTGCCGTGATCCAGCCAGATGGTTCGGGGCAGGTGGCCGTGGGTGGCGTCGCTCATAAGCCTTGGCGGGTGGAAGCGGCAGATGCTGACCTCACCAATGGTGCACAAAAGGCCGCGCAAGCTTTGTTTGCAGATGCGCGTCCAACCGAACAGAACCGGTTCAAGGTCGATCTTGTTGAGCGTACGCTCGGCGCAGTCCTTGCCGAAGCGAGGGGTTGATCCATGAAGTTCGATAAGCCAGCAACGACCAACCCCATTGACCGTCTCAAAGTGGTCGGTCAGCCTATCCGCCGCATCGACGGCGAATTGAAGACCACAGGCGGCGCCAAATATGCCTATGAGTGGCATGACGCGGATATTGCCTATGCCTATGGATACCCCGTGGGTTCAGCTATCTCCAAGGGACGCATCAAGTCCATTGATGCTTCCGCCGCGAAAAAAGCGCCGGGTGTTTTGACCGTCGTTACGGCGCTCGATGTCGGTAAGCGAGAGAAGGGCGAATACAACACTGCTCATCTGTTTGGCGGTGATGTCATCGAACATTATCATCAGGCGGTTGCTGTCGTTGTAGCGGAGACATTTGAACAGGCGCGCGCTGCGGCTTCACTGGTCAAAGTAGACTACGCTGAAGAAAAGGGTGTGTTCGATCTGGCTGCCGAAAAAGGCAATGCCGAGAAGCCGGATGAATCCCAAAAACCCGATACGGCATTCGGCGATTTTGACGCCGCTTTCAGCGCTGCCGAGATCACGCTGGATGAAACCTATACCACCCCCGACCAATCCCATGCGATGATGGAGCCACATGCGTCCATCGCAGCTTGGAATGGCGATGAGCTGACGGTATGGACATCCAGTCAGATGATCGACTGGTGGCGTTCCGATCTTGCAACGACGCTTGGCATCGAAAAGGACAAGATCCATTTGATGTCGCCGTTTATCGGTGGCGGGTTCGGCGGCAAATTGTTCTTGCGTGCCGATGCTGTCCTCGCAGCCTTTGCGGCCAAGGAGGCAGGGCGTCCGGTCAAGGTGGCGCTGCCGCGTCCGCTGATCAACAACAACACTACCCACCGGCCAGCAACCATCCAGCGCATTCGCATCGGTGCGGGACGCGATGGCAAGATCACCGCCATCGGCCACGAAAGCTGGTCGGGCAACCTGCCGGATGGCGCGCCGGAAACGGCAGTCAACCAGACGCGGCTGCTTTATGCTGGCGCCAACCGTATGACGGCAATGCGGCTCGCGACGCTCGACCTGCCGGAAGGCAACGCCATGCGTGCGCCCGGCGAGGCGCCCGGTCTCATGGCACTCGAAATCGCTGTTGATGAAATGGCTGAAAAGCTCGGCATGGACCCGATCGAGTTTCGTATTTCCAACGATACGCAGGTCGATCCTGAAAACCCCGAACGTCCGTTCTCCCATCGAGATTTGATAGGCTGTCTGAAACTCGGTGCAGAACGTTTTGGCTGGGCAGATCGTCCGAAGATCGCGGCCAAGCGACAGGGAAACTGGATGATCGGCGTGGGCGTGGCGGCGGCTTTCCGTGACAATCTCGTTCTGCCATCTGCCGCGCGCGTCAAACTCGGCCAAGATGGTATCATCACGGTTGAAACCGATATGACGGACATCGGCACCGGCAGCTACACCATCATTGCGCAGACCGCTGCGGAAATGATGGGTGTGACCGTGGACCGGGTTGCCGTACAACTCGGCGACTCCCGCTTTCCTATCTCGGCAGGCTCTGGCGGGCAGTTCGGTGCCAACTCCTCGACATCAGGCGTTTATGCCGCCTGCGTCAAACTTCGCGAAGCCATCGCTCAGAAACTCGGCTTCAACTCTGACGATGCTGTGTTCGAAGACGGCGTGGTGAAATCCGGCAATCGCTCCGTTCCTCTTGCTGAGGCGGCGGGTGCGGAAGGTCTGGTCGGTGAGGACAAGATGGAGTGGGGTGACCTCACGAAAACCCATCAGCAATCAACATTCGGCGCGCATTTTGTGGAAGTCGGCGTCGATGTCGCAACCGGTGAGACACGCATTCGCCGCATGCTGGCAGTCTGTGCCGCTGGGCGCATCCTCAATCCCGTAACGGCGCGTAGTCAGGTCATCGGCGCCATGACGATGGGCGCCGGTGGGGCGTTGACGGAGGAACTGGCCGTGGACACGCGCCGGGGTTTCTTCGTCAACCACGATCTGGCGGGCTACGAAGTACCGGTGCACGCCGACATTCCGCGACAAGAGGTGATCTTCCTCGATGAGACCGATCCGATGTCTTCGCCCATGAAGGCTAAGGGGGTTGGTGAGCTTGGTCTTTGCGGCGTGTCGGCGGCCATCGCCAATGCGATATACAACGCAACCGGCGTTCGTCTTCGCCACTACCCGATGACACTGGATAAGCTGATTGGTGCGTTGCCCGACGTTGCCTGATGAAGGCTCAAACCGCCTGCTCCGTCACCTGACGGAGCAGGCCACTTTAGACATCAAGATTTTTATAAATTCCATTACCGTTTCCTAACCATGTCTTCGGGTGCCAAGGAACGATTCATCCATAATTCAATTATTATGGCATAGAACTTCATACAAGCAACCTGAGACAGAGCGGGCATGAAGCCCCCACCATTGTCCGTCCCACCCCAGCTTCGACTGGTGCCGAGCCGTTGACAACGATGCATTGAAAATGAATCAAACCCCTATTTGGGTTCCGCGACCGCGCATGGACATGCGCGCGCGTTGCCACGGATTTTTATAATGCAGAACGAAATTGCACGCCTTTCAACTCTTAGAAGTCTGCGTTTGCTCGACACTCTACCCAGTGAAAATTTTGACCGTATCACACGGCTCGCCGCCAGCATTTTCGGGCTACCCATCGCAGCCGTTTCGCTGACCGATACGAACAGGCAATGGTTTAAATCAAAGGTCGGTGTCGATCACCACGAAATACCGCGCGACAGGGCGCCTTGCGCCAATGTGGCCGAAAGCAGGGTGCCATTCGTTATCCGCGATTTCCAAGAAGATGAATGTTACGTCGACAGCACCCTCGGTTGCGCGGGTATCCGGTTTTACGCCGGTGCACCGTTGCTGACTGCCGATGGTTTTGGCCTCGGCGCACTCTGTGTTCTCGGCACCGAGCCGCGCGACGTGACCGAAGCCGAAATGACGACGCTCTGCGATCTGGCGGCTATGGTGATGGCCCAGATCGAACTCACGCACGCGCTGGGCCGCATCGAGCCGTCGAGCGGTCTGCCCAATCGCTTTCAGCTAATGAACGACCTTTCAGATGCCGTCGTGAGAGGGGAAACGGGCGAACGTATCATCAGCCTGCTCGACTTAGCCCAGACCGAACAGTTCGAGCGCCTGTCCCGTGTGCTTGGTCCATCCTATCTCGATACGGTCATCCAGACTGTTTCCGCCAAGCTTAACGAGCACGTCGGTTCCAACGGTGCTGCCTATCACGTCGGGCCAACGCAATTTGCTTTCTTTTCGCCGGAACGGATTGCTGCCGAAGATTACGCGCCGGTGCTGGCGGCAATGCTGAGTGAGATCGAAGGCAACAGCGAAACCCATATTTCGATGACGCCGTCTGTCGGCATGGTTGCCTTCGATCCGCAGGGCATGACACCGGAAGATATCATTAGATCGTTGCAAAGTGCTGTGCAGGATGCGCGACAGAGCCCGAACAAGATCGGCATGTTCTCCGCCGCAACCGATTTGCGCCATAGACGTAACTATAGAATTCTCCAGGATTTCCGCGCAGCTTTGACCGCTCCAGACCAACTGTCTCTCGTCTTCCAGCCGCGTCTAGATGTCACAACGGGTGAAATTTGCAGCGCAGAAGCCCTGTTGCGGTGGGATCATCCAGTACTCGGGCCGCTTTCGCCTGTCGAGTTCATTCCGGTTGTGGAGGCCTCCTCTCTGGGACGTGAACTGACGGAGTGGGTGCTGGACGAAGCGCTCTCCAATCTTGCCGCTTGGGCCAGCGAAGGGATTGTCTTCAAACTGTCTCTCAATCTTTCTGCGCTGGACCTCGAAGAGCATGATTTCTTCGAGCGCCTGATGGTGAAATTCGCGACATTCGGCATTGAACCGGATCAGATCGAGCTGGAGTTGACCGAAACCGTCATGATGAAGGAGACGGACGGTGTTTTCGACCTTCTCAATCAGCTCAAGGCGGTTGGCGTAAAGCTTGCGATCGATGATTTCGGGACAGGCTACAGTAGCCTTGCCTACCTCCAGAAGCTTCCGGCAGATGTCGTCAAGATTGACCGCTCTTTCGTCTCCGACATGGAAAACGGCAATCGCGAACGGGTGCTGGTCCGCTCCATGATCGACCTCTCCCATAGCCTCGGCTACCGCGTCGTCGCGGAAGGAGTGGAGACACAGGAGGTCGCAAATCTGCTGGAAGCCATGGGTTGCGATGAAATCCAGGGTTACTGGCTGTCGCGCCCGGTCCGAAGCGGTGCGCTGCTGGATTGGCTGGTGGAGCGCAGGCACCCCGCCGTCTTGATGGCCGGGTAAACCCTCCCCAAACATCCACATTTTCGCGAATTCTTTCGGATTGCACCTAACAAAAGGGCGATGAGATGAAACACGTCTTAGAGCGAATGGTCAGTGGCAGCCATACGGATAACGAGCTTTTCATCATTCTGGATGCGCTGCCGGTTCCACTCTTCTGGTCCACTATGGCGGAGGGGAAGGTGCGCTTCGTCAACCGTGCGTTCACGAGGACGTTTGGCTATCAGAACGGCCATTTCGACACCGTCGACCAATGGATCGAGGAGACATATATCGATGAAGCAGGGCGGCTGAATGCGCGTGAGCGATGGGAGGGGCGCCGGGTTGGAGAAAAAACCGGTGTGACCGAGATCGAACCCTTCGAGGTTCAGGTTAAGCATGCGAACGGTAAACTCGTACCAGCGCTGCATCGTGGGATCGTCATGCACGAATTCGGTCTGGGTATCGTGACATTCGAGGATATGTCCGACCGGAAGATGGCCGAAAACGCGCTGCGCCGCATTGCCTATGAAGATGCGTTGACCGGGCTTGGTAACAGACGCATGCTACAGGAACGCTGGAATGCGGAAATGGACGTGCGCGCCGCATCTCCGCAACACAGCTCCATCGCGATGCTGATGATCGACCTCGATGATTTCAAGCCGATCAACGACTATTTTGGTCATGCTGCGGGCGATGAAATTTTGAGGATGGTCGCCACGCGCCTTCGTCAATCCGTTCGCTACGATGACACCTTGGTCAGAATGGGCGGCGACGAGTTCGTCATTCTGTTGACCGATCTGGACGATCAATCCGCGGCTGAGAAAATATGTCAGAGAATAGCCGATGCCTTCGCAGAACCCTTCGTGGTCCAAGGCCAAAAAGTCACCGTCGGTGCAACTCTTGGCGCAAGTCTCTATCCGCACCATGGCGGCGATCTGGGAACGCTGCTCCACGCCGCAGATCAGGCACTCTACCGCATGAAGCGAAGCGATGCGCGGAGTTGGGCGTGGTTCGACCGTTCATTCGAAAGCCCCGGCGAGCCAATGCTGCTGGCAAATGTTGGCTGATAGCGGCGTTTGTCAGTCAAGCGATTGAACCGGATAAACGATGCCGGAATAAAGCGTTGGAGTGCCTGTTGAATCTCGAAAGCACCGACCAACGGCCATGACAAGCTCGTATTCGTTCAGGGCGTTTTTGACTCGGTATTCGGCGTTGTAAGGCTGACCATCCTCAACGGCTTTGGCGATCAGCGAGGCTAGCTGGCCCTGGTCTTCAAGGTGGACGCGCTCGATGTAGCTGGAAAGGGGCAGTCCGCCAATTGTCTTTGATGGGTCAAGGCCGAAGAGGGCCGCGATTGCGGTGTCGGCATAGAGCAGGTCTTCTGCAACAGACCATGTGTAAATTCCCGCTTCCATCTGATCGGCAACATTGTCCACCTCTAGCAAAGCATTTCCTCCGGGGGGATGGTACCCATGTTCAAAAACGCGGGTCCGAACCACGTCTACACTGCCTTATCAGGGAAACGTCTGCGACGTTGACTCTCAACGTCAGTATAGTGGCTGGTGATACTATTCCAATGGCTGAGGCGAGAACTGTCCGTTACCGGTCATTCGGTTTTGGCTTGCATTGACGCGTTTATGCGATATTGAAGACCTATTCACCACGGACCCGGTGAGATTCCGGGTGGCTCTTCTGGCCGCCGATCCGCCAGACAACGCAAAAACTGCATGCCTTTTTAAGACCGCGACAGTGCGCTCCGGTATGCTTTGCGAGACATCACATCATGCAACTTACATTCATTCGCCGGGATTGGTCCGCCAATCCCATACGTGAAATGCTTGCCGGCGCGGTCGCGACCTTTGCGCTGATACCGGAAGTCATAGCGTTTTCATTCGTCGCGGGCGTCGATCCACAGGTCGGTCTTTTCGCATCCTTCGTCATCGGCATCGTCATTGCTTTCACCGGTGGTCGTCCTGCCATGATCTCGGCGGCGGCGGGCTCTGTGGCTCTGGTCGCCGCGCCGCTGGTCCACGCGCACGGGCTGCCTTACCTGTTCGCCGCCGGACTGCTGGCAGGCCTGCTGCAAATCATCTTCGGACTGCTGCGCCTTGGGGTTCTGATGCGGTTCGTGTCGAAGTCGGTTCGCACCGGCTTCGTCAATGCGTTGGCGATCCTTATCTTCGCTGCGCAACTTCCGCATATTCTGCATGGTGATATCTTGGCCTACGGCATGCTTGCTGCCGGGCTCGCCATCATCTATTTGGCGCCGCGCGTGACGAAAACGGTGCCATCGCCTTTGATCTGCATTCTGGTTCTAAGTGCCGTATCCATCTCTTTGCAGCTTCCGGTGATGACCATTGCCGACCTTGGCAAACTGCCGGATTCCCTGCCTATCTTCAGCTGGCCCGCCGTTCCGCTGACGCTCGACACGCTCAAGATCATCGCCGGTCCAGCCCTTGCCATTGCCATGGTCGGACTGCTCGAATCCATGATGACGGCGAGCGTTGTTGACGATCTGACCGGCACGCCCAGTTCGAAAAACCGGGAATGCACCGGCCTCGGCATCGCCAACACGGCCGCCAGCCTTTTTGGCGGCATTGCCGGGTGCGGCATGATCGGTCAGACCGTCAGCAACGTGAAATATGGCGGGCGTGGCAGGCTATCGACGCTGTTTGCTGGCGCGTTCCTGCTGGTGCTGATGGTTCTGCTGAAGCCCTGGGTTTCACAGGTGCCGGTCGCAGCCCTTGTGGCCATCATGGTCATGGTGTCCATCGACACATTCGACTGGTCATCGGTCAAGACGCTCGTCGTTCATCCCAAAATGTCCAGCGTCGTCATGCTGGTGACCGTTGTCGTCACCGTTTTCAGCTCAAATCTTGCATTGGGCGTTACGGTCGGGGTCCTTCTCAGTGGCGTCTTCTTCACCTTCAAGGTCGCAAGGCTGTTGCAGGTCAAAACCGAAAGAGACGTTGCTTTTAACCGCTTGACCTATCAGGTGTCAGGTCAGGTTTTCTTTGCTTCAGCCGATGTCTTCGTCGATGCTTTCGATATAGAGGATGCAACCGGTATGTCGGTTCTCATCGATATCTCCCACGCACATTTCTGGGATATCACCGCCGTTGCCGCGCTGGAAAAGGTCGTGGACCGTTACGAAAAACACGATATCTCGGTCACTGTGGTCGGGGTCAACGAAGCCAGTGCAACGCTGATCGAAAGCCTTGGGAGTGGCGGTAGCTTGAAAGACCTTTAGTAAGTATTGCACGTCAAGGGCGCGTTCGTGAAAATGGACGCGCTCTGCGTTAAGCATTTTAGAAAAATGGTATACACGTTTCTGCAGTTGCGTGTATTCTGCGATTGATGGCAATCAGTTCGGATGCAGCTTTGAAGATATCGGTCATTCTTAAAACGCTGAACGAAGAAAAGCGGATCGGCGCTGCAATCGAAAGCGTGATCAAGGCTCTCGCAGATATCGACGGCGAGATTATCGTTGCCGACAGCGGTTCGCGCGATCGCACTGTGGAAATCGCCGCACGTTATCCCGTTACCGTCGCCCAGATCGAGGCACCCGCGAAGGCCAGTTGTGGGCTTGGTCCGCAGCTCGGCTATCAATACAGCAAGGGCGAATTCATCTGTCTGATGGATGGAGACATGCTGCTGGACGCCGACTTTTTGCCCGCTGCGCTCACCTATCTCGATGCAAATCCCGGCGTTGCCGGTGTCAGCGGCCATGTCAATGAGGTCAATCTGGATAACCTCGAATTCACACGGCGGGTTCAACGCAATGCGCCCGAGAACCGAAGCGGCGTTCTGGATCGTCTGAATGGCGGTGGTGTGTATCGTCGTTCCGCCATCGAAGAAGCGGGCTATTTTTCCGATCGCAATCTACACGGATACGAAGAATTCGATCTCGGCCAGCGCCTGCGAATTCGCGGCTGGACGCTGTACCGTCTGGACCGACGGTTTGTCGATCACTTCGGGCACAGCATCAATTCCTACGTGCTGCTGACCCGGCGCTGGTCTTCGAAATATCTGCGTGGCGTGGGGGAGCTGTTGCGAGCCGGCACAGAACAGCAGCGTCTCGGTGCGTTGACCAGCGAGCTATCCGAAGTGCGGCTCTGGTGCGGTGTCTACGTCTGGTGGGCGGTGCTGTTGGTCTGCCTAATATACGGAATGTTCCATCCCTCAGTTCTTCTCATCGGCCTCGTCGTGTTTTTGTTGCCGGTGCTCCTCATGAGCATCAAGCAAAAAAGTCTGTCACTGGGTCTTTATGCTGTCGTTGCATGGTGTTTCCACGCCGCAGCACTGCCGCTCGGCTTTTTTTCGCCGCGAAGGCGGCCGGGTGACTGGATCGAAAGCAAACTTCTGAAATCTCCATGAAACGCGCGCTGATCATCCTTTTGCTCCTCCAACTGATCCCCACCAATGCGGGGGCGGCAGAAGAGTGGCTTGCGGTCAGAGAGCAGTCACTGGAGGTCGAGGCTGGTAGTCCGCTGGACTTCTCCGGCATGTTTCCGGGCGCGCCGATCGATGAAGCACAGCGAATTGCCATCACGCCATCCGGCAAACTTGCGAAGACGGGTGACGCCGACAGTCCCCAACGTTTCCTCTGCGCTTCGCTTGCGTGGAGCCCGGCGTCCGGTGGCTTCCCTGATCATACGGCTGCAGACCGCTATGCCCTGCAATTGAAACGGCACGGCTACAATATCGCCCGGTTTCATTACGTTGATGCGGCGCTTATGGCGGGGCGCTCGGAGGATTTCGACTTCAACCCGGAGGTTCTGGACCGCATCCACTATTTGATGGCGGCTTTGAAACGTAACGGCATCTACTGGATGATGGATGGCCTGAGTTCATCGCGTGGCGCTCTTGGCGGGTTTGACGACCGCTGGGAGGTCAAGGGTGATTTGAAGCTAGGCGCGCAAATCGATGAGAACGATTTTGCCCATTGGCTGAAATTCCAGCAGCTGTTTCTAGCAAGGGTGAATCCCTATACGGGAGTGGCACCAATCCATGATCCGGCGTTGGTGGCCATCGTGCCGTTCAATGAGAACGGCCTCGAATTCGATTCCATGATGCAGGAAAGTGTTCGTGGCAGCGTTTTTTCGCCGCGCCTCAAACCCCTGTTCAACGACTGGCTCGTCACGAAATACGGCACCGACGCCGCCCTTGCGGAGCGTTGGGGCAACTGGGTGAAGGAAGGTCAGCTTTCGGACCGCTCCATCGCGTTGCCGACAAACCGTTATGAACGCAGCGAGCGCATGCGTGATGTGCAATCCTTCTTTACCGACTTGGAGCAGTCCGCCACGCGGAAGATGACCAGCGCTCTGATTAAACTCGGTTTTCGTGGCATCGTGCTGCCTTACAATAACTGGCCCACGATCCAGACAGGTATGAGCCGAAGCATCCAAGATGCGGTGGCGATAAACACCTATCAGGACTGGGTGGACTCCTACGCGCCCGGCACCAGCATTCAGGGCAAGAGCTCGCTTGAGGACGGCCTTCTTTACCTGCGTACCATAGGCGCCGCGCGCTGGCTTGGGCGACCGTTTCTCGTGACGGAGTACGATCATCTTTTCTGGAGCCCATACCGATATGAGACCGGTCTGGCAGCTCCCGCCTTTGCTGCCCTGCAAGATTGGGATGTGCTGTGCAGACATGCGCACGGCCCCATTATTCTCTCCTACGGTGAGGATTTTCCGCACAAAAAGCAGATGCTGCCCTATGCCATAGCGCTTGATCCGGTCGCGCGCGCCGGAGAGACGCTTGCGGCGTTGGTATTTCGTCGCGGAGATGCCAAGGCGTCATCCCTGACTATTCCGTTTCTGGTCAAGGATCAGGAAATGCCGACGCAGGGCATCAATGACATGGAACCGGAAATCCTGACTCGCCTCGGTTTGCTCGGGAGCATCGGGCTTCAGCAGATGGCAAAGGCAGATAACAGGCTGATCGCAGTGCCACCCGAGCGAGACGGCCAGACGCCCATGGCCATCGTCGCGAAACTCTTGCAACAGGGCAAGGTCGATCCGTCCAAGCCCTATTATCTGGACCGCGGCGAGGTGGTGAGCACGACGGGGGAGCTGGAACTCGATGCACCTGCCAAAATGCTCGCCCTCCGCACGCCGCTGACAGAAGCGCTGACCTTTGAGAATATAGACGAAGCGGTGAACCTCGGCTCCCTCCGTGTAACCACAGCAAGTACGCGGGGATTGCTCGCAATATCGTCTCTTGATGGGGCGCCGTTGTCTCAAAGCAAGCGGCAGCTGCTCATCATGGCATCGGATGCGCGTAACTCGGACATGAAGTTTCGCGACGATGAGCAGAGGGTCATTGAAGACTTCGGGCGTCTGCCCGTCATGCTCCGGCGTATGGAGCTCGGCATGAAATTCCGTGATGACAGCGCGCTTAGGATATCTCCGGTAGGGCTCGACGGTCGTGTTTATCCACCTGTCGTCTTGGCGACAGGAGGTGGCACTGTCACATTGACCAATGATGCGCCGAGCGGTCCGACGACCTATTTTCTTCTTGAGCGAGACTAGGTTTGCCGACCATCAGTAGAAGTCGCGCACCAATCGGCTCCAGCTTTCCCCGGCAATGCCGCCAATATAGGCTTGACCATTTTTCATCGCCGTTTTGAATTCGGCGGATCGAGATGTTGCCGCCACTCCGGTAACGTGGCGGTACCAGATACTGGTATAGCGGGATAGAGCAGGGATCATCTCCGGTCGCAATTGGGCAGAGGCAAAGGCGAAGCCTGCCGCCTCAAGCGCTGCCAGTGCGGCAGCGAGAACCACATCTTCGGCGCCATCTGCCGGGAGAAGATCAAGAATTTGCGCTTCCCCACCGATGACGCCGACAAAGGAAAAGACCCCGCAAACATCGCCGTTCTCGTCGAGGACCTGCGCGAGAATGAGCCTTCCGCGACCATTAGCGTCGGTCGAGGCTGCAATGGTCCATTCCAGTTGCTTTTCTGCATAGACCGGTGCGACGACGTAGCGAGACAGGAAGCGGTTGGCATATTCGGCATACAAGGTGGTCGCAGCTTCGAACACACTGTGCCCGGACGCTATCTTCGTGCCTGCCTGCAACGTATAACGTGGAAGCGCACCTTGGCCCAACACACGCGGCAGCCGGGTGGAAAGCCTGCGCCGCATAAAGCTTGCCGTTGCGGGCAGGGGACGGAACATCTTGTACCAGCGCAGGCCCTGAACCGGCAGCTCGATGCCGCCGATGGCCTTTAGGTGCGAGATACTGATCGGCGCTGCGCTATCGGAAAAGCTGATCTGTTTTGCACGCGGTCGCAGCTGAAAAATGAGAGCAGCAATGCTGCGGGCATTCGCATCCTCAGCCGCCATGAAGGTGCAGGCAAGGCGGGCTTCCACAGGCTCTTCGCCAATTCTGTACGTCATGGGCAGGATTGTCAGCGCGCTTTTGACGACGCCATTGGCATCGGCAGCCACCATGCTTCCGTTCTCGCCGGTATAGTTGGGATGCGTGAATAGCAGTTCCGACAGGCAGGCTTCAAGATCGGCTCTATCAGGTCTGGAATGCGGCCTGAAAACGGAGGTGAAGAGTTGCGCGATCTGCGCGACATCGCCAGATTCCGCAGGTCTTGAACGAGGGGCGTGATCTGCCGTCATTGCTGTACCTTCCGGCTGCTTGCAAGCGAACGGGTGACATGGGCCTTCACGACCAGCCACGCCGCAAGAACGATGGTGAATTCAATCATGTAAGCCGCAATGAAAATGCCGTAAGGCGGCCAAACCCAGGCTGCGAGCCCGATCAACACGGCGCCTATGCCATTGGAAAGATTGAGCACCCAGGCACGCGATGAATGGCGACCGGCTGCACCCAGCAAATCCACGGCGATGGACCAGATCGCAATGAAGACGATTAGCCACGCCATGATTTTCAGGAAATGCGGCAGCGATACATATTCCGGTCCGAAGATCAGCGGCATGAAGGGCGCTGCCAGATAAATCGTAATTGCCGCAGCAAGACCGAGGCTGATGGCAACGCCGAGTATGCGGATCGTCAGCCGGAATGCATGGTGGATGCCCTGTTTGCTGGCGATGGCCAGCCGTGGATAGACAAGCCTGTTGAGAGCATCGATAGCCATATAGCTGCTATCGGTAATTCTGCGGGCAACGCCGTAACTTCCTACGACTTCAGGGCCAGCGACAAAACCCAAAACCAGAAGGTCGACGTTCTGGCGAACTGCGCGAAAGATGAAGGGGGTCGCAAACAGAAGCCCGAGCCGAACTTCTTCACGGTCGACAACGTATTTGGGGCGGGCGATACGCAGGGCAAAGCAGGCGTAGAGGATGAGGGTGATAAGGTGTGCCGCAAGCTGCCATGTCGCCCAGCTTTCTACACTGGAAACCTCAAAGACGACACATGCCAGCGTGGCGGTGACGGTGCGGACAATGGCGAAACCCACGACAGAAGCGTTGGCCGCGTTGTATCTGGAATGGGCGAGAAAAATGCTTTCGCCCAGCATGATAAGCCGCACGAGAACGACATTGGTCAGCAAAAGCTGGAATGTCGTCCACACACTTTGGGCTGAAGTTTCGCCAAAGCTGAAAAACTGCGGCAGGATCGCTGTTCCCAGCGCCACGAGGACCGATCCACTGATGATGGTCAGGATGATGTTGTGGCCGAAGATACTGGGAAAACATTTGGGGTCCTGGGGCACGCGGCGCACCAGACATTCGGATGCACCCAGCCCACACAGGTGCACGGCTATGCTGGTGATGGCGATGAACGACACATAACGACCGAACTCTTCGGCACCGAATGAACGGGCAAGAATTGCGAAGGTCACAAGCTGCGCGGCGTTTGCGACTAACAGGCTTGCCGAGGATGCGCCGTAGGACAGCAACATTCCCGTCAACCGTGGCTTGTCCTTTTTGTCGCTCTTGTCCATCCTGATATCTCCATGCCGCAAAAATGGACCTGCTGTAAACCATTTGTCAGCGGACTATGTGATTTAGTAAGATCGTATATGATGAATGTGTTTCGTTTTGATTGATATAGAGGCGTCCGTCACGCATGTATGAGTACCCAGCCGAGAAGCGGGCAAAGCCTGTTTTTGATGAAGCAACGCCCCGCGCGACCGCTCATCCACGTGGTTCCGCATCTGCCGCGCGCCTGATTTCGCTTGCAAAACTGCTGGAATGGCTGCGGCGAGGCGTGCTCTACATCGCGATATTTGCACTTCTTGGTGGTGTCGCTGCGGTAACTTTCGGCCTTGTGGTCAAGCCGCGTTTCATGTCCAGCATGGACATTTTGTTGCCGCCACCCACGGGGCAGGTGGTGCCGAATGAGCTGACCACACCCAATATTCAAAGCGATGCGCAGATATTGGACATCTCCAGCAAGCTGCTTCTCATCACCTCCGGCAATGTGTTGCGCAGGACAGTCGAGCGACAGAACTTGCAGGATTTGGCAGAGTTCAATGCGACAGCAGACACTCAGGAAAGCTGGCTGGATTGGTTGAAGCCCCAGCAGCCTGCGCCACCGGGCGATGGCGTGATGATTGCCATGCGAAACCTTGCCAAACGCATCAAAGTGGCGCGACAGGGCGGCACCTACCTCGTTTCCGTCAGCCTCTGGACCCGTGATGCCGAGCGTTCCGTTGCTGTGCTTTCCACACTTGCCGATTCGTTCAGGGAAGAGCTTGAGGCAACGCAGACGGATCTGGCGAAAAACGCCAGTGCGGCCCTGTCCACCCGGCTGGAAGAATTGCGGCTGGCGGCAACGGAAGCAGCGGGTGCCGTCGTGCAGTTCCGGCAGGACAACAATCTGCAAAATCTTGGCGGAACCGGCTCCGTCAACATTCAAACCGTGTCGCAATTGAACACGTTGCTGAATGCAGCGCAGTCGCGCCTGTCCGATGTGCAGGCCCGCTACCGCAAACTCAGCCAGCCGGCGACAGACGGCGTGGCGCCCGCCGATACGCTGGATTCTCCCACCCTGATCGGTCTGCGGTCGCAATACAGCGTACTCAAGCAGCAATATGAGGAGCTGGCGCTGACCTACGGCGCGCGTTACCCGAAACTGGTCAGCACGCGCGCGCAACTCGGCACGCTTCGCGTGGAGATGGCGCGGGAAACCGAGCGGTCGCTACAGGCTATTCAGCAAGATATGGATCAGGCCGAAAATTCTGTCTCGACACTGCGTGCACAGCTGGACGACGCACAAAAACGCGTCTCGACGGATGATACGGCGCAGGTCCAGTTGCAGGAACTGCAACGCAACAGCGATGCCAAATCTGCGCTATACGACACATTCCTGAAACGCGTTGGCGAGACCAGCGAGCAACAGCAGATCAGCGTCTCCAACCTGCGCATCGTTACCGCACCGTTTCCGCCAGAGAAACGCAGCTGGCCGCCGCCGACCATTCTCCTGGCAATCGGCGGTCTATTGGCGGGCATGATTTTGGGCATCATCTGCGTTTTCGGAGTGCGTCTTTATGGCGTTTTACGCGATAATAACTGGCGCTTCGAGCGGGAAAACTGATGCACATCGTTGGGATGCAGAGACAGAGTGTGGTGTCGTTTCACGACAGGGTAAGACCTTTCGTGTTCATGGCGATATTTCTGTTTTTCTGGATCACTACCAATCCTTTCGTAGATCTGGTTCGCGTCGAGGCGAGCGGCACAAATGCCACTGGCGGGTCCAATGCTCTCAACCAGCTCATCTTTCTGGCGCTGACGCTGCTAACCCTCTACGCCGCATTGACGCATCCCCTGCGCTCGCAAATCTGCCAGCCACAGCTTCTCGTCATCGCGATGTTTTTGTGGTTTCTGATCTCATCGGCAGTTTCCAATTATCCGATGGACGGCATTAAACGAACAATTCTCGCTATATTGACCTGTGCCAATGCGGGCATGTTTCTGCTGTTGCCCCGCTCCGAGCAACAGTTTTCGCGCCTGCTGCTTTTCGGCACCGCCATCACGCTGGGAATAGCCTATTTCGGGGTGATGTTTTTACCGACGCTGTCCATTCATCAGCCGACAGAATTGATCGAGCCTATGAATGCCGGTTTCTGGCGAGGGCAATACTCGCACAAGAATCTCGCCGCTGCCGTGATGTTAGTGGCTGCCTTCTTCGGGCTTTATCTGCGTAGTGTCGGTTGGAAGAAAAGCGGCGTGTCGATCGTCATTCTCTCGGTTGTCTTTCTCATTCACACCGGCGGAAAGTCATCGACGGCCATGCTGCCGTTGATCCTCATTCTGCAATGGATATTCGAGAAATTTCGCTGGAGCAGATGGCCCATTGCCGTGGGCGGCATTGCGGCCTTCAACCTCTTGGCGCTGGGCGCAGCGACATCGGAAGGGTTTCGCGGGTTGATCGCGAGCCTTGGCGTCGATCCGACCTTCACCAACAGAACCGACATATGGAAGATCGCCTTCGATGCCATCGCGCAATCGCCGATCCTTGGTTACGGCTTTCAGGGGTTTTGGCAGACGGCGGATATCACGCAAAGCTCTGCGGGGCTGGAGACTTGGGCAGTCAAGGCGTTCAACGGTCACAATGCCTACGTCGATGCACTTTTGACGACAGGCATTCCCGGCTTTCTGCTAACGATCGCTCTCGTCATCTTCGTGCCGCTGCGGGCCGTCGGACGGCTGGGTCCTACGCCCAACAGTCCTAAACTGTCGCGACTGTTCATGCGCGTCTGGCTCTATGTCATCTATGCAGGTTGTCTTGAGGTCATCTTTTTCCAAAGCGGCAGTCCGATCTGCTTTTTCATGCTCGTTTCCATATTCGGGCTGGAGATGCAGTCACGAATGTCGCTTGTCGCTGACCGTGAAACCGGGTGGGAGAAACAACGTGCCGTTCCCGCATAGCATCACATCCAAAGTCCAACACATCAGCGAGCGCGTTGTTGAAAGAGCAGTGCGAGCGCTGCCCGTGTCCACACTGAACGTGGCACCAACTCGCCCCGTCGTTTCCTTCACCTTCGATGACGTGCCCGACACGGCGCATTCGGCTGGGGCCAGAATTCTTGAAGAAAACGGGGTCAGAGGGACATTCTACATTGCGGGCGGATTGCTTGGCAAAAGGGAGCCTGACCGGAACCTTATTACTGCGTCGGGTTGCAAGCACCTCGCTGAAAACGGGCATGAAATCGGCTGTCACACGTTTTCGCATCACGCCGTAAACACAATGAGTGGGGGGAAGCTGCAAGCAGACCTAGATCGTAACGGCAAACTGCTCGATGAATTCGATCCGGCGCGCGAGATACGCAATTTCGCATTTCCCTATAATCGCGGCTCCCTTAGTCACAGACGGACGTTCGCCTCGCGCTACGCCACGGCGCGAGCGGGCGGGGACCGGATCAATCGCGGCACTGTCAACCGGTCCTATCTCTGGGGTATGGAAATCAGGCAGCCGGAAAGCGATGCTTTGGCTTTGACAAAAGAAATCGATGCCGTAGTGGCCAATCCGGGCTGGCTGATTTTCTTCACGCATGACATCAGCAACACTCCAACGCCATACGGGTGCCAGCCGGAGACCTTCGCTACGCTTGTTCGCTATGCCGTCTCTCAAAACTGTCTCGTCCTGCCGGTGCGCGATGCGCTGCGCCACATCGAAACGTGAGAGGGCGCGGCGAGATGGGTGGAACGCTGCTGGCAATCAACAATTACTTCTATCGCAGAGGCGGTGCCGAAGCGATTTTCCTTGATCAGATGGACATGTTCGAGCGTGCGGGCTGGAATGCCGTGCCGTTCTCCATGCAGCATCCCGGCAATCTTCCGTCTGAATGGTCTTCCTATTTCGTTCCTGAGATCGAGTTCGGTCGACAGGGCGGGTTGAAAACCAAGATCGCGCATAGTCTGGAGGTCATCTACTCCAGAGAAGCGCGCGCGCAACTTGGTGCTCTCCTTGATAAGGTGCGGCCTGACATTGCGCATGCCCACAATGTCTACCACCACATCTCGCCCTCCATATTCCCGCTTTTGAAACAGCGCGGAGTTCCGACGGTCATGACCGCGCATGATCTGAAACTGGCCTGTCCTGCCTATAAAATGCTTGCGCCGGATGGCATTTGTGAGCGGTGCAAGGGTGGGCACATCTACAACGTCCTCGCCAATCGTTGCATGAAGCAATCCGTGGCTCTGAGCGGGCTGGTGATGGTGGAAACCGCTGTACACCGGATGCTCGGTCTCTACAGCCGGCATATCGACAGGATTGTCGTGCCAAGCCGGTTCTACCGGGAGAAGCTGATCGAATGGGGATGGCCGTCTGAAAAACTGGCGTATATTCCGAATTACGTGGATCAAACCATATCCGATCATCCCGTGACTGCCGAAGAGGGTGACTACTTCCTGTTCGCCGGGCGTCTCGCACCTGAGAAAGGCATCGCAACCTTGATCAAGGCGGCAAGTCTCTCCGGGCAGCGTCTCCGCATCGCTGGTACAGGGCCGGAAGAACCGGCCTTGCGCGCGCTTGTTCAGCAAACAGGCGCGGATGTGGAGTTTCTAGGCTACCTCTCTGGCGATGCTCTGCATCTGGCCATTGCCGGAGCGAAGGCGCTCGTTCTGCCGTCCGAGTGGTACGAAAACGCACCCGTCAGCCTGCTCGAAGCCTATGCGCTCGGTCGCCCTGTCATCGGGGCTGATATCGGCGGCATTCCCGAGCTCATCCAGCAAAACATCACAGGCCTCATTGCCCGCTCCGCTGACCCGGATGATCTGGCGCGGGCGCTGACCGCCATGAGCGCGCTGTCACCAGATATGCGTCGGGAGATGGGACTGGCAGGTCGCGAATGGGTCCAAAAGGACTTTTCGCAGGCCGCGTATCTGGAACGCACCACCAATCTCTACCGGGAACTCGGCGCGCAGTTCTGATCGGCAAGCGTTCAGGGAAAGCGGCTGATGATGACGGCGTCGAGCATCTGCATGTCCATTGTGCTGCTTCGAAACCGCTTGGCAAGCCCTGACGTCAGGTCCCCGCGCTTGTCCTCGGCAATGGTTTTGGCCGCGATCACCTCGACATCCACCCAACCATTCGCCTCGAATGCCCTGACGTAATCGATCGGGCGCTTGCGGTTGGGTTGGCCGGGAAACGAAAGCAGGTCGTAAAACCAATCGGAGAAGCGATAGATGTTGTTCGGGTCCCGCTCGCGAATGAGATTACTATGGGTCTGGAGATCAACGATGTGCAGGCTGATAGAGCCGCTTTTGGCGACTTTGGTCAGGTCCGCAATCGTGTTCTCGATGGCGTCGAAATGCTCGAAGGCTGCACAACTGACAATCATGTCGAACGACTGCCCGTTGCACATCGCTGGAATATTGAAGCCTGCATCCACATGATATCGAAAGTCGCCGGTCTGCCCGTCGCGCACGGCATGAGCCGCATCGATATCTTGCCTCAAAAGCGCGCCCTTGAAGCTGCCGATTGCATCTCGCCTGAAGTCGTTTGTCTCATCCTGTGCCAGCCCGAATGCATCGACTGCGGTGTAGGATTTCGCGCCGTGGGCCAGCAGCAGGGCACCAGTTGCGAGCGATGAGCCGGGCCCGAGTTCCAGAACCGAACGGCCTCGCACAGAAATGTCCGCAGGCATGAAGCGTAGCCACGATTGAACGACGTCATGGACGTAATCAATGCGCGCGTTCCGGTCTTCGGCGGAGACCGTATTGGGCTTTCGATAACCCATCAGACTGTGCTTGGCCCAGACGCCCGACAGCACAATTGCACCGATGAATTTGAAGACAATATTCCTGATAAAAACCCGCATTTCTAATCCATATAGCTCTAACTTGATCTCATCAAGGCTATGAGAAGAGCCCCGCATTCGGTTGCAACATTAAATTAGAATTAGTTATTTTAGAATTTACTTGAATTAATAATATTTGCATGTATCGGTTGAGCGCACAAAGGCATTCCCATGCAAAAGTTGGATCACCATCAGTCCATGGCAACAGTTGCAAATAAAGCCGCTGATGCAGCTAAACCCCATCGTTACGAGAATATCGATGCTTTGCGTGCCATTGCAGCACTTGCCGTTGTCGTGCAGCACTTCTTTGGCGACGTCATCCGCGAGGCGACGGATCGGGATGGGTCGGTCTACCAGTTGGCAGTATCCGCGGTGTCCGTTTTCGATGCCGGACGATTTGGCGTGGTGTTATTTTTTCTGATCAGCGGTTTCGTGGTTCCCTTCAGCATCAAAGGTGCTGATCCGATCCGCCGCTTTGCCATCTCTCGCTTTTTCAGGTTGTTCCCTGCACTCTGGCTCGCGCTTTTATGCCTCGTAATCGCCAACTCTTTCCACGGACATATATCGTCGGTCCCGCAGTTTCTCGCCAATATGACCATGCTGCCAGCCGCCTTCGGGCAGCAATGGATGTCCGGCGCCTATTGGACGCTCACAATCGAAATCCTGTTTTACGTCCTGTCTGCCGGACTTTTTCTGGTCGGTGGCCTCTATCGCCCCGGTGCTATTGCGTTTTTCGCCATCGCGCTGGCTGCCGCCACTGCCTTGCCCATCCTGATGCGGTCCTTCGGCTTGGCCGTGCCTGTGCAATATATCAGCCTCCATCTTTCCTTCCTTTATCTAGGCCTGCTTTTGCGCATGGTGCTGGTTGATCGGCGCGAGGGCGCGTTCGCTGCATCAGTTGTGGTTCTCTTGGTTCAGGCCGTCGTGTTGTTGAGTATCGGTGAATTTTCTCTGGGGCGAAGGGACGGATTTTTCCTCGTCGGAACCCTGCCGATCCTGACCAGCTACCTCGTGGCGCTGTGCGTCTTCGTATTTTCCGTCAAAACAAGGATGCCCGATAACGCGGTGCTGTCATGGCTCGGTTCTCTCAGCTACTCGATCTATCTGTTTCATGGCGTGGCCGCGCTCATCGTTTTCGCGTGGCTTCCACTCAGTGGAACATGGGCGGACCTGCCCATAGGGCTTGCCAGCCTTGTTCTCACGCTCGGCCTCTCATTGCTTACCTACGAATATTTGGAGAAGCCAATGATCAACCTTGGGTATAGGTTTATAAAACGTAAATCTGCAGCGGATTCTAAGGTGCCTGTCTAAGGTCTTCGATTGTTACAACTGCGCCGTTTACCACGCTTCGAGATGATTAGAGAAAAAGCGTAAAAGCACTAGCCTCGATCTCGATTTAGTTTATCATATCCTAATGTTCTAATGTAAATTAGGAGCACGCGATGAATTATGTCCAGATGGGTATCGATCTACCAAAACAGGAAGCTTCCGAAAGCGCGCGCTCCAAGCGGGACAACGCACGAATGCTGGACTCCATGCGCATCTGCATGATTGGTCTTCGCGGCATTCCCAATGTGCAAGGTGGCGTCGAAACGCATGTCGAGCAACTCGTTTCAAATCTCGTGGAATTGGGTGCTGATGTTCATGTCTTTGCCCGCAAAAACTACGTTGCCGATAGCAAGCCCTATGTTTGGCGTGGCATTACTGTTCACCCGCTCTGGGCACCGCGCAGCACCCGGCTGGAGGCCATTTTCCACACGGCGCTAGCGCTCGTCAAAGCACGGTTTCTCCACCCTGATATCGTTCATATTCACGCTGTCGGGCCTTCGCTTGTTGCGCCGTTTGCGCGCATGCTGGGCCTGCGAGTCGTTTTTACGCATCATGGTTACGACTATGATCGGGAAAAATGGAATTCTTTGGAAAAGCGGATATTGCAGCTTGGCGAATGGGCCGGGATGCGGTTTTCCCATGCACGCATCGCAATTGCCAAGCACATTGCGGATCGGATGCAGAAGGATTTCAAGGCGCCGGTCCATTTCATTCCAAATGGTGTAAAGGTCGATACGACAAATCTCGAGGATAGCGTTCTCTCCGAATTCGGCCTGAAGAAGGGACGCTATATTCTGCTGGTGGCCCGCCTTGTTGCGGAAAAGCGCCAGATTGACCTTATCGAAGCCTTTGCAAAGACCAGCCTTGGCGACACGAAACTGGTTCTCGTTGGCGGAGGAGACGCGGATAGCGATTATGCCACCACGGTTCAGGCGCGCGCTAAAGCCATGCCGGGCGTGGTGCTGACCGGTGTGCAGTCCGGCCGCAAACTTGCCAGTCTCTTTTCGAATGCAGGCCTGTTTGTACTTCCATCCAGCCATGAAGGCATGCCGATTGCGCTTCTGGAGGCTATGGCACACGGACTGCCTGTGCTGGCGAGCGATATCGAGGCAAATCTCGGCCTGTCGCTCGACAAGTCGTCCTACTTCCCGCTGGGCAATATCGAGGCACTCTCTGAGCGTCTGCAAGCAGAGATGGAGGGCGAAACGTCAGCTCGTCCATCCCTTCAGCAAGGCGCGAGAATAATGTCGAAGTACGATTGGCGGACCATCGGTTTGAAAACTGCGGAAATATACAAATCCATCTCCGCAGCAAACCCACCGCGAACTTACAGGCAGGCCAAGCGCACGCCGGCACCAGCCTCGCGGTAGTCTACCGCAAGACGCCGGTTGCCAAGGCGCGTTGAATGCCGCGCACATCCGTCCCTTTTTTCAGGGTTTTGCCGATGGGCGTGCTCGACCCCGACACCCAGATTTTCAGTTCCGAATCCAGATCGAACGTGCCTGCCGTTTCTACGGAAAAGCGGGTGATCGCACGGTAGGGGATCGATGTGTAATCGACTTTGCTGCCTGTCATGCCTTGAATATCAACGAGGATGACGCGGTGTTGCGTGAACACGAAAAAGTCCCTGATGACTTTGAAAGCCAGTTGCGGCTCTTCTCCGTCGATCAATACGCCATCAAGGCGTTTACGGAGGTCTGCCGGATCGACTGTTGATCCATGCCCCAAAAGCGCGTCGAATAAACCCATGAATAGCCCTCCGTTATCTCTATGCTGTCCCATGAGATGGCGCTTGGTACGGGAATGTTCAATACGCACTGGCAGGGCCGCAGGGCCGTTCGTTATCGTACGAGCCGCGTATTCAGAAAAATTGTGTGAAACCATCATGCTGCGATGAAGTTACTGAGTTGTTCTACACCAACATATTGTCATCAGAAGGTATTTTCATTGTCTCACATGTTTGATTTCGGTCCGCGGATTCTCACGGATTCCACGCTGTTTCGTATCTGGGCCCCCTTACAGAAAGCCATGGTGTTGAAACTGGAGAGCGGTGAGCAGCACGATATGCTGGACGCGGGCGAGGGCTGGTTTCATTGCGAGGTTTCAGGCGCTGGCGCAGGCACCCGTTACCGGTTTCAACTGCCCGATGGACTTGAAGTCCCAGACCCGGCCTCCCGTTTTCAGCCCGAAGACGTGCATGGCCCAAGCGAAGTGGTGGATCTCTACGCTTATGACTGGAAAACCGAGGGCTGGAACGGACGCCCTTGGGAAGAGATGGTCATATACGAACTCCATGCCGGAGCGTTCACTGCTGACGGTGGCTTTCTGGCAGCGATCGACAAGCTCGATCATTTGCAGCGACTGGGCATCACCGCGATACAGCTTATGCCGATCTCCGATTTCCCCGGCAGTTACGGATGGGGCTATGATGGCGTTATGCCCTACGCGCCCGAAAGCAGTTATGGCCGCCCGGAAGATTTGATGAAAATCGTTGATGAGGCACATGCCAGAGGTATCTGTGTGTTCCTCGATGTGGTCTACAATCACTTTGGGCCCGACGGGAATTACATGCCCCTCTTTGCGCCGCTTTTTTCGGCGCACCACGCTTCGCCTTGGGGCAACGGCATCAATTACGATGATGACGGCTCAAAACATGTGCGTGAATTCATCATTCAAAACGCCCTCTACTGGGTCACCGAGTTTCGGCTCGATGGTCTGCGGCTCGATGCCATCCACGAAATCAAGGACGATAGCGACGAGCATGTTCTCCAAGAGCTTGCACGCCGGGTCAGACAGGCGGCGGATGGCAGGCACGTCCATCTGATCGTCGAGAACGAAGACAATGACAGCGACGTTCTGGCGAGGGGGGATGATGGACACCCCACACTGTTTACCGCGCAGTGGAACGACGATGTCCACCACGTCCTCCACATCGCCGCAACTGACGAGACATTCGGTTATTACGAAGAATACATCGGTAATGACGACAATCTGGGTCGGGGTCTTGCTGAAGGTTTCGTGTTTCAGGGAGAGCATATGCCCTATCGTGGTGGGGAACGTGGCAAGCCAAGCCAGGATCTGCCGCCCACGGCCTTCATCTCCTTCATTCAAAACCACGACCAGATCGGCAATCGCGCCATCGGCGACCGCATGTCCTCCCACATCCCGCCGGAGCCCATCGAAGCCATCGCTGCGGTTTATCTTCTGGCACCGCAGATACCGATGATGTTCATGGGTGAGGAGTGGGGGGCCAAAGAGCCATTCCCCTTTTTCTGTGAGTTCAATGAAGAAATGAACGAAAAAATCCGCGTGGGGCGGCGGGAAGAGTTGTCGCGGCTGCCGGGGTTCGAAGGCGACGACGTGGCAGACCCCACTGCGTATGAAACATTTCTCTCAGCGAAAATCGACTGGTCAGTGGCTGAAGAAGAGGACGGCGTCGGTATGATGGGATTTTACACGGATCTCATCGCGCTGCGTCATGAGCATATCGTTCCGCTTTTGCGAGGTGCGTCCTTGAAATCGGGCAGTTTTCAAGCGCAGGGAAAAACCGTCAATGTCGTGTGGCAGCTTGCCGGAGGCGCGCAACTGCAATTGCTAGCAAACCTCTCGCCTGATCTAGTGACTGTCGAAAACTGGGCGCGCGAAGGCGAAGAGCTCTATACAGTCGGTAAGATAGACGGTTCCAGTTTTGACCCCTGGTCGGTTCTGTGGAGCCTTTGCAAAGCTTGATCATTCCATGGCGAGCCCGCAAAAGACGGCGCGGGCTCGCCATTTTCATATCACGCTTTCGTGGAGCGTCTGTTGACGATGCGGGCGACATAGAGACCGCCGATCAGCCCGATCACGACCGCCATCGTCGTGTTTTTCACGCCGTCATCCTTCGCAATCGGACGAACCATCACTGCACCATCGCGGCTTTCGGCATATTGCGGGCCACGCAGACTATAGAACGTCTGAATGACAGCAAAAATGACGACGGCGGCGATTGCGCCCAAGAGCATTGCGCGACGATTGGAAAAGACGTTGGACTTCATGATATTTCCCTCATTTCAATGTGTGGTCGATTTTTCGATCGACCAGTCGTCCTGAGCCCCTGTCGATAAAACGTTGTTTCAGGGATTTTTCGCCTGGGGAGCGCAGGATGGCCGCAGGGCCGCCATGTTTCTAGATGAGGAGGTGAAGAATATCCACCATTTTAGCGAGTGGATATTTAGCACTGTCGTTCACGAGCAATTGCCTGAAAAGAACGTTTTGCCGACGATGTTCTTATCGTAATTGCCGCCGCGGTGCAGTAAGACTGATCTGCACAATGATGAGGAATGATATCGCATGCGCATAAAGCACGGTCTCTTTGGTTTGGTTCTGTCGATTGCGTCTTCTGCCTATGCGCAGCAACCGGCATCGCCGCCGACACTTGAGCCGTCGCAAATTCAGGCGCAAGCTGCCAATTTGAGCGCGCAGTTCCTGGGCCGATACGCCTATAAGACGGTGCCGCTGGACGATGTTTTGTCTGGCCACATCATGACCAAGTTCATCAAGTCCCTCGATCCTGACCGTATGCTGTTCATGCAAAGCGACATCGATCGCTTCATGGCCGATAGCACCAAGATCGATGATGCGATCCTGAACGAAGACCTTGAAATTCCGTTTTCGATCTTCAACAGCTATACGCGCCGCGTCGTTGACCGTATGACGTTCGCGCGAAGCGAACTGAAGCAAGACTTCGATTTCACGGTTCGCGAAGACTACCCGATCTCCCGCGATGACGCGCCTTGGGCGCAGTCAGAGAAGCAGAGTGATGAGCTCTGGCGCAAACGCGTAAAAAGCGACTGGCTTCGTTTGAAGCTAGCGGGCCAAGCGGATGCCGCCATTCGCGAAACGCTGGATAAACGTTACAAGAACATCATGGACCGCGTCTATCCCTACAAGAGTGACGACGTGTTCCAAACCTTTATGGCGGCTTATACGACGGCGGTCGATCCGCATACGGATTATTTCAGCGCGAAGGCTTCTGCTGAATTCGACATTTCGATGAAGCTGTCGCTGGTCGGGATCGGCGCGGTGCTTCAGGAACGCGATGGCTATACGACGATCCGCGAACTGGTGCCCGGAGGCCCGGCGCAACTTTCAACCAAGCTTGCCGTGGGCGACCGCATTATCGGCGTTGGTCAGGGCGAGGATGGCGCCATCAAGGAAGTGGTCGGCACGCGACTGGATGAGGTCGTTCAGATGATCCGCGGTGCTGTGGGTTCCGTGGTGCGCCTCGATATTCTCCCCGCCGATTCAGGTAGCAGCGGCGGCCACCGCGTTATCAGCCTTGTGCGAGACAAGGTCAGTCTGGAAAAGCAGGCGGCCCAAAAGACAATCGTTCCTGTCAAAAACGGCGATGCCACCGTCAACATCGGCGTTATCACTTTGCCCACCTTCTATGAAGACTTCGAAGGACGTCGCAAAGGCGATAAGGATTACCGTAGCGCGAGCCGCGACGTCGCCAAGCTTCTTGCAGAACTGAAGCAGGACAAGGTTGCCGGTGTGTTGATCGACCTGCGTGACAATGGTGGTGGCTCGCTTGCGGAAGCGATCGATCTCACCGGTCTGTTCATCGGCAAAGGCCCCGTCGTCCAGCAGAAGGATGCCGAAGGCAAGGTCAAGGTCGAGAGTGACGAGATGAGTGCGCCTGCCTGGACAGGTCCGCTCGGCGTTCTCATCAATCGCGGCTCCGCATCGGCTTCGGAAATTTTTGCCGCTGCCATTCAGGATTATGACCGGGGTGTTATCGTTGGTGAGCCCAGCTTCGGTAAGGGTACTGTGCAGACGGTGGTCGATCTCGATCGTGTTGCGCGCAACAACAAGCCTGAGCTTGGCCAGTTAAAGCTGACGATCGCGCAGTTCTTCCGCGTCGATGGCGGCACCACTCAGTTGCGCGGTGTGACGCCGGATATCAGCCTGCCTGGAATTCTCGACCCGAAACTGCTGGGCGAGTCCAGTTACGACAATGCCTTGCCTTGGACGCAGATCAAGCCCGCCAAATACGCGTTGATGGGCGACATGGCGAAGATCGTGCCGCAGTTGCAAAGCGAGCATGACGCGCGCGTCAAGGATGACAGCGACTTCCAGCGTTTCGTTGAAGATGTCGCGGATTTGAAAGCCTTGCGCGCCAAGAAAACCATTTCTCTCAACGAAGCCGAACGCCGAAGTGAAATGGCGGCGACGGAAGCACGGCTGAAGGCGCGTGCGGAAGTTGGAAGCGGCTTCGTTCCTGAAAATGACGACGGCCTGCAAGCGAATGAACGCAGCATCAGCGCCAATATCGCCATCGAAAATGCGCGCAAAAATGCGAAAGACGTGCTGAAAACCGAATCCGCCGCCATCGTGGCTGATCTGGCGAAGCTGCCGACCGCAGCCAGAAACGCGCAATAAAGAAATCGGCAACTACCCGCGCTGCAACTCAGCGCGGGTTTGCCTTCCGTTACGGAAGGGAAGCATTAACCGCGTGCGCCGAAATCCATGACCGCTAACCAGCCTTAAATAGTCTCTCGCTCATATCGAAGTCTTGGAGCAATCGGGACGTAAATATGAGCACGCGCTTTTCGCAGTTCAGACTGGTGGTGCCAGCCCTGGTGCTGGTAGCAGTATTGTTGATCGCGCTTGCCGCCATCCCCTATTTTGGGGTGTCTCGTCTCGATGCGGAGAACCGACAGCGTCAGGAAGTTCTGGTCAAACGAAACATATCGATCTGGATCACTGACATCGAGTTCGCTTTGACGGCGTGGACGATCTGGGACGAATCGATTGCCAAGCTCGACAACGCCTTCGACCTTGAATGGGCCGATCGAAACATCGGTAGTTCGCTGATCGGGACATCGCGAACCCGTTTCGTGGCCATTCTCGATAGCGATGACAAACTGATCTATTCGAAAACTGCCGATGAGGTTCAGGATCGCCCGTTCTTCGCGCAGGGCGCTGACGTCATTGCGCAAGACGCACTCTCACTGGTCGACAAGGTGCGTGTAAGTGAAGCGGGCGGACGAAAGCCCGGCATCCCCGAACCTATCGTCTTCAGCAAGATCGAAGTTATCGGCAACGACGCCGTTCTCTTGACGGCCAGCCTGTTCCAATCCGATTTCAAGATGGCAACCCTGCGCAACGCCCGTGGACCGGTGCTGATTTCTGCTATCCCGATAGCTGGCAGCCTACAGACCTTTCTCGGCGATCGCTTCATGCTCGATGATGCAGCCGTCGGACCAGCGAATACGGTTTCGGATGACCGCGCCAGCGCCGAGATCGCCGTTGGGCCCGATGGGCAAGCTCAGGTCTTGTCTTGGAAGCCGCTGACGCCCGCTCATGATTTGTTGCGCCAATTCCTGCCATTGGCCTCCGCGCTGACGATTATTTTCATCGCTGGCGGTATCTTCGCCACACGCACGTCCCGTCGCGCCATCGGTACGTTGGTGGAGGCCGAAAAGCTGATGCGGCATGCCGCAACTCACGACTTCCTGACGGGCCTGGCAAACCGATCTTTGATCGCCACGGAGTTTGCCAGACTTTCAACGGCTGGCAACTTGATTGTGGCCTGCCTCGACCTCGATGGTTTCAAAGCCGTCAATGATCGGCACGGTCATGCCATTGGCGATGAGTTGCTGAAACAAGTTGCTGAACGCTTGAAATCCGGCTGTCGGCCAGAGGACGTCGTGTTTCGTCTCGGAGGAGATGAGTTCGCCGTGTTCATGCCTGGCGTATCAGCCGTGGATGCGGGTACTCGTTGCGGACAACTCTCGGAGTTGCTGTCGCATCCGTATTTCGTCAGGGAAAAGCGGTTGATAACAGGTGCTTCCTTCGGCCTCAGCGAAGTGCGGCATGGCGAAGTGACGTGTGACGACGCGCTAAAGCGCGCAGATGATGCCCTGTACCGCGCCAAGGGAGCAAGCGTGATAGAGTGCGCACCGGCAAGCGACATGGGGCCGATGCGCCGTTGGGCCTAAACGCAAAAAAAAGGCGGCAACATCGCCGCCTTCCCATGAAGCCGATGGCTTTAGTCCAGCAAGTTACTTGGAACCTTGCCGCCATTCTCCGACAGCTTTTTCAACAAAGCCTTATGCAGCCAGGTGTTCATTTCAGCAGAACCGTTGAGTTCTTTCGTATAGCCGAGCTCCTCGGCAAGTTCCTTGCGCTCTGCAAGGCTCGCATCCATTCCAAGTGCCTTCATCAAATCAACGATGGAGTGTTTCCAGTCTAGCTTGTGGCCGCTGCGCTTGACGGCGGCGTCCAGTTGGGCTGCCACGTCTACCGGCTGCGACCCCGAACTTGTGGAAGGTGCCGATGCGCCAGCGGTTTTTGGCACGGCTTGACCAGTGCCGCCGACCGGTGGAGCGGTTGTTGCCGCTGGTTCAGGTACGGAAGATGGGGCAGGTGTCGGCTCTGCCGCACTGGGTGATGCGGGAGAGGCTTGCGCCGGTCCACCGAAAATTGCGTCTCTGATTTTACTGAAAATGCTCATTCTACGTTTCCTCCTTCAGTTTGATATCCTTCATCAAACGGCCTCGGAGTCGATTGCGTTCCGATTGAGATTAAGAAAACTCTCATGAACGCCTGTGGTATTCCTTTATGTAGTGCCTACCATTCAGTTGCTTATCAGCAACGGCTTGGACATATTCTGATGCGTGGCATGGTCTGATCTCGCCAAATCCCTCGACCGCAAGCCCTCAATCTGTCCAAATCAGAATCATCGGCGGGGGCTGATCTTGAAAGGTTTTCTTATGAATCGCGCTCTTAAGCTTGCTGGCCTTTTGGGGCTGCTCGCATCTTCTGCTCATGCTGCCGATGTCGTTGCTCCAGTTGAGCCAGTGGTCGTATCCAATCCAGGTGGTTTTTATCTCGGTACGCTCAGCAGCCTGACGTTTCTGGACGACACTGGCTTCGGCACAACTGCGGGTGGCGTCAGCACTGATTACGACGTTGGTTTCTACAGCGCGCTGCGCGCCGGTTACAGCTTCGGCTCCTACGGTTTTGTCTCGCCACGTCTCGAACTGGAAGTCGGTTACGGCACAGCGGACGTGAACGAACACACTGTCAATGGCGTGAACGCCGGAAACGCATCCTTCGGTGAAGCCCGCGCAATCCAGGGCTACGTTAACGGTTATCTCGACATCGAAACGGCAACGGCTTTCACGCCTTACCTCGGTGGTGGCGTTGGCGCGATGAACCTTGAATTGCACCGTCAGGGCGTTACTGGCATTGCCATGGATGACGACGACACCAAATTTGCATACCACCTCGACGCGGGCGTCGGCATCAAGCTCGATACGATCTCGTTCTTCAGAGACAGCGCGCTGTTCAGCAACACCACGTTCGACATTGGCTACCGTTACACTGCTGCTGATAACTTCAACTTCACCGCAGTAGATGGCACAAGCTCCAGCACGGATTTCAGCAGCCATGCTGTGACAGCAGGCTTTAGACGCCAGTTCTGATACGCAAATCCGCTTTCGACATTCGAGGCGGGTAGAATAAGAAAAGGGGTTCGTGGCCATGCCTCGAACCCCTTTTGCATTTCAGTAGAAACCCACGCCTTACGTTGGCCTGGCGCGTGGCTTCTTGATCAGCCGCAGCAGCTTCTTGCGCTTTGGGGTGTGCTGCTTCAAACCAACGTCGCTCACAAGTTTCGCACCGCCTTCGCGTCTTTCCAACGTGATCTTGCGTGTGTGGAAGACTTCCAGCTCCACACGGTGCGCAACGCTGACGATCGTAGCGTCGGGCAACTCATCGATCAGCATCTGCATCATCTGATCCTGCGTCTTCTCATCGAGCGCCGATGTCGCTTCATCAAGGACGATGATATTGGGGTCATGCAATAATAGTCTCGCAAAGGCCAGACGCTGCTTCTCGCCGCCCGATAGGGTGTGGTCCCATGGCGCGTCGTCTTCGATCTTTTCACCCAGTTGACCCAGGCCGACCTTTTCGAGCGCGGTCTTGATGTCTTCGACCGACCAACTATCCGCCGGGCGAGGGTAGGCGACGGCGCGTTGCAATGTGCCGGATGGAATGTAGGGCCGTTGCGGCAGCATGAACAGGCGGTGGTCGGGATGGAAATTGACGCTGCCTTCGCCCCACGGCCAGAGACCAGAGATGGCGCGCACCAGTGTACTCTTGCCCGAGCCGGACTCTCCCGCAACCAGAACTCTTTCGCCTGGCTCGATCTCGACCTGCGTTTCCTTGACCACGGCGGTGCCATCACCAAGCGAAACGGATAGGTCGCTGAGGCTGAGCATCGTCGTCCCTTGCGTATCGCCACGCTTGATCCGGCCGATGTCGTCGCTTTGCTCGGCGCGTTCCAGATCATCCAGCGATGTCATCAGCGAAGCCACGCGTCTTGCGCAGGCATTCCAGTCCGCAAGTCGAGGGTAATTATCAACCAGCCAGCCGAAGGCGCCCTGAACGATGGTGAAGGCGGATGCCGCCTGCATCACTTCGCCCAGGGACATGCTGCCAGCCAGAAATTTTGGGGCGCATAGCAGGACGGGAACGACCGGGGCGATCAGCATCGAACTGTGGGATACCAGCGTCGTGCGCATATGCTGGTTGGCAAGAAGCCGCCATTGCTGGCGCACATTGGCAAAGGTTTTGTCGAGGTCGTTGCGTTCTTCTTCCTCGCCGCCCAGCAGCGCGATGCTTTCACCGTTCTCGCGCACGCGGGTCAGCGTATAGCGAAACTCCGCCTCGACTTGGTTTTTGTCTTCGGAGACACGCACGAAATTGCGCCCGATCACTGCAATCGAGCTGGAAGTGATCACCGCATAGATGACGGCGGCAATGACGAGAAAGCCCGGAATGGTGATGACGGAGTCACCAATCGGCAGGGTCAGTGCGCCACCGATTGTCCAGAGCACGACGATAAACGTCGATGCCGAAACGAAGGCAGAGATCACACCGGCGGTAAAATCGACGGGCGATTCCGTGGCAATGCGCATGTCTTCCGAGATGCGCGCTTCCGGATTTTTATGATCTCCGTCGATCAGGTTCAGCTGATAGTAACGTCCGTTCGCCAACCAACGTCCGATCAGCGATTTGGTCAACCACGAGCGCCAGCGTCGCTGGATGAGCATTCGGACATAGACCTGTACGGTGACAAGACCAACACTGCCCGCCACCAATGGTGGAAAGAGCGATGCGAGGTAATAGACATCGGATGCATGGCGCTGCTCGATGGCATCGAACAACCCACGGTTCCAGACGTTGATGCCGTATTGGAACGCGACGTTGATACCGATCAGAACCAGTAGGCCGATGCAGACGATCCATGCAAAGCGGTCACCACCGGCACCCCAGTAGCCGCGCGCGCTTTGCCAGAAGCGCCTGAGAAGAAAGGCGCGACGGGCCTCCTCCACTTCCTTTTCGGTCAGTGTAGGATCTAGTTTTTGAGCGTCCGGTACCGTTGCATTGTCTGAAACCATGTTGCTTTCCGATGAGGACCTGATGCGAACGACCTGCGAATAAAATCATCAGGTCGATGCTGTTGTTTCTTAGTGGTAGATTATTTCAGAGGATGAAGACGCACAGCGGCAATCATGGCGCGTGTGGGATATACACGCTGCAAATACCGTGAGGGAGTGCATGAGGGCGAAGGATTGGTGCTTTCATATATGCTGGCCAAATCCTATCGGCAATTTCATCCGCGCATTAACGCAGGCCGTTTGGATTAGTTCCTGAACACGTGCGAATATTTTACAATTCGAACTGTCCTTAGAAATTCACGGAAAGATTGGCATAGGCGGCGTTCGAGCTGAAGCCGCGGCCAAACTCGCCCGCATACGTCACGCTGAAACGGGCGGCCTTTGAGAGCTCCGCGGTGATACCGGCTTTGATCACCATGGCATCTCTTGGCATGGTCACGCCTTCCAGAATGAACGGATCGTTGCCACCGAAGCTGGAAATGGAGATCGGCGCCAGATCACCGGCGGCGTGACGCCAGCCCAGCATTCCCGATGCGACAACGGGCAGATCGCCACCGCGAAGATTGGCAGTCCAGCGCATGCCAAGCGTGGAGATGGAGAGATCGCTTGAACCACCCGATACGGTCAGCGCCGCTGCCCCGCCATCTTCCGTGAAGCCTTTGGTGTCGAGGTTGACGTAGGCGAGGTTTGCGAAAGGCTGGATGCTGAGGTCGTCGATCTCGAACGTCCAAGCGATATCGCCGAATATCTGCGCTGTCGTGCCCACGTAGTTGCCAGACAGTTGATCGGTGAATGCACCAAAAGCGATGTTGCGCCGTGTCGAGATATCGTTTTTCGTGACGATCGTGCCGCCGATAAGGTCCAGCGGACCAATATCACCCGCCGCGTAGAGGCCGAGATGGTAGGATTCAGCACTTGCGTCCGGCTGCATCGAAAGGTGGCTGTATCCCAGGACGCCACCGAGGCGCCAGGTGTCAGACACGGGTGCATCCCCACCAATCAGCGTTCCGGCGCTGCTGCCGCCGGTGCCCCGCGCGGTGCCATCGCCTGCAAAGTTGTCTTGTGCCAGCACACCCGTCGTCCAGAATGATGCCTCATCCGCTTGTTCGGAGACCCGTCCCGGCGCGGCGTTCATTTGGTCGATGATCGCCTCGCGGGTCAGTTTGGTTTCCCAGAGGAGGTTGCTCTTAAACGAGGCATGAACTTCGCCATTGAGTTGGGAAAACGCGCTTGCGGCAGCGCTGACATCGAGTGGCAGAACGGCGCGATAGAGTGTGTTGTTCGATCCAAGATTTTCAACCGCCGTCGCAGTGACGCGATCGTTGACGGTCTGAGCGACGTCCTGAAAGCGCACGGAGTTCCGGTCAAGATGCAGGTAGACGATCGTCGGATCATAGGTCAACGTGGGAGACAGAAAGGCGAAGTCGCTCACGACGTTCCCGAATTGACCATTCACCGCCCCTGCGGTGACGATTGTGTAGTCGGTCGTCAGGCCATAGCTCGTGCTGGCCGCACGGATATCGAGAGTGCTGTTCCCAAGATTCACAGTGCCCGTGGCAGTCAAACGGTCGGAGAAACCCGCCGCATCAATATCGACCCGGTAGATCGCGCCAGCGTCAAAGACGACATTGCCAGTGAAGTCAAGCGTTTGAAGGCCCGGTCCGGGCGACAGGATGCCGCCATTGCCGACGGTGAGCCCACCGGCGACACCGGTACCAGACAACAACCCGCCGTCGAAAATGGAGATGGTCCCTGCCACCGTTCCTTGATTGGTCAACTCACCACCGGTAACGGTGACCGCACCGCTAATGGTGCCGGTATTGGAAAAGACGCCATCATTGTTGACAAGGGAAGCGATGGTCCCATCGTTGGACGCGTTGCCTGAGTTGGTTACAGCACCTGCCGTCGCGCCACTGTTATTGGTGAAGCGTCCCTCTGTACTGATGTCTACATCCGCGAGTACCGCGTTGTTGACCACCGCGCCGCCCGCGATCCGCGTGTCGCCGGTGACCGTTCCGCCAGCATTGTTGGTGAAAAGGCCATCGTCGTTCTGAAGCGAGGCGATCGTGCCTGCATTGGACGTGGTGCCTGAATTTTTGACAGCGCCAGCAGTGGCGCTACCATTGTTGACGAAGGCGGCAGCGGCGGCGACATCCACGGCTGTGACGACGAAGTTATTCGTCACCCTGCCGCCGGACAAAATCGTATTTCCCGCGATTTCGCCGCCTGCATTGTTGGTAAAATCCCCCGCCGTGTTGGTCAGGGAGCCGATCGTTCCGGCGTTGGAACCATTGCCTGCATTGACCACAGAACCAATCGACGCACCGGTGGTATTGGTCAGCGTCCCGCTGTCGTTTTCGACCGAGGAAATGGTGCCTGAATTGGTGACCGTACCAGCGCTTTTGACATTGCCAGCCGCCGCGCCCGCATTGTTGACGAAAGCGGCGGCGGAGGCAACATCTGCATCGGTGACGATGAAATTGTTAGTCACGGTACCGCCCGAAACCGTCGTCAGCCCGGTGACCGAGCCGCCAGTATTGTTCGTGAAACTCCCGGCGTCGTTCTGGAGCGAGGCAACGGTGCCTGCGTTGACGACGGTGCCGGAATTCCTGATGTTCCCGGCAGTTGCGCCATTATTGTTATAGAAGGCGGCGGCTGCCGCCACGTCAGCGTCAGTCACCACGAAATTGTTCGTAACTGTGCCGCCTGATACGATGGTTTTTCCGGTGACCGTGCCACCCACATTGTTGGTGAAACTTCCGTCGGTATTGGTCACATTGCCGATCGTGCCGGCGTTCGATGCGGTTCCGGCATTGTTTAAGGTGTCCAGCGTCGCCGCGCTGTTGTTGGTGAAGGTGCCTTGCGACGACACCGACACGTCGTTGACCGCACCATTGTTGGAAAGCGTCGTTCCCGCCTCAACCGTGGCACTCGTCAGGGCTCCATTTACCGCGACATTGCCGTTGTTCAGCGTCAGTCTGCCGTTGAGTGTCCCGTCGATGAAAAGGCCGCCGCCATCGAGGTTTACATCTGAATTCAGCGTGCCATCCGCGTTGATGCCAATGCTTCCCGAGGTGATGGTGCTGCCATTGATAACGGTCAACGTGCCCGTATTGGCGATCGTGACATTGCCGCCGCCGACATCAAGCCTGTCGATTGTCGCGGTGTCATCGACCTGCGGCGACCCGGTATCGACAACGGCCACATCCGCGGTGCCAGGCAGCGTCGGGCTCCAATTCGCTCCATCGCTGAACATATTGTTGGCGCTACCGGTCCAGACAGATTGCGCTAGGGACGGCGATATGAGGGCGAGCGAAACCAGTGCTGTAAAAAAGCCGAGACGCCGGTACATGGCCGGAAGCAGCTGGTGTGTCATGCGGTGACCAATGCTGAGATCGCCCGCTTACATCGCGGGCAGACATCTACAGCTACTTGATCATGGTTAATGCGCAATTAACCGTAAATACCAGCCGTGAGCTGGCGGAAGAGTAAGGGACAGCCACGGACCGAACAAAAGCTCGTTCCGTGGTGTCTTTTCAAAGCGGAACGGGTCTGGACTATGACCGATTGCTTGCTGTCGTAGCTTTGTGAATATTGAAAAGCTCGTCGTAGGCGGTTGGATTGCTGGCGAGGACAGGGCTGCCAAGCATCAAGTTTTCACCGTCGCAAGGAAACGGCATGTACTGCCCACCCGCTTCTTTAACGAGGCAGAACCCCGCCATGCAATCCCAGGCGCGCATATGGGGCTCATAATAACCAACCAGACGCCCGGCAGCGACATAGGCCAGCATCAGCGCGCCGGAGCCGTTGCGGATGAAGTTTCCACCGATGGACAGCAGAGAGGCAATGATGGCACCAACCCGGTCGGGCGTAACGTAATTGTTGCTGCCGATGCCCATCAGCGCATTCTGGATCGTCCGTGCGGGGTCGAGCCGAAGCTGCTTGCCGTTAAGGGTCGCGCCAAATCCTTCTGCCGACGCATAGAGTTCGTCCTCGCACGGCACCTTGATAACGCCGACGACAGGAATGCCGTCATAAAGAACTGCGATGGACACGCACCATGTCGGCATGCCGTTGACGAAAGGTGCCGTGCCATCGATGGGGTCCACGACCCAGGTAAAGCCGGATTGGCCTTCGGTGTAACCGAACTCTTCACCTAAAAACCCATCTTCCGGCAGCGCTTCGGCGACCTGCTCGCGCAAAAGCGTCTCGACGTTGCGGTCAGCGATGGAAACCACGTCGTGAAGATCACGCTTGGTTTCTATCACCAGTGTTTCGCGTCGGTTGAAATAATCCAGCGCCATTGCGCCAGCTTTTTCTGCGAGTGTCTTTGCCAGGGAAAAGCGCAGTTCGATGGCGCTTTCATGTGTCGTCATTGTCATGTCCTTTGATTGCAAGTCCGGCGTCTCAGCCGTTGATCAGTGCGATACCACGGCTTTTGAACCCGAGCGTGACATCGCTCGTCGCAGGCAGGCTCATTTCCATGGCGTGGTCTATGATGAAGAGTGTGCCGACATCGGTCTCCACTTCATATTCGATGTGGCCGCCGAGATAGGCGCTGTGCAGGACACGTCCTGCCAGCCCACTGCCGTCCGCCGCGCCGATGATGATTGAGCCGGGTCTGACGGCAAGTTTCGCGGAGCCGGGCTTTGCGCCCCTCCCTTTGACGGAATAATCGACGCCCGCCACGCGAATGAGGGCTTGTTCGCCCTCGACGCCGATGATCTCGCAGGGAATGACGTTTGCTTCGCCCATGAAGTCGGCGATGAAGGGCGATGCTGGGGCTTCATAAAGCTCACGCGGCGCGCCTGATTGTGCGATTTCCCCATCCTTCATGACGATGATGCGGTCCGAGACGGCCAGAGCTTCATCCTGATCATGCGTGACGTACACTGCGGTGAAGCCGAGGCGCTGCTGCAATTCCCGGATTTCGGTGCGGACGCGGCGGCGCAGGCGTGCATCGAGATTGGACAGCGGTTCGTCCAGCAGAAGAACCTGGGGTTCAAGCACCAACGCGCGGGCAACGGCGACACGTTGCTGCTGTCCGCCGGAAAGTTCCGCCGGAAGACGTTGACCCATGCCCGCAAGGCCGACGAGTTTCAGGCCTTCCTCTGCCTTTTCAAGAGCATCGTTTTTGCGAAGGCCTGATGATTGCAAGCCGTAGGCAACATTGTCGAGGGCGGTCATATGTGGAAAAAGAGCATAGGACTGAAACACCATCGACACGTCACGCTCGTTAGCTGGTAGCATCGTAACGTCGGTATCGCCGATCAGAATGCGGCCAGAGCTTGGATGCTCAAGCCCCGCCAGCATGCGAAGGGTCGTTGTCTTGCCGCAGCCGGAAGGCCCCAGCAAGGTGACGAGTGTCCCCGGTTCGATGGTGAGGGAGAGATCGGGGATGGCAGTGAATGCGCCGAATGTCTTGCGAACATTTTGGAAGGTGACGGAGCCGGGTTTTACCTTGATCATGCGGCTTTCTCCTGAACGAGAGGAACGGTAGGGGTGGTCGTAACACCGGCGACACGATTTTCGCGTCTCAGGCGCCGTTCCCCGACAATGAGCTGGAAGCCCGTGATAACGGTGATCATCACCACAATGAGCATGGACGAGTAAGCAATCGCCACACCGTATTCTCCGTTTTCAACAAGGCCGACGATGTAGGATGTGGCCATGTTGTATTCCGCGCTGACAAGGAAAATAACGGCGCTGATCGACGTGATCGCTCTGACGAAAGAGTAGACGAGGGCAGCGGTTATTGCTGGGCGCAAAAGCGGTAGAATGACTTTGCGGATGGTGCGGAAACTGTCCGCCCGCAGTGTCAGTGATGCCTCGTCTAGACTTTTGTCGAGCTGGCTCATGGCTGCAATGCCGCCGCGTACGCCGACCGGCATGTTGCGGAAAACGAAGCAGGCGATCAGAATGAGGGCCGATCCCGTCATCTCGATGGGCGGCAGGTTGAACGCCATGATGTAGCTGACGCCGATCACCGTGCCGGGAATGGCAAAGCTCATCATCAGCGCGAACTCGAAGACGTTCTTGCCGGCAAATTTCTGACGCACGATGATGTAGGCTGTCAGCAGGCCGACAGCAGCCGTTAGAGGCGCTGAGATCAGCGCGATCTTCATGGTCGTCCAGAATGAATTCCAGGCGACGCCCGTCCAGGAAATGCTGCCATTGTTGAAGCCTACGGAGAAGGCTCGGATGTAATGGTCCAGCGTCAGCGAGTTGTCGAGACCCCAGGTTTTGACGAAGCCGCCGATCAGGATCATGCCATAGACGACGATTGTAAACAGCATCCACGGTACGACAACGGAATGTACGCCGATGGACAAGCCGCGGGGCAGCGCAATATGCGCGCCGCTGTCACCCTTGCCGGTCACCGTCGCGAAATTCTTGCCCGAAAGCCAAAAGCGTTGTGCAAGAAAGGCGGAAAGAGTGAAGCAAAGCAGAACCATAGCAAGAACTGCCGCACGGGACGGGTCGTTCTGGGAGCCGACGACTGCAAAGAAGATTTCAGTCGACAGCACGCCATGACTGCCGCCAAGGACGAGCGGGTTGCCGAAATCGGCCATGCTTTCGATGAAGCCAATTAGGAATGCATTGGCGAGGCCGGGCTTCATCAGTGGTAGCGAGACGCGCCAGAAGGTGCGCCAACGATCGGCCCGCAATGTTTGCGATGCTTCTTCCATCGACGGGCTGACACCTTCGACGACACCGATGAGCACAAGGAACGAAATGGGCGTGAACGACAGAACCTGCGCGATCCAGATGCCGGTCAAGCCGTAGAGCCAGCGTCCTGGCTCGATGCCGAACAGGTTCGAAAGCCCTTCGGTGACAACACCTGCGCGACCAAATAGCAATGTGAGCGCAAGGCCGATGACGAAGGGCGGTGTGATGATCGGCAAAACGGTGAGGAGGCGCAGACCCTTTTTGAACGGGAAGCGCGTGCGGGTGGCAACGAGCGCGAAACCGAGCCCGAGCAGGGTAGAGGCGGAGGCCGTCATGAGCGCAAGGGCGAGGGTGCGCCATGCCACGCCGCAACGCTCTTCGCCCAACACACAGCCGAGGCTCCAGATGCCAGGGTCTTGCAGGTTTCGAATAAAGCCATCGGGATTGAAGGAGCCGTCGAAGTCCTGAACCGATGCGGTGAACATACTGCCAATCGGGTAAAAGACGAAGATCGCAACGAGAAAGATCAGCAGCGATATGGAGGCGACGATGAATGCATCACCTTTCATGACGCCTCGTTCCGCCAGGCCGAAAGCGAAGAGTAGCACGAAAACGACGGCCATTGTGACAGCACCCGCGCCCATGGAGGGCTGGCCGTTTGCGATTTGTCCGAAGATCGTTTCGCTGACAGTCCAGGTCCAGCCCGTAAAGCCGATGGCAAGGCCTTGAAGCGAGAGAAAGAGCAGCCCAACCGCACCGATAATGGACATGAGTCGACCGCGCTTCATCGGATTATTGATCGTTCGTGTCAGAGACGCCGCGAGAAACATTATGACGACACCGATCAGCCAGAGCTTGCCATGCGAGGCGATCTGCAAGAAAGCCGGTGCCGAGGTTTCAGACGACAGGAAATCTGGCAGCCAGCCAAAGCCGAAAAAACCGCGTTCAATTCTGTACCAGGGAAGAAGAATGAGGGCCGCTGCCCCGAGTGCAAGGACGATGTCCAGCCTGCGATTGCCACGTTTCATGGCTTACCTCGCTTGTTTCAAGATAGAAGAATTAGGATGCAACGGGCACCGGAGAAATGGACCGGCGGTACAGATGTCCCACCGGTCCAGACGCTTGTGGATCAGTTGGCGACGGCGCCAACTTCACGGTCCCACCGCTCCAGCAAGGCCTTGCGCTTTACCGGGTCGCCGTAGGTCTTGAAGTCGTAGTCGATCAGCTTGATGTCTTCGAACTTCGGCGCTTCCTTCGGCACTTCGGCCTGCTTGTTGGACGGCAGCTGGAAAGACTTGGCATCCTTCATTCTGGACTGCACATCAGGCTTCAATGCCCAATCGTACCAGACCTTGGCATTCTCCAGATTGCGGGCACCCTTGATGATCGACATGGAGCCGATTTCGTAGCCGGTTCCCTCGCATGGGGCGATGGACTTGATCGGAAAGCCTTCAGCAGTCTGGGCCACGGCGTCATGCATGAAGACGATGCCCAGCGCGGTCTCGCCGCGGGCTGCTGCCTTTACCGGTGCCGAGCCCGATTTGGTGTATTGAGAAATATTGGCATTCAGCTTCTTGAGGTAGTCGATGGCCTGATCTTCGCCCATGATCTGCGCGAGTGACGCTAATGCGGTATAGGCCGTGCCGGATGAGTTGGGGTTGGCAATCTGGATTTCCCCCTTCAGTTCAGGGGCGAGAAGATCTGCCCAGCATAGTGGCTCCTTGTAGCCCTTGTCCTTGAAGATCGTCGTATTATAGCCCCAGCCCAGCGCTCCAGCATAAACACCGACTGTGCGGTAACCCGTGCTTTCCGCCTGCTTCTTAGCCCAGTCCTGCAACTGGTCCAGCATGGGCGATTTGTATTCCATGGTCAGGTTTTCGGATGCTGCCTGTACGTGCGGGTCGCCCGTACCAGCCCACCATAGATCGGTTTTGGGGTTGCGGGCTTCGGCGCGGATTTTCGCGTAGGTCTCGCCAGAAGACAGGCGCACCATATTGACTTTGATATCGTGAGACTTTTCAAAATCCCCTTTCATCTGTTCACAAATAACGACATCTGCCGAGCAGATGAGGTTGAGTTCACCCGCTGCCTGTGCAGAAACCGCCCCAAGGGATGTTCCGGCAAAAAGTAGAATGGAAAGAGCTGAAAGTCGCATGCGTTATCCTCCTGTTGCTTGCGATGGATTTGAATGAAAGGCACGAGTTTGCCCTCACGGCATGGGCTTCCATGCCGCCTGTCGAATGATTGCGTGGAAAGTCGTGCTGCCGATTACTGCGTGGCCGTTACTTCCGCATCGAACCGCCTGAGAAGCCGACTTCGTTCCCCCGGTTGGCCGAAGGTGGCAAAGTCGTAATCGACCATCTTTATCAGCGATATGTCGGGGGCCGCCGGTGGAAGCGCTGCCCTGGCATTCGAAGGGACCTGGTTCTGACCTGCTGCCGCACCCGTCGCCTGGCCCTCAGGGCTCAACGCAAACTCCACGAAGCTCTGCGCCGCCTCGATCTTTGCGGTGCCCTTGACGATACTGACAGCACCGATTTCGTAGCCCGTGCCCTCGCACGGAGCGACGATCACAAGTGGAAAGCCTTCTTCCTTCTGGGTCACCGCATCATGCATGAACGAAATTCCAATCAAGGTCTCGCCTCTGGCTGCTGCCTTGACCGGCGCCGAACCGGATTTGGTATATTCCACGACATTGCGGTTCAGCGCGCCGATGTAACGGAAAGCCTCGTCTTCTCCGAAAAGCTGAACCAGTGTCGCGAGCATCGTAAAGGCAGTGCCAGACGAATTAGGATTACCCGCCTGAATGAGCCCCCGATAGGCATCGTTGGATAGATCTTTCCAGCAGGTGGGTGCGGCCAAAGCTTTTTGCGCAAGAACCTGCGCGTTATAAGCAAAGCCAAGGGCTCCTGCATAAATGCCGGAAGAGTGCTGTCCTGACATTTTGAAGAAATTTTGTGCCCAGGGCAGAATGTCGGCCTGATGTTTTGGGACGTAGACTTCAAGCAATTCTTCCGAGGCTGCCTGAAGGTGCGTGTCACCGGTGCCACCCCACCAGACATCGACTGATGGTGCCGACCTCTCCGACCTGATCTGGTCGAGGATTTCGCCGGTGCTCTTTCGGGTTATGGAAATGCCAATGCCCGTGTGGTCTTCGAAAGACTGCTTCATCTGAACGCACCAAGCTTCGTCCGTGCCGCACAGCACGTTCAGCTTGGTATCAGCCAAGCCGGGAGCCACAGCGCAAAGCCATGCCGTCATTCCCGTCGCTATAGCCAACAGTGCTTTCAACAGAGCCTCCCTCTTGGAACCTCCCCGTTCCAATCTCCGAAGTCAGCATGTCAGATTTGCGGGTCGGCGCAATCGAAGAATGGTTACCAATTTTGCACCGCAGTGCCGAAGAATATTACATTTATTACATATATGTCGGAGCCCATCATCAGCTAGTCTTTGAACATCGACAGGCAAAATCGTATAGTGTCCTTGGGAGGACGACACATTGCTAAATCAGAAGGCGCGAATTCTGATCGTTGAAGACGATCCGGACATGGCGGAGCTGATCTCTGATCTCGTGGAGGCAGAGGACTGGATACCGATATGTGCTGGGTCGGCGGAAGAGGCCTCGGCAATATTGGCGCGGGAACAGGTTCATCTCGTGCTGGTCGACCACAATCTGCCCGGCACGTCTGGCCGCACATTTGCCCAACGCCTGAGGCTGCAATCCGACATTGGTATCGTCATGGTCACCGCTGCCGGAAGTGCTGCCGACCGTGTTCTGGGCTTGGAAACCGCCGCCGATGATTACGTCGTCAAACCCTTCGAACCGATTGAACTGACGGCCCGTATGAAGGCGGTTCTACGCCGGACCATCCCCACCCTGAAGCATGACAAGGAAACCGAAAAGGATCATGCGCGGTCATCGCTGCGACTTGGAGACTGGGCGATCGATCTTGATGGGCGACAGGCGACATGTCTCACGGACCGCAGCCGCACGCTGACGACAGCGGAGTTCGCGCTGCTGGAAATCCTCGCCAGCACACCCAACCAGCCTGTCAGCAGGGCCCAGATTCTAGATCGGCTCGGCACAGAGAGTGAGCGCTATGTCGATCGCAATGTCGATGTCCTGGTGCTTCGTCTGAGAAGAAAGATCGAGCTCAATCCCGACTTACCTCGGCACATCAAGACGCGGCGCGGGAAGGGCTATGTTTTGCATACAGAAGAGGCAGAGCTTTTGCCGTGATCAGTCGTTCGTTCCTCTCATCGATTGCGTTTCGCCTGCCATTCGCCATCGTCTTTATCTGCTGTCTTGTGTTCAGCCTGTCTGCCACAGCGATCTACGGCTTGCAGCGCGCGCGCAATGAGATGGCGGCTTACGGATTGCAAGCCTTTTCAAGCCTTGCGAAAGCATCGCTGATTTCAAGACAGGTTTCCGATCTGGTATCGAGTGCGCCGTTTCTGATGAACGCCGCTTCGCCCTACCGGGTGTCCAGCGAAAGCCGTGCTGTCGTCGCACAAGTTGACGGTCTGTTGAGCATGATCGGTCGTGACGGAGAGGACCCCGTTATCAGAGGTTTTGCGAGCGGCCAGATTGTGGAGTTGCTCAACCTTATCCACACCCAAACCCGAGAACTGGCACGGGATGCGGATGCGGCGCAGGATCATAAAGCCAAGGCTGCGGCGGCGCTGGGCGAAATCGCCACGGGCGAGGGTGTTGAAGACGTGGCATTAAGGCGTCAGTTGAACGGCATCGTGCAGGCGGCGGCGACGTCCGACAGTCTTTTTCAACTGGGTGAACTTCGCCGACGCTACGTTTCCGAAACGGACGCAAGACAGAACAGGTCAGCCCCGGATGTCAGGGTATCATCTGAGCGGCTTCTGCCCTATGAGCGGGTTTTTGAAGCGCAGACCAACTACCTTCTCGGGATGTTTGCCATTCGCGCCTCCGTATCGAAGCTCCATGATGTGTCGCGCGATCTTTCGCATGCCACCGAATCCCAAAGCGATGCCGTGGCGCAAGGGCTGAATGACGACCTGATCTCGACATCGAACGCACTGTATCAGCTGTTGATCATCATTGCTCTAGCCTCGATGCTGGTGCTCGTCTTGGCTATTTTTTCCATTCACTCCGTCATGCGTGTGTCACGCGGCATCGTCTCCCTGTCGAAAGGTATGAATGCCCTTGCGACAGGCGACAAGAATGTCGGCCCGCCTTCCTACAGCGGTAACGAAACCGAGCTCATCAGGCTTCTGGATGCGTTCAAGGCTTTCAACGACAGCGTGGAGCGCGTCACACGCTTGCGGCGCACGGCGGAAGCTGCGGCGCGGACGATACGGTCTACGTTTCGCAACATGAACGAGGGTATCGCGCTGTTCGACGCTGCAGGCGACCCGATTACGATGAACCGTCGCGTGATCGATCTCATCGGAAAATCCGCCGCATCGAGAAAGTCGCCGCTGCGAAAATTCGCGCATGCCATTCCTGAAATCGATCCAGAGCTATTGCCTTGCCACACACATTCCGGGACCTTGCAGGAGCGTGCCGTCGTTCGCCACCGCGCAGAGGACCAGCAGGTCATCGAAATTTCGCTCTCACGCCAACCAGACAGAGGCATCGTACTTCTGGCGCGTGATGTCACCGCGATGGACCGCCAGGAAGCAGAGGCGTCCAAGGCCCAGCGTCTCGATGGCATTATGCGCATGACGCATCAGGTCAGTCACGAAGTCGGCAACATGATCGGCATCATCACCGGCAGTCTTGGGCTGTTGGAGCGGGAAGCTGGCTTCAACGACCGTCAAAAGCGTCACCTCGCGCGTATCCGAAAGGCAGCAGACCGTGGTCGCTCGCTTGCCAGCAGCATGCTCTCAGTCGGCAGTCAGCATCCTATCCACCCCAGCTCGATGGATATTGCCAGCCTGTTGCGAACAATGGCGGATATTCTTGAAATCGCCGTCGGGGTGAAATGCCATGTTCGGCTCGACCTTGAGGAGGGCATGCCCAAAATCCCTCTGGACCCGGCGCTTTTCGAACAATCCATCCTCAATCTCTGTCTCAATTCCGCAGCCGCGATGCCAGAGGGTGGGGTGATCGTCATCCGCGCCAGACGAACGGAAAATCTGTTGCTGGTGCAAGTGGATGACGACGGGACGGGTATGACGCCAGAGGCGGTGGACAAGGCTTTCGAGCCCTATTTCACCACGCGCGGCGATCAGGGCGGGGCGGGGCTTGGTCTGGCGATGGTTTATGGGTTCGTTCGCCAGAGCGGTGGAGAGGCGCAGATATTTTCGAGGCAGGGCGAAGGAACAACTGTGCAATTGTCATTTCCACTGAGATCCGACGCCGAGTGATGTCAGTTCCTACAGCGTCAATGCAATCCGCCGACGCCGAGCAACCGTTCGACGGTGCTGTGGTCTGCGGAAAGCGCTTGTGGTGTGCCGCTCCATGCGACGCGGCCTCGTTCGAGAACGATGACTTGATCGGCGAAATCGAGTGCGCTTTGTATGCGCTGCTCTACCAGCAGGATTGTCATGTCACCGCTTTTCGCCAAGTCTGTAAAGGCGGCCATGAGTTCTTCGCATATGACGGGTGCCAGTCCTTCCAGCGGTTCGTCCAGCAACAGAACGGACGGACGTCCGAGAATGCTGCGCGCTGTCGACAGCATCTGTTGCTCTCCGCCAGAAAGCTGGTTGCCGAGATTGCGCCGCCGTTCTTTAAGGCGTGGAAACCGCGTGTAGGCCTCTTCGATGTCACTGCGCGGACGGCTTTTCAGGCCAACGAACAGGTTTTCTTCGACTGACAGTGTCGGAAAAACGCAGCGTGCCTGTGGCACGTAGCCCAGCCCTTGGTGCGCACGTGCCGCACTTGGCATGGCGCTCACGTTTGCGGAGCCGAGATTGATCGTGCCATCATAACGTCGGGTCTGGCCTGCGAGGGTGGCAAGCAATGTCGTCTTTCCCATGCCGTTGCGACCGAGAATGGCGAGGCGGCCTCCCGATGCAACACGAAAGGAAACGCCCTCCAATATCCGAGTAGGGCCGTAGCCTGCGCATAGATTGTCAACTTCAAGCGACGCGGCTGGCATCGGCATAGCTCCCCAGATAGGCTTCACGAACGCGGGCGTCCTTGGTGACATCGGCAGGCAGGCCATCGAATATGATAGCGCCCGCGGCAAGCACGATCACTCGCTTGGCGAAGCGGAACACGAGGTCCATGTCATGCTCGATCATCAATACGGCGAGATCGGCGGGCAGATCGGCCAGTGCCTGCTCGATCCGACCCGTATCGCTTTGCGGCACACCCGCTGCCGGTTCATCAAGCAGCAGGACCTTCGGTTTTAACGCCATCGCTACCGCGATTTCCAGAAGACGCTGCTGGCCATAGGCAATCTCGCTCACGCGGCGGTGCATCAAGGTAATTAAGCCAAGCTTCGATAGCATCTCCTCCACTTCTGCCATGACGTCGGGCATCGCCAGAAAATTGCCGAACATTCGGCCCGTTTTGCCTTCGCGTTGCAGAATAGCGAGCGCGACATGTTCGGCAGGCGTCATGTCCTGGAACAGCCGGGTCACCTGAAAGGATCGCACCAGCCCTCGCTTGACCCGTCCCGCGGCATCGATCCGCGTGACGGTCTCGCCGCCAATCCGCACATCGCCGGAATCGGGCGCGAGGTTACCGGTTACGAGATTGACGAATGTCGTTTTGCCCGCGCCGTTGGGTCCGATGAGTGCAACGCGATCGCCGGGGTGCATGGATATGGAGATATCACTGGTGACGGAAAGCCCGCCGAAGGATTTTTTTAGATTGATGACTTCGAAGGCGGCACTCATTTCACAGCCTCCCGTCGGCGTCGCAGCATGTTGGCCACTGTCCCATATAAGCCCTTGGGCGCGAAGAGCACGACGGCAATCAGCAGGGCGCCGACCATCGTCAGCCAATGGAAGGGGTTTGCGGCGGAGACGTAGTCTTCGAACAGCATGAAGATGATGGTGCCCGAGAGGGCACCGTAGAGTGAGCCCGTTCCACCGAGGACCAGCATGACGAGGCTTTCCGCGGATAGCGTGAATGACAGGCTGTCGAGACCCACCACTTGGGTCGAAATGGCGTTGAGCGCGCCGCCGACGCCTGCGACTGCACCTGATATCACATACATCTTCATCAGCGTTACCTTTGGAGACGCGCCCATCGAGGCAATGCGAACGGGGTCTTCCTTGATGCCCCGGCACAGCATGCCGAAAGGGGACCGCACCAATATGCGTAAGATAATGAAGGTGATGAGGAGTAACACGACACCGAAGACGTAGGCGGTATGGCCGTAAAGATCGAATTCGAAATAGCCGAAGATGGGGTCTGCCGAGATACCGGAGAGACCGTCGCTGCCGCCTGTCCAGGATGATGCCTTGTTGGCGAATTCGTGGAACAGGTGGATCAGCGCGATCGAAAGGACGAGTTGCGGCAGGCCGTGCGCGCGCAGAATGACGACACCGCAGACAAGGCCGGAGACGGCACCACCACAAATGCCAGCCAGCAGCATGAGCAGCGGGTCGGTAATGCCGAAATGGGCGGATACGATACCGGCGGCGTAGGCACCGGAGCCGAAAAGCGCCGCGTGGCCAAGGGTCGCCACCCCGCAATAACCGGTAACGAGATCAAGCGACAGCACGAGCAGGGCAATGCCGATGATGCGTGTCAACAGGGCCAGATTGTCAGGGGAGAGGAGATAGCCGATCACGGCCATCACGGTGATGGCTGCGAGTCCCGCCAGATCGCGAACGATGGAACGATTGGGGCGAGACGTGCTGATGGTACTGGTAGCGAGCGTCATCTCACTTCATCCTTCCGGCAAAACCGCGTGGGAAGACACAGATGATGGCGATGACGGCGAGATAGAAGAAAAACTCTCCGAATTCCGGCATCAGATAGCGCCCGGCAGTGTCGATACCGCCAAGAACAAGGCAGGCAATCAGCGCGCCGGGAATGGAGCCAGCGCCGCCGACGGAAACGACGACCAGAAACGTGACCATGTAGCGAAGCGCGTAATAGGGCTCGACCGGCAGCAGCTCTGCACCGACGACGCCACCCAATGCGGCAAGCCCAACCGCAACCGCAAAGCTGAGCGCATAGATGATTTCAGTGCGCACGCCCAAGGCAGCTGCCATGGCGGCATTATCGACCGATGCACGGAGCTTGATGCCGAAGCTGGTTCTTTCGATGGTGAACCAGAGCAGGGCCGCGACCGCAAGCCCGCAGGCGATTGCAAAAAGGCGGTGTACAGGAATGGTGCGGAAACCGAGGTCTGCAGACCCTTGCAGCGTTTGCGGCAAGGGTATTGTCTTGAGGGTCGGTCCCATGACGTAGTTGGCAATGCCGATGATGCAGAAGGTGATGCCGATGGTCATCAGGACCTGCGTGAGCTCCGGCGCACCATAGATGCGGCGGTAAAGAAAGCGCTCGATGGGAATGGCGATGATGATGGTGCCGATGACAGCCGCGAGAACGCCGACGCCATAACCGAGGCCAAGGTCGCGGACAGCATAAGATGCGATGTAACCCCCGATCATTGCAAAGGCGCCATGGGCGAGATTGACGACCCGCATCAGGCCCATGGTGACCGACAGCCCGATCGAAATCACGAACAGCACCATGCCGTAGGCCAGCGCGTCCACCGCAATGCTGAAGACAGTCTGCATCGGATTGTTCCAGTTTTTTATAATCGCATTGCGCCGAAAGAGCTGGTAGCACGCGGCGATGCCACCAGCTCCGTCAGGCCGGAAGCCTACTTATTTCGCAGCCGCGAGGCCGGGATCTCCCTGCTTCTCGAAAGTCTGGATTTCCTTGTTGATATATTTTCCATCCGCATTCTTGGCGACTTCACGCAGGTAGATGTTCTGCGTGATATGGCGGCTTTCGGCATCGATGGTGACCGGGCCGCGCGGGCTGACCCAAGACAGTCCCTTCACCGCGTCAACTGCCTTCTCGGCATCCTGCTTTCCGCCGGTGGCCTCGATCATCTTGTAGATGACATGCATGCCGTCATAGGCGCCAACTGCCGGGAATGTCAGTTCCGCCGGATTGCCGATGGCTTTGTCCGCTGCTTCGACGAAGGCCTTGTTCTCAGGAGAATCATGTGACACGGCGTAGTGGAAAGTGGTGAGGATGCCCAAGGCTGCGTCGCCAAGCGCCGGAAGATCGGACTCCTGCGTCAGGTCGCCGGGAGCGAACAGCTGCAAGCCAGCATTTTTGAGACCGTTTTCGTTATAGGCCTTCACAAAGCCGAGCGTCGTCGGGCCTGAAGGCAAGAAGGCAAAGACGCCTTGCGCGCCGGAATCCTTGATGCGCTGCATGATCGGGCTGAAATCATTGGTCGCGAGCGGCATACGGATCGCTTCCACGACTTCACCGCCTGCTTTTGTAAAGCCTGCCTTGAACGCATTTTCGGCGTCAACACCCGGACCATAGTCGCTGACGATGGAAATGACCTTCTTGACACCCTTGTCAAACGCCACTTGCGCCATCGGCGTGGACGTTTGCCATGTCGTAAAAGACGTGCGAACCACGAGCGGGCTTTTGGTGACGATTGCCGAGGTCGCAGCGTTCATGACGACCAGCGGCGTGTTGGCCTGCTTGAGAATGGGCGTGACGGCCATGGCATCTGGCGTGAAATAGAAGCCCGCCAGATATTGCACCTTTTCCTTCACGACCAGTTCCTGCGCCAGCGCCTTGGATTGTGCGGGATCGGCGGCAGGCAGATCGCGATAAATGATCGCCACGGTGTTGTCGCCGACCTTGTTGCCATTCGTCGCCATATAGGCCTCGATGCCGGCCTTGAAATTCTTGCCCTGCAACGCAAATGGCCCTGAAAAAGGCCCGAAGACACCGACTTTGATGGTGTCGGCATAGGCACCGGTGGCCATCAATATTGCTGCGGCTGCGACTGAAAATAGCTTCTTCATTCCTGCTCTCTCCCGTTATCGGCGTGCTCCCGCGCCGGGCCCGGCTTCAGCCAGACTCTTGAGCCACTCTGGCATTCATGTTGGCAATGTAAAATGAAATAAATGCCGAGATCAATAACTTGCGAGTTATACATTTCACTCGGGTTGAGCGAAATCAGGCAAAGAAAAAGCCGGGACGACGCCCGGCTTTTTTTAGAAATATGGAAACTCAGTTGGCAGGGCAGTTTGCGCTTGGGGTACCACTCGTTGCGGTCCCCTGGGCAGACTGACCGCCAGAAGGGCAATTGTTGTTGGTATTACCATTCGTCTGCGCGCCGCCAGAGGTGGAACCGGAACCGGAACCGTTCGTGTTCGCGCCAACACCCGTTCCGGTGCCTGTGCCATTGCCGCCGGTGTTGGAGCCATCAGACGCACCAGCGCCGCCTGCCGATCCACCGCTGTTGCCACCCCCTGTTCCGCTGCCACCGGTCTGCGCCATGGCAAGCGATGCAAAGCTCAAGGCAAAGACCGTTCCGATAAGAATCTTTTTCATGATATTTCCTCCACTGTTTGGTTTGTCTGGACCCGCCTAACCAGATGGATCAGCCAGAGTTCCCAAGAAAATATTGGAAGAAGTACCGGTGTCGTAAAATTTGGTTCAGGAAACACTGACGGGCTTCGAGCGCAGTCTGCTGGCGGTGGCGGGGTCAGCGCGGCGGCACAATTGTGGAGGAAGACCCTTCATGATGAGTTCTGCATCTGCAACCGCCATGGAGCCCAGCTTGTAGAACGCGTCACGCGTGCCACCTGTGCGGTGAGCCGATAGCAGCAGACCGGGGATAGAGCGGACGGGATCATCCGCCGCAACCGGCTCGTCGGGAAATACGTCGGTTGCCGCACGGATATGGCCGGATTTGACGGCGTCCAACATGGCAGGGAAATCGACCACGGCAGCACGGCTCATCAGCAGGAATGCAGAACCCGGCTGCATGGCGTCGAACTGGGTTTTCCCAATGAAACCCTGGTTTTCGCTGGTAACGCTCGCAAAGACGTAGACCACTCGTGATTTGGCAAAGACATCGTCCAGCGTGCTGGGAATGCAATCCAGGCGCTCAACGATTTCTTGCGGCAGCCAGGGATCGTATACATGCACCGCATTCTTGAACGGTCGCGTGAGTTCACGCAGTTCGCGCCCCAAATCCCCGAAGCCGATAATGCCGATGGGGGCACCGGCATAGCGGAACGTATCGACGTTTCCGGCAAGGCCATATTCTTCTGTGCCCTCGCGGAACTGCCGGTCGGCCACGGTTATGCCGCGCGCCAGATCGAGCGCCATTCCGAGTGATGCTTCGGCGACAGGCGATGAAAAGGCCGAGGCCGGTGTGATGACCCAGATGCCGCGCTCGACACAGGCCTGATAGTCGATATTCGGCAGAAAGTTGGATTCCACGTTGATGATAGCCTTGAGCTTCGGCGCGCGATCAAGCCTGTCTTTTGGCATGTCGGTCTGACCGAAGATCAGGACGGTATCGGGAAGAAGGGCATCCACCTGTTCCGCAGGCATCTGACGATCTTCCGAAATGAAAAGTTCACCCAGCTTTTCCAGCCGGGCGCGAACATCGGGCTCCATGATGAGATCAAGGGTCCGCGGCAGCGGATCGACGAGCACGATGTTGCGACCTGTCATGATACCTCCCAGTATGGGACGGGTATCTTCCGTCCCGATTTCGTTACCGTGCAGCCCAGTTTGCACCGCGACGGAAGATTTCCCGCATTTGCGGCACTTCGAACTCTTTGGCAACGTGGCCAAGCGCCGAATAGAACACGCGGCCCTTGCCATAATTGCGTTTCCACGCCACCGGCATCACCACGCCGTCGATCCACCACGCATGGTCGCCGGTAAAGGTGGTCGTTGCCAGCACCTCGTTGGATGGATCGGTGTGCATATAATACTGTTCGGACGTATAGGGAAAGTCGGTGATCCCTTCCATGATCGGATCATCAGCTTTCGTGATGTTGACCGTGTAATCGATGATGTTGCCGGGGTGGGCCACCCATTGGCCGCCGATCATGAACTGGTATTCCACGCATTCGCGGAAGCTGTCACCCGCGCCGCCGTGATAACCGGCAATGCCTACGCCATTTTCGACGGCAGCGGCAAGGTTCTTGATTTCTTCCTTCTCGATCTTTGACATAGTGACAATCGGCACCACGAGGCTCAGATCATGCACGGAGGGGTCGGCGAAGGCCTCGGTGCTGTGCTCGACATAGACCTTGAACCCTTCCTCCTCCAGAAGATCCTTGATGATGACAGAGCATTCCTGCGGTTCGTGACCGCTCCATCCGCCCCAGACTATCAGTGCTTCACGCATTTCATTCCTCCTTGAAATTATTTGCCGATCTGGCTGTTGACCAGCGATTCCGCCAGCGGTGCTGGACGGTCGACGGCAGTGGTGATGGTGACGGTCGTGCCGGTGTCGGATGCGGTCTGGAACGCTTCCATCACCTCCAGCACGTGCAAGGCAAGATCGCCATTGGCGCGGTGCTGCCGGTTGGAGCGGATGGCGTGGGCCATATCAGCCACACCGATGGAGCGGTAATTGCCATCCGCATAGGGCGATGACAAATCCTGATCTTCGAACTGGCCGCCCTTTTTCAGAAGCTGCACGTCTCCGCCAAAATGGTTGGGGTCGGGCACAATAAGCGTGCCTTCGGTGCCATAGAGTTCCAGTGGCACATGCTTGTGTCCGGCCACATCGAAGCTCATACCCACCTGCACGACGGCGCCGTTCTTGAATGCCAATGCGCCTGCAACATGGGTGGCAATCTGCACCGGAATCTTTTCGCCATTGCGTGGTTCGCTGGTAATCAGCCTCTCCGTTCGTGGCGAGAAAGCAAAGCCCGCGACCTTCGCGACCGGACCGAACAGATTGACGAGATCGGTGATGTAATAGGGACCCATATCCAGCATCGGCCCGCCGCCAACCTCGTAATAGAAGGCGGGGTTGGGATGCCAGCGCTCATGGCCGGGGCACATGAAAGTGGCTGTTCCCCCAACGGGCATTCCGAGAACACCCTGGTCGATCAGCGTGCGCGCCGTCTGGTGGCCGCCACCGAGGAAAGTATCGGGTGCCGCACCGATGCGCAGGTTCTTGGTTTTTGCCGCTTCGGCGAGCTTCTTGCCCTCCGCGAAATTGATGCCGAGCGGCTTTTCGGAATAGGTGTGCTTGCCCGCTTCCAGCGCGCGCAAGGCCACCTCGACATGAGCCTTGGGGATCGTCAGATTGACGATGATCTCGATGTCCGGGTCGGAAAGCAGCTCATCGACCGTCCGCGCCGTCAGGTTGAATTCCTCTGCCTTTGCCCTGGCCATATCAGCATTCATGTCGGCCACGCCGCGAATGTCGAGAATGGGAAAGGATGCCATCGCTTTCAGATAAGCGCCGGAAATATTGCCGCATCCGATGATGCCAATGCCGACTTTCTTCATATTCTCTCTCCCGTCATGATGTGAACCCGCTCCCTCCTCAGAGAGCCGGACCCGTGGTGTTCCAAGGCGATTCGTAAAGCTCGTAGAGCGCGACGGCAGCAGCGCCCTGCGCCCACAATTCGTCGCTCGATTTGTCGAAAACCAGTTCCGCCACGCCTTGCAGGGACGGCGGCACGGAGGCCTCGTAGGCAGTGCGGATGCTGTCGATGAACGGCGCGCCAAGCTCAAGACTGGACCCGACGATGATGACCCGTGGCGGCGCAAACAGCGTGACGATATTGGCCAGTGTCAGCCCGATAGCCGCCCCCGCACGCTCGGCGGCAGCAATGAGGTCGTTGTCCTGCGCCAGCACCAGCGTTTGGGCGTGCTGCATGCCCCGGCCAAGACGAATGGCTTCCGCAAAGCGTCCATCAGCAGGCCTTGAGCCAAGAATGGCATTCTCACCCGCCTGGCTGGCAAGCCGTACGGTCCCTTCCGGGCTGGCAACCAGCACAAGATCGCCGAGATTGTGGCTGAGGCCACCGGCACCGCGAAACAGATCGTTCCGGTGCAGCACACCTAGGCCCAAAGTCTGCTCCAGCGAAATCAGCACCATGTCTTCCAGGTCGCGCGCCTTGCCGAACCAGTGGTGGCCGAGCGTCACGGCATGGGCATCGCTTTCGATGATGGTCGGCGTGCCGAAACGCGCCGTCATCTCATCGGCGAAATCGATATTCACTTCACGCAGCACGGGGCTGGAGCGAATTTTCCCCGTCCGATGCTCGATCACGCCCGGCAGGCCGAGGCAGACCATATCGACATCTTCCAGCGAAAGCCCGGCATCCACCACGCAGCGCCGCACCCCATCCTCGATCAGATCAGCGATCACACCAATCGGCTGACGGTCGATGCGGATGGGAAGCGCAAGCGTGGAAAGCACATTGCCGCAGAAATCCGTGACCACGAACACCATGCGGCTCGCCGCGATCTTCGCACCCACCACACGCGCCGCATCCGGGTTGAGTTCCAGCATCACCCGGGGTCGGCCACGCGCGCCTTCCGTCCTTATATCACCCAGATGCCGCGACAGAATCAGCCCGTCATCCAGCAGCGAGGCGGTAATCGCCGAGACGGTTGTCGTGGAAAGCTGCGTTCTTTCGCTGATTTCCACCCGTGAAATCGGCCCGTGACGACGCACGGTATCGAGGACGTTCAGGCGATTCATCGCGCGCATCAGTTCCGGGTCTGCGGTCTTCATGATTTCCAGTCGCGATCAAGCCAATGTCTGAGGCGGTATTTATATCGGATTGCGGATTAAATAACCGGGTCAGATGGGGGTGTGTCAAGCGCAAAGCTGAAAATATCAGCAATATGCCTTGACAATGAGCGCGTCCTTATATGAATTAATCCGCATTGGGGAATAATTGGTGAGGAACGTCCCCGGGAGGATTACCATCATGACGAATAAGCACGCAGGCGCAAGCCTGAGCGGCAAGTGGATGTCTTTTGCCGCAACCACAGCCATCACATTCATGTTAGGCACAGCGGCGGCATCTGCCGCGACGGTGGTCAAATGGATGCATGTGGAACTCGATCCGAAAGCCGTGGCCGTCTGGGAGGAGATTGCCAAGGATTTCGAAGCGAAGCACCCTGATGTCGATGTTCAATTGCAGTTTCTTGAGAACGAAGCTTTCAAGGCAAAGCTGCCGACGCTGCTGCAGTCCAACGATGTTCCCGACTTCTTCTATAGCTGGGGCGGTGGCGTGCTGGAAGAGCAGTCCAAAACCGGCGCACTGAAAGACCTGTCCGAGGTTTTCGATGCAGATGGCGGCAAGATTCGCAACGCTTATAACCCTGCGGCCATCGATGGCTTTTCCTTTGATGGCAAGGTCTGGGCCGTGCCATTCAAGGTCAGCCTCGTCAGCTTCTTCTATAACAAGGAGCTTTTCGCCAAGGCAGGCGTGAAGGCGGATGACATCAAGTCCTGGGATGATCTGGGCAACGCCGTCAAAACCATCAAGGCTGCGGGCATCGTGCCGATTGCAGGTGGTGGCGGTGAGAAGTGGCCGATCCATTTCTACTGGAGCTATCTCGTCATGCGCAATGGCGGGCAGGCGGTGTTCGATGCAGCGCGCAAGGGTGAGGGCGAAGGCTTCATGGACCCGGCCATCATTAAGGCTGGTGAACAGCTGGCGGAATTCGGCAAGCTCGAACCCTTCCAGCCCGGCTATCTCGGCTCCACATGGCCGCAGGCACTCGGCGTGTTCGGTGATGGTAAGGCCGCGATGATCCTTGGCTTCGACAATACCGAAGCCAACCAGCGCAAGAATGCCGGTGACGGCAAGGGCCTTGCACAAGACAATATCGGTCGCTTCGCCTTTCCAGCCGTCGAAGGCGGTGCGGGCAAGGCAACCGATACGCTCGGCGGTCTGAACGGCTGGGCCGTCACGAAGAATGCCTCCAAGGAGGCCATCGAATTCGCGACCTTCATGACCAATACGGAAAATGAAAAGAAGATGGCCAAGGCTGGCATGATCCTGCCGGTGGCTGTCGGCGCCAACGAAGCGGTAACCAACCCGCTATTGGCCAGTTCTGCCAAGCAACTCTCGGAGTCCACCTGGCACCAGAACTTCTTCGACCAGACGCTCGGTGCAGCCGTTGGCCGCGTCGTCAATGATGTCTCCGTTGAAATCGTCTCGGGCCAGATGACATCCGAAGAAGGCGCCCAGCAGATTCAGGATGCCTTCGAGCTTCGCTGATCCCGCCTGAACGACAGGACGCCGCCGCTTGAATGCGGCGTCCTTCGCCCCGCGTGAAACCGAAAGCGGACATGATGACGAATATTTCCATCAATGCAGCACCCGCATTGGCCAAACCACTGACGAAGCTGAAGCGCAAACAAAGCTCGGTCGCCCATGATCGCGCCTTGACGCTGCTCATCTTCCTGCCGCCCGCCCTTCTTCTCTTTACCCTCTTCGTCATCCTGCCGATGGGCGAGGCGGCGTGGTACAGCCTCTATCGCTGGAACGGTTATGGCACGCCCACCGATTTCATCGGGCTGAAGAACTTTCAGGTGCTGTTCGGCAATGCCGCCTTCTCGCAGGCACTGATCAACAACGCGCTGATCATCGTGATTTCGATCTGCATCCAGATCCCGCTAGCCATCTGGCTGGCAACGATGCTGGCGCATAAAATTCCGGGCGTCGTCGCCTTCCGCCTCGTCTTCTTCCTGCCCTATGTTCTGGCAGATGTCGCCGCAGGCCTGATCTGGCGCTTCGTCTATGATGGCGACTACGGACTTTTTGCCGCCATCTCCAACTTCTTCGGCTTTGCCAATCCTTATGTGCTGGCAGACAAGGATGTGGCGATCTATGCGGTGCTGGCCGTTATCGTCTGGAAATATTTCGGCTTCCACATGATGCTGTTCATCGCTGGCCTGCAATCGGTCGACAAGAACGTGCTGGAGGCCGCGGAAATCGATGGCGCCACCGGCTGGCAGAAGTTCCGCTATGTCACGCTGCCCATGCTCGGCTCCACCGTGCGTCTGTCCATCTTCTTTGCGGTGATCGGCTCGCTTCAGCTCTTCGATATGATCATGCCGCTCACCGGTGGCGGCCCGTCCAACTCCACGCAAACCATGGTGACCTTCCTTTATACCTACGGCGTCATGCGCATGCAGGTCGGTCTTGGCAGTGCGGTCGGCGTGGTGCTCTTCGTCATCTGCGTCACGCTCGCCTTTGGTTACAAAAGGATTTTCATGCGCCATGACTGATACATCCACATCCATCCGCGTGAGCACGCAAACGAAGCTCTATCTTTATGTATCGCTCGGCCTCATCGCTGCCATCGTGCTGGTGCCGCTTCTGACAACGGCGTTGGGCGGCTTCAAGACGCTGGGGGATCTGCGCGTGAACCCCTTCGGCCTGCCGGCAGAATGGCAATGGTCCAATTACGGCGATATTCTTTTCGGCAAGCGCTACTGGCTGCAAATCTTCAATTCGCTGGTCATTGCCGTTCTCACCGTGTTTCTCACACTCGTCGTTTCGGCCATGGCGGCCTTTACCTTCGCGCATGTGAAGTTCTTCGGCTCCAATTTCCTGCTGAATTACTTCCTGCTGGGACTGATGTTTCCAGCCGCCACGGCCATCCTGCCGCTCTTCATCCGCATCCGCGATCTGGGATTGTTGGATACCTACTGGGGCGTCGTGCTGCCGCAGGTGGCATTCGGGCTGGGCATGAGCATCCTGCTGTTTCGCAACTATTTCAGAAACCTGCCGGATGAGCTGTTTCAGGCGGCTTTCGTGGATGGCTGCGGATACCTGAAATTCTTCTGGTACATTTCCATGCCGCTCTCGCGCCCCATCATCGCAACGGTTGGCATCGTCTCCTTCGTGGGAAGCTGGAACAGCTATATCCTGCCGCTCATCATGCTCAATTCGGAATCGAAATATCCATGGCCGCTCGGCATCATGGTCTATCGCGGCGAATTCGGCACCGAGTGGCAGCTGGTTCTTGCCTTCATCACCATGACGATCCTGCCCACCATCATCGTCTTCTTTCTAGCACAGAAACACATCATTGCGGGTCTGACGGCTGGCGCCGTCAAGTCCTGATCAGGAGCAGAACATGGCATCCGTCGAACTCAAAGATATCCGCAAGTCCTATGGCTCACTTGGTGTTATCAGCGGCATTTCGCTGGAGATTGCCGATGGCGAATTCATCGCACTCGTCGGCCCCTCCGGCTGCGGCAAGTCCACGTTGTTGCGCATGATTGCGGGGCTGGAAGAAATCACCGATGGTGACATCATGATCGGCGGCAATGTCGTCAACGAGATGACGCCACGGGAACGCAACATCGCCATGGTGTTCCAGTCCTACGCGCTCTATCCGCATATGACGGTGGCCGAAAACATGGGCTTCAACCTGAAGATCGCGGGCCAGCCGAAAGCCGTGATCGAAGAACGGGTCGCGGAAGCCGCGCGCATGCTGGATCTTGCCAGCCTACTAGAACGCAAGCCGTCGCAGCTCTCCGGCGGCCAGCGCCAGCGCGTGGCCATGGGCCGCGCCGTGGTGCGCAATCCCGCCGTCTTCCTCTTTGATGAGCCACTGTCCAATCTGGACGCCAAGCTGCGTGTGCAGATGCGCAGCGAGATCAAAACCTTGCATCAGAAGGTCGGCACCACATCGATCTACGTCACCCATGACCAGATCGAAGCGATGACGCTTGCCGACCGTGTGGTCGTTCTCAACCAGGGCCGAGTCGAGCAGCAGGGAACACCGCTGGAACTCTACAAGACACCCGCCAATCTCTTCGTTGCCGCTTTCATCGGCTCGCCCGCCATGAACCTCATCGAATGTATTGTCGATGGAGAGGAAGGTGTACCCTCCGCTCGGCTGGACGACGGTACAGCGATCCGTATTTCGCCTGATCGCAAAGTGAAGCGTGGGCAGAGTGTAACGATCGGCTTGCGCCCTGAGCATTTCGCTATGGGCGGTGGCGGTGATGTTTCAGTAACGGGAAATACACTTTTGGTGGAGCCGACTGGCGCGCAAACTCACGTGATATTCGATCTTGCCGGTCATCATGTCACCGCCGTGGTTGATGGCGAACAGATGGTTCGCACCAACACACCCTTTGCGGCTGACATCAGCCATGAGCGGGTGCATGTCTTTGACCGCGCATCGGGTCTGGCATTGTAATGTCGCGGACCGAGAGCGGCAATGGCCGCTCTCGGTCATATATTGGATCAAGCAGCTGCGAGCGCTTTTTCGATGTCCTGAATCGAATGGCCCGTCAAATCCTTGTCAAGTTCGCCCAATAGGACGTCCGACAGGGACTTGTGATAACCCTTGCGCATCTCACCCAGCGTGCGTGGTGCAGCAATGACGATCAGGCCTTTGATGTTGCCGCCGAGAACCTTCTTGTTCAGCATATCGGCGATGCCGGCGCTGAAGCCGTCCTCTTCCTGCTGGCTGTCATTTGGATTGGCAGCGCTGCTGGAGTGACGCGCACCGGAAGCGATTTTCGAACTATCGACGTCCGCCTCAGGAAGCGCCTTCAGCTTCACATTCTGCGCATCGCCTTCGTTTCTGAACAGGCTCAGCTTTTCGCCATCAGCCACCGCAATTACAGTGTTTTGTGGAATATCCATAGTCTTCTCCCAATCTTGTCATCAAAGCATGGTCACTTCAGACCTGTGTATGCCTTGGTTAACCCGTTGAGGGACAATCCGTTCCTGATCGATGTTTTCGCTAGAGGCGGATCAGCTTCGCTTTTCCAAACGCGCAATCAGCCAGAGCAGGTAAGGGCCGCCAATGAGGGCGGTGAATACGCCGACCGGCACCTGGTACGGATAGATCACGACACGTGACAGCCAGTCAGCGCCGATCAGCAAGGCGGCACCAATCATCAACGAGGCCAGGAGTTGATGGCGCGCGCCGCTGAACCCGATCAATCGGGCGAGATGAGGCGCGACCAGTCCGGCGAGGCTGAGCGGGCCGACGAGGAAAGACGCCACTGCCGTCATCAATGCTGCAAGGATGGAAAGTGCCAGCCGGGACGACATCAGGCCGAGGCCGACACTTTTCGATACGACCGTACCGAGCGGCAGGATCGTCAGCCATCTGCTCATGATAAAAAGCGGGGCCGCAAACAGGGCCAGGGCAATCAGCGCAGCCAAAGCCTCGAAATTGCCTGCACGATTTGTCGACCCGGCTATCCACATCAACAGAATGAAGGAGCGCATATCGCCCTGCGCCAACACGATCGTGACGATGGCCATCGAGATCGCGCTCATGGCGATGCCGGTGAGAAGCAGTCTTTCGGCGGAGAGTTCGCGGCTCGCGGTTATCGCAATCATGATCGAAAACACGGTGAGCGCACCGAGCGACATTCCGATCAGCATGACGGTGGGCGAGGGAGAGCCGACGATGTAGAGCGTAGCTGCGAGGCCTGCGCCCCCGCCAGCCGAGACTCCCAGCACCTCCGGGCTTGCAATCGGGTTGCCCGTCACACGTTGCATGATGAAACCCGCAGCACCCAGAAGAGCGCCAGCGCCACCGGCAGCCAGAATGCGCGGCAACCGGAAGGGCAGGAGTTCCCACAGGCTTTCTCCGAACGCAAAGCGCATGCCCGTGGGCGACGGGCCAAACGTCAAGGCCGCAAACCCAAGTGCAGCGATGATGATCGCTGTGAGAATGATGCAGAACGAAGGCCGTATTAGCCGGGATTCCATCGAACCAGTGATAGCCGCCACCGGCGCAATCGCGTGCAGCCGTGGCAGCAGAAACAGCAGAATGGGCCCGCCCATCAGTGCGGTTGCGGCGCCCGCCGGTGCCAGATCGGAAAAGCCGCTACCCAGAAGTTGGCTTGTGCCATCCGTCAAAAAGAGCAGTGCTGCACCAGTCAAGGGAGCGGCTACGAAGACTTGGCTCGTTGTCCGCGCTCCACACAGCCGCGAGACCGCAGGCGCGGCCAATCCCAAGAAGCCGATGACACCAACGGTGGCTGTGACCGATGCTGCCAGCCACACCGCCAGCATTAGGATCGCCAGGCGAAGCCAGACCAGAGACAGCCCCAGGCTTCTGGCGCTTGCATCTTCAAGCGCCAGCACGTTCAGCGGGCGGATCAGAAAAAATGCGGCGAGGGCACCGAGGCAAAAGCGCGGTGCGAGCGATATGACGCCCTGCCAATCCTGCTGACTGAGAGAACCGGCGCCCCATATGCTGACCGACAAGGCATATTCGCCCCGTGCCAGAATAAGCGTGATGGTGAGCGAAGCCGTGATCATGCTGACGATCAGGCCTGATACCGCAACCGTGACCGGATCGAACGCCTGCCGCCAGGATAAAGCCAGAACGAGGGAAACAGCCGCAAGCCCTCCTGCAAAGGCCACGGCCTCACGGGAAAATCCGGCAAGCATCGGCGACAGGCTAAGCCCTGCCACAAGCGCGAGTTCAGCACCGGCGGCGATGCCCAGCGTCGATGCATCGGCAATCGGGTTGCGCAACACCTGCTGCAACAATGTCCCCGCCAGGCCCAGCGCCGCCCCTGCAATGAGAGCGATGACCAAGCGTGGAAGCAGGCTGTTCCACAGTAGAATATCGCCAAGTCTGGTGGCAGTGTCAGCATCCCCCGGCACGACCGGTTGGGTCCAGATGAGCAAAGCCAGCATAGCCGCGCACAGAACGGCAACAGTGACGACCGAAGTGATGGCGCGGTTAATGTAGAAGCCTCGAAAAAACGGACTAACCGTGCCGGGCATTGGCCAGTCCCTTCGAAAGTTCTTCAGCGAAACGACGCGCCGCCGGTAACGCACCATAGGGATTTATCGAACCGAGCGTGATCACCCGCTTTTCCCTGACGGCTGGCAACGCGTTCCAGAATGCGCTGCGGTCAAGCGCCGTGACGGCATCGAGAGGATGCGGCGGGATCATCACGATCCACGCATCCGGCATCGAGGCGAGCGTCTCGATGCCCATAGGCGCCGTGGCAGAGTAGGCCGTCGCACCCTTCCACGCATTTTCGATGCCGAGCCTTTGTAAGGCGCAACCGAACATACTGTCGTTGCCGAAAACGCGGTAGTGTCTGGCATCACCGAGGTTGATCGGCAGAACCGGTCTTCCATCGCCCCTAGCCAGCTGTAACTTCAATTCATCCAGTCTGCTCGCGGTACTGGCTACATACGCCTGCGCTTCCGATGTGGTTTGTAGATAGCCGCCTATCTTCAGTGTCGCCCGCTCTGCCAGCAGATAGGGGTCTTCTCCCGACACATAGATGCCAAGATTATGCGTCGGCGCAATTCCAGCCAGCAGAGGATCAGCCCAGGCGTAGAAATTGGAGTTGAAGATAATGTCCGGCGTCGCAAAGGACAGCGTTTCCAGATTGGGTAGGCCACGAAGCCCAAGATCGACCACTGTACCAGGCACAGCAGGCTCAACCGCCACCTCGCGAAACTGCCGCAATTCCGGTGCAGCAACGACGTTTGCACCAAGGGCGAGGAGAGTTTCGAGGAGTGCCCAGTCCAGAGTGGCGGTTTTGGGGCGTGAGTTCCGAACAAGTCCCTGCGCAAACCCGGTGGAGGCCGCAGCAAATGTCGCTGCCGCTGTCAGGAAATTTCTGCGAGAGATGTGGGCCGGTAGCGTCAGTTTCAGTCTCCAGTCGTGGTAAAAGGATGGCCCTGACAGGCCACCCCTTCCAACTTTTACTTACCAGACCTTGCTGATCTTGAAGCTAACGGTTCGTGCTTCACCGTAACCGCAGAAGATGGTCGTGTTGCAACCCGCCACATATTCCTTGTCAAACAGATTGGTCACATTCAGTGAGGTCTTCCAGTCATCTTTTTGATAACGGATGCCTGCATCGAAGACGAGTGCATCTGGAACACGGGAAGTGTTGGCATTGTCCGCCCAGGACTTGCCGCGATAGCGTGCGCCTGCTCCTACACCAAACCCCTCAAATGCTCCGTCTGTTACGGTGTAGTCCAACCACAGCGCAGCTTGCGAATTTGGCACCAACGAAGGAGTTCTGCCCTGCAAACTTGGATCACTCGGGTTCTTGTTAAATTCGAGGTCAGTGTAAGATGCCGACGCAATGGCTTTCCAATTTTCAGTCAGATTGACTTTGCCTTCCATTTCAATTCCGCGAGAGCGCACCTCACCAAGCTGCCTGCTCGGGTAGGGGGGAGCTGTGCCTGTCACAGTATAGTTTTGTTTGTCGATGTGGAACACGGACGTGGTCAAGACGCCATCGAACCAGCTCGGCTCGTATTTGATTCCCGCTTCGTACTGCTCGCCTTCTTCCGGCTTCAATGCCCCGTCCGCTGACGTGCCAACAAGCGGACTGAAAAAAGAGGAGACGCTG
>NZ_CP054150.1:3052500-3136624 GCF_021310995.1 Agrobacterium vaccinii | reverse complement strand
ATTGCCGCCTTTCAAAATTGCCAATCATAGCCCGACGAACCAACGTTCATCAGGGATACCCCTCGTTTATTCTTTCTCTCCAGACATCCCCCTCGTAAGCATGTCCTTTGAGTCTTTTGTATCACCGCGAGCCGGTTATCCCACTTCCCTCTTCATCATGGAGAGGTCTGCGATTACTCAACAACTACTCCCACAACACAACCTAAACATACGATCATCAGGACACAGCTTCGCTTTTTCGCAACCGTATGGATTACGACCAAACCGACCCCAATACTTGAAAAAACGAACTCGAACAGAATTCGTCCGCAAGAAGCATGTGCCTTCGATACTCAAGGATCGAGATAGCTTGTGGATAGAAATCCTTGCCCCTTGTCGAGATGCATTTAGGCAGGATCAGGGGTGGAGATCAATGGCGATTTTTCGGCCAAACCGAAGATCGGCCATTGACTCACTGGGGCCGTTTTGCATCGTTTGAAGGGCCGTCTGGAGAATCTCTTATGAATCAATGAGATTCAATTTCTCGACTTTTTCAAAGGGCGATTTGAGGGAAAAATAAAAATTCTCTTGACTCTAACTTAGTGTAGCCTTCCGCTACGTAAAGTGGCGCCCGATTCAGAGACCTCTCGCAAGCCATTGATTTTAAATGTATTTTTCCGTCACCTCATTGACGCAGAAGTGTCATGCTGACAGGAGACATATTAACAAGTCGTTAGAAACGAAAAAAGCCCGGTCCGAAGACCAGGCTTTTTATAATAAATTTGGATTAGCCGGATTAGGCTGAAAGTGCCTTCACGCGCTGAGCAAGACGGGACACTTTACGCGATGCCGTGTTGCCATGCAGAACACCGCGCGTTGCAGCGCGCTGGATCTCAGGCTGGGCTACCTTCAGGGCTTCAGTTGCCACTGAAAGATCGCCCGATGCGATGGCTTCTTCAACCTTGCGGATGAAACCACGAACGCGCGAACGGCGAGCCTTGTTGACTTCAGTACGGCGAGCGATCTTGCGAGTCGCCTTTTTCGCCGAAGTTGTATTGGCCATGTATGCCTCTCTTCGAATTCAAACCAAAATCCGCAACCACAGGATCAGGTCTGTCGAAGACCTCACGTTCCAAAGAGTGCGGGAGTAATTGGAACAAGCCGGGTGGCTTTTCCTAACCGTGGGCGGGCATATAGCCCTAAAGCGGCTGCCCGTCAACGCGCATTTTCAGCAAAAACGCTGATATTTCGAATCCTTGGCGCCTCTTGAGCCGAAAACACATGAAGCTTTCGGCCCATTCCACGCATGGGATTGCCCTAGCGATTCTTGAATACCGGTTTTCTCTTCTCTATGAAAGCCGCCATACCCTCTTTCTGATCTTCCGTCGCAAAAAGAGACTGGAACAGGCGCCGCTCGAAGCGCAGGCCTTCGCTCAAAGAGCCTTCGAAGGACCGGTTGACGCTTTCCTTTGCCATCAGCACGGACGCACGCGACAGCGACGCGATCACACCCGCAGCCTCGACCGCTTCATCGAGCAGGCGCTCCTGCGGGACGACCCGCGACACCAGCCCTGCCCTTTCGGCCTCTGCCGCATCCATCTTGCGACCTGTGAGAACGAGGTCCATGGCTTTCGCCTTGCCGACAGCGCGGGTCAGGCGCTGCGACCCGCCCATGCCGGGAATGACGCCGAGCGTGATTTCCGGCTGTCCGAACTTCGCCGTATCGGAGGCGATGATGAAATCGCACATCATGGCAAGCTCACATCCACCACCCAGGGCAAAACCGGAGACCGCCGCGATGACAGGCTTTCTGCTGGCTGCCACATCGTCCCAGCCGCCGAGGAAATCACCGAGATAGGCATCGACGAAATCCAGAGACTGCATCTCCTTTATATCGGCACCTGCGGCAAAAGCCTTTGGCGAGCCGGTAATGACAATTGCGCCGATGGACTCATCCGTCGAGAAGGACGCCAATATGTGCCGCAGCTCTTTCATCACGGTAGAATTGAGCGCGTTCAAAGCCTGCGGGCGGTTGAGCGTGATGACGCCGACCGCATCGCGCTTTTCGACAATCAGGGTCTCGTATTCCATCGGATTCGTCCTCTCCCGTTACTTCTGGCAGGCGGCGCAGTAAAAGGTGGAGCGCCCCGCCTGTACGATACGTTCGACCGTACCCCCGCAACCGGGTGTGGGGCAAGCATGACCCTGGCGGTCGTAAACCGAAAAAGAGTGCTGAAAGTAGCCCAGTGTACCATCGGTTTGAATGTGGTCGCGAAGGGATGACCCGCCCGCCGCTATCGCGTCGGCAATCACATCCCGGATTTTCTCGGTCAGCACCGTCAACTGCGCACGTGGCTTGCCGGTCTTTGTCACCAGTTTACCCGCGGCCCGCAAGGGCGAGAGATTGGCACGCCACAAAGCTTCGCACACATAGATATTGCCAAGCCCTGCAATGATCTTCTGATCCAGCAACGTGCTTTTGAGCGGCTGGGCCTTGCCGGAAAAGCGGGCTGCGAGATAGTCCGCGCTGAGTGTATTGCCGGTCGGTTCCGGGCCAAGATCGATGAAGGCCGGATAGAGATCGATACTGGAGCGCTCCACCAGATGCATGAAGCCGAAGCGGCGCGGGTCATTATAGATGACGCGCACTGCACGGTCGCCCAGCCGCAGATGAAAGGTCACATGGTCGTGCTTGCCATCCTTCGAGCGGGCATGGTGAAACACACCGGGCGTGTCCGTGCCCTCATCTTCTATGCGAAACGAACCGGACATGCCCAGATGCGAGACGATGGTCAGCCCGCCCTCCAGCTCTATCAGCAGATATTTCGCCCGTCTGCCCAGCGAAATGACACGCTTTCCATCCACCAGATCCGCAAACCCCTCAGGGAAGGGAAAGCGTAAATCGGGACGGCCGAGCGCCAGTTTTTCGATGAGCGCACCTTCCATGGTGGGCGCAAGGCCGCGTCGGACGGTTTCAACTTCGGGCAATTCTGGCATGGAGTTTATCCCACATGTTTACCGCAACGGTCTTGTGATCTCCTGCCTGCGGGCATACATGTCGCAGGCAGTTGCTGTCGCAACAGATAGCTTCGTAATCCTGTTTCCGCTATGGTCCGCACCGCAATAATACATGGAGACCGCTCATGACCGAAGCCCGCACCACCGCTCAAGGCGGCATGGAAACCTCCTATGGCTTCCACAAGGTGGATGAAGGCCAGAAGCAGGAAATGGTCAACGAGGTCTTCCATAAGGTCGCCAAGCGCTACGATATCATGAACGACGTCATGTCGGCTGGCATGCACCGGGTTTGGAAGGATGCGATGATCTCGTCGCTCAATCCGCGCAAGGACTCCTCCTATAAGACACTGGATGTAGCCGGCGGCACGGGCGATATCGCGTTTCGCATCATCGAAGCTTCCAATCGCCTGGCGCATTCCACCGTTCTCGATATCAACGGCTCGATGCTGGCCGTGGGCGAAGAGAGGGCGGCGAAGAAGAAACTTTCCGACAATCTGACCTTCGTGGAAGCCAATGCCGAGGAATTGCCGTTCGAGGCCAATAGCTTCGACGCTTACACGGTAGCCTTTGGCATCCGCAACGTGCCGCGCATCGATGTGGCGCTGAAAGAAGCGCACCGGGTGTTGAAGCGCGGTGGCCGTCTTCTCGTGCTGGAATTTTCCGAAGTCGATATGCCACTTCTCGACAAGGTCTATGACGCTTGGTCGTTCAACGCTATTCCGAAGTTTGGAAAGATGATCACCGGCGATGCCGAGCCCTATCAGTATCTGGTGGAATCGATCCGCAAATTTCCCAATCAGGAAGATTTCGCAGCGATGATCCGCACTGCCGGTTTCTCACGCGTCAGCTATACCAATTATACCGGCGGCATTGCCGCCCTGCATTCCGGCTGGAAGCTCTGATCGATATGGCAGCCACGGGCAGGAAGAAGGCATTCGCATGAGCACTCCTGGCGCATATTACCGCCTCGCAAAGGTTGGCTGGGTCCTCGTGCGCGAGGGCGTGGTGCTGGCACTGCCATCGGAAGACCTGCCGCAGACGGCAAAATTCGCGAAAGCCTTGCTGAAGCCTTTCGCCCGTAACCGCGCGAAACATGCAGACAGGCGCGACCGCTTGGCGACAGCGGTGGAGCGCCTGGGTCCATCCTATGTGAAAATGGGCCAGTTTCTGGCCACCCGCCCCGATGTCGTCGGGGCCGACTTCGCAGACGATCTGTCCAGACTTCAGGACCGCATGGCGTTCTTCCCCAATGCCGCGGCAAAGGCCAATATCGAGGGCTCTCTGGGGCGTCCCGTCAGCGAGCTCTTTCTGGAGTTCAACGACCCGATTGCCGCAGCATCCATTGCACAGGTCCACCCTGCCATGGTGCGCACGCCATCGGGGCAAAAGAAGGTCGCCGTGAAGGTCATCCGCCCGGGTGTGCGCCAGCGCTTCCAGAACGATCTGGAAGCCATGTATCTGATTGCCGATCTGCAACAGCGCTTCGTGCGTTCGGCACGTCGCTTACGCCCGGTGGAAGTCACACGCGCGCTGGAACAGACGACCAAGATCGAAATGGATTTGCGGCTGGAAGCGGCAGCGCTTTCCGAGATCGCCGAAAATACCAAAGGCGACCCAGGCTTTCGCGTGCCCGAAGTCGATTGGGAACGCACGGGCCGTGATGTCGTCACCATGGAGTGGATCGACGGCGTCAAGATGTCTGACGTCGAAGGCCTGAAGGCAGCCGGTCACGATCTCAACGCATTGGCCGACACACTCATCCAGTCGTTCCTGCGCCACACATTGCGGGACGGTTTTTTCCACGCCGACATGCATCCGGGCAACCTTTTCGTTGACCCGAAGGGCATGATCGTCGCTGTCGATATGGGCATTGCCGGGCGTCTCGGCAAAAAGGAACGGCGGTTCCTAGCCGAAATCCTCTATGGCTTCATCACCCGCGATTACATGCGCGTCGCAGAGGTCCATTTCGAGGCCGGTTATGTGCCCGGTCATCACGATATTGCCAGCTTTGCCCAGGCCATCCGCGCCATTGGTGAGCCCATTCACGGGCAGCCTGCGGAAACGATCTCCATGGGCAAATTGCTGACGCTTTTGTTTGAAGTCACCGAACTGTTCGACATGGAAACGCGCCCTGAACTCGTCATGCTGCAAAAGACGATGGTGGTGGTCGAAGGCGTATCGCGCATGCTCAATCCACGCTTCAACATGTGGAAAGCCGCTGACCCTGTCGTCAGCAGCTGGATACGCGACAATCTCGGCCCCAAACGCGTTGTCACCGACATCAAGGATGGCCTGAAAGCGGCCATGAAGCTAGCCGAAGCCGCGCCTGAAATCGCCGCCAAGACTGAAAAGCTGCATTCCGACCTGATGTATATGAGCGAGCACGGTCTTCGCTTCGATGAGCGGACTGCCGAGGCAATCGGCAAGGCAGAAGCGCGCCACACCCGTTGGGGCCGAATTGCCCTTTGGGTGATAGCGCTGGTGCTGATCTATATCGCCGTCAGAATAAGCTGAGGCAGCGGAGTTATTCTGGCGCCTATCTCAGCTTGGCTTTGAGGGACGCATCGGGAAAGCAGGTTGGACGCATTCCGTTCTTGGACTGCCAGTCGCCGATCGATCGCCGCGTTTTAAAGCCAGCCAGTCCGTCAGCCTTGCCCACATCGTAGCCCTTGGCAACGAGTGCCTTTTGCATGGAGAGCACATCGGAGCGCAGCATGGAGCCGACATCGCCCCACTTGGCCTGGAAGGGCCCGGCATTATAGGCGATGCGATCTGCGAGATTGCCGATAAAAAGCGCGTAGAGATCGGAGTTGTTATACTCCTTGATCACATAGAAATTCGGCGTCACGACAAATTCCGGGCCGTTTCGACCGGCGGGAACGAGCATCATTCCATCCGCACTCAAATCGTTGGACGGAAAGCCTTTTCCCGAGATGCGCGTGATGCCCATCTTGGCCCAATCCGCGACCGGGCGTGCCAGATCAGGCCCTTCCTGCGCGCAGGATACGTTGTCCGGTATGGAAACCTCAAAGCCCCAGTCGCGATTGCGCTGCCAGCCGCGTTTCGACAGATAGTTGGCGATGGAAGCCAGCGCGTCCGGCACGGAATTCCAGATATCGCGATGGCCGTCGCCGTCGAAATCGACGGCATATTTCAGATAGCTCGATGGCATGAATTGCGGCTGACCGAGCGCACCTGCCCAGGAGCCCATCATTTTCGATGCGGAGATATCGCCGCTATCGACGATCTTCAGCGCATCGATCAGCTCTGTGCGGAACAGGTCTTTCCGCGTCGAGGTATAGGCCTTGGTTGCCAGAACGTCGATCACGGCATTCGGCAATTTCGCGCGCCCGAAGCCTGATTCGCGGCCCCAAACGGCAATGAGGACATTGCCGGGAACACCGTAAGTGGCTTCGATGCGCTTGAGGGTCGCGGAATGGGTGGCGGCGAGCGAACGTCCCGTTGCGGCAAGGCCCTGCAAGCGCTGCTCCGAAAAATAGGCGCCCGGAGAAGAAAATTCCGCCTGGCTTTGTGCCTGCTCCTTCGGTGGCTTCTGGCCGGGTATGATGAGGTCTGGGAGCTTCCAGTTGATGGTAAGGCCGCTCAGCGTCGTCTCTATCGTCTTTTGCGAGATGCCTGCCCTGCGCGCTTCCGGCCAGATTTCTTTCTTCAGCCAACTATTGAATTCGGCGTCATATCTGGCTGCGGCTGCACCCGTGGGGGTCGATTGCGCGAAGGCCGCGCTGCTCGACATCAACGTCATGACCGCAGCGAATGCGAGACCGAACAATTTGGAGGGCATGGAGCTTCCCTTTTTTGAAGTGCATATGTGGCCTTGAGGACAAGACCAGATTCTATCCGACCTAGATCGCTGTTCGTGCGCGCAACGCTGCCGTCAGCGTCCCCTCGTCGAGATAGTCGAGTTCGCCTCCGACCGGCACGCCGTGCGCAAGTCGGGTAATTTTCACATCGAGGCCGGTCAGCCTGTCGGTGATATAGTGGGCCGTCGCCTGTCCCTCGACGGTCGCGTTGACGGCGATGATGAGTTCGCGAATGCCACCTGCACTGACGCGGTCGATCAGACCCTTGATGTTCAGGTCTTCCGGCCCGACGCCGTCCAGCGGCGACAGCGTGCCGCCCAGCACGTGGTAGGCGGTGTTCATGGCCGCAGCCCGCTCCAGCGCCCAGAGATCGGCGACATCTTCCACCACGATGATCACCGTCTGATCGCGACGTTCATCGGTGCAGACAGTGCACGGGTCCATCGTATCGACATTGCCGCAGCAGGAGCAGATTTTCACCTTGTCATAGGCTTCGCCCATGGCATGCCCGAGGGGCCCCAGCAATTGCTCTTTCTTTTTGATCAGATGAAGAGCCGCGCGGCGCGCCGAACGCGGACCAAGCCCGGGCACTTTTGCCAGAAGCTGGATGAGTTTTTCGATTTCAGGACCGGTGACTCGTTTTGCCATGGGCGCTTTCTACTGCATAAATGTCATAACGGGAATCACAAGCGGACAGCATCATATGAAAATACGCGCAATCTGCCGGGCCGATGCGAAACTTCTGCCCGGCAAGACGTCGAAGACCGGAATTTTCAAACATCCCGTTCAAGGTCCTGTCCTCATCGACCAGCAGGGAATCGTCAGCGACGCCGTCTGCAACAGGAAACATCATGGTGGCCCGGATCAGGCCGTTTACGTAATGGGCTCTGCCGATCTCGATTTCTGGTCGCGCGAACTCGGGCACACCATCGAGCCCGGTTTCTTCGGCGAAAATCTTGTCATCGACGGCATCGACAGCGCGAAGATGCATGTGGGCGATCAGTTGATGGCGGCCGAGGTGAAGCTTGAAGTCACCGCGGCTCGCATTCCCTGCGCGACGCTAACCGCGCGCATAGGTGACCCAAATTTCGCACCCCGCTTCAAACAGGCGGGACAGCCGGGCTTTTACTGTCGCGTGCTGCAGGGTGGGATGATGGCCGCTGATGAGACAGTGGTACTAACCGCCTACCGAGGCACTCAGCTGCCAATTCCGGTCGTTCTTCAGAAATTCCGGCCATGTCGACTATCGCAAGCGGAGCGGGACGCATATCTCACCACGCCGCTTGCTAGCCGTTTCAGGGCGATGCTGGAATAATATGGCCTAGAAAGGCAGCTTCATGCCGGGTGGAATCGGCAGACCGGCTGTCAGGTCGCGTGTCTTTTCAGCCGTGACGGATTCCGCGCGCTGCTTGGCATCATTATGCGCAGCCACAAGCAAGTCTTCGAGAATTTCGACTTCGTCTTCCTTGAGGAGCGACGGATCGATTTTCACGCCGAGCAGCGAACCCTTGCCGCTCATCTTGACGGTCACAAGCCCGCCACCGGATTTGCCTTCGATTTCAAGTGCAGCAATTTCTTCCTGCATCTTCTCCATCTTGGCCTGCATTTCCTTGACCTTGCCCATCATGCCCATGATGTCGCGCATCGCAAAACTCCTGTCTTTTTCTAGAATTCGATATCGTCGCCGGGAAGAATGTCGCCTTCACTCGATTCGACAACGGATGGTGGTGCGATCTCTTCGACGTCGTCGGGCACCGGTGTTCTGATGCGAACGTCTGTAATCTTGGCACCGGGAAACTGCGCTAGAATAGCGGCGACATCGGGATCTTGCCGCGCATCCACAAAACGGGCTTCGCGCGCATTGCCTTCCGCTTCGACAAGCGTCGGCTCACCCTGTTCCTTGCTGATGCTGACGATCCAGTGGATGCCGGTCCACTCCTTGAGCTTGACGCCGATCTCACCGGGAAGCGAGCCGGGAGCGCCTTCGCCGAGTCTCAGGTCGAAGCGCCCGGGCTCCAGCCGCACAAGATGGACAAAATTGCGCAGCCTCGCTTTGAGGATTGGTTCACGGTGTTTGGTGCAGAGATCGACGATGTCACTCAAGGAGTTGACCGGAACCTTGGGCTCTGGCCGTTCTTCTGGCTTGGGGGTAGCGACCTGCATCTCTTGCGGGCGGCTGTCCGGCACGGTGCGCAGCATGGCGGTCGGCTGCGGCGATGTCTGGCGCTGCGGCGAAACTTGAGCGGAGGCAACGGCCTGCGTAGACGAATAGGCGCGTGCACCGCCGCCATTACCGCCACCGGAGGGCGTGCCGTTGGACGCGCCGCCATCCCCATTGGCAAGCTCCAGCAGCCGACGGGCAGCATCTTCGGGCGCGGGCAGATTGGCCGCATGCGAGAGACGGATCAGCACCATCTCGGCAGCTCCTGCGGGGCGGGAGGCATTTTCCGTTTCAGGAATACCCTTCAGCAGCATCTGCCAGATGCGCGACAGGGTGGAAACCGCGATACTGTCGGCAAACTCCGCACCACTGACACGCTCGACCTCTGACAGCGACGGGTCTTCCGCCGCGTCCGGCACATATTTCATGCGCGTAACGAGATGCGTAAAATCAGCCAGATCGTTGAGAACGACGACAGGGTTCGCACCCGCCTCGTATTGAGCCGTGAATTCACTCAGGGCCGCGGCGACATCACCCTTCACCACATGTTGAAACAGATCAACGATACGGGCGCGGTCGGCAAGGCCCAGCATGCCGCGAACGGCTTCCGCCTCCACATGTCCGCCGCCATGGGCAATGGCCTGATCGAGCAGAGACAGACCATCACGAGCGGAACCTTCAGCTGCACGGGCGATCATGGCCAGCGCCTGCGGCTCTGCCTCGAAACCTTCTTTTGCTGCAATGGCCGTAAACAGCCCAACCAGATCGGCAGCGCTGATGCGGCGCAGATCGAACCGCTGGCAACGCGACAGAACGGTAATCGGAACTTTGCGGATTTCGGTCGTTGCGAAGATGAATTTCACATGTTCCGGCGGCTCTTCCAGCGTCTTCAGAAGGCCGTTGAAGGCCTGCGTCGAGAGCATGTGCACTTCGTCGATGATATAGACTTTGTAGCGCGCCGAAACAGGACGATAGCGCACCTGCTCGATAATCTCTCTGATGTCATCGATGCCGGTATGAGAGGCAGCGTCCATCTCGATCACATCGACATGGCGGCCTTCCATGATGGCCTGGCAATGTTCGCCGGGGATCCGTAGGTCGATGGTCGGCTTGTCGATTTCGTCGGTTTTGTAATTCAGCGCACGTGCCAGAATGCGGGCTGTCGTGGTCTTGCCCACACCGCGAACACCGGTCAGCATATAGGCTTGCGCAATGCGCCCGGTCTCGAACGCATTGGTCAGCGTGCGAACCATCGGCTCCTGGCCAACCATCAAATCAGAAAAGTCTTTCGGGCGGTACTTTCGTGCCAGAACCCGGTAACCTGTACCCTGCTCTTTGGTCTGGGGCATATTGGTTCCGGTTTCGCTCATCGCCTCGCCAGTGATTGGGTGCTGCCCGCTTCAGGCCGAATGGGCCCGGCGAAACCTGAGCACGTCTTCAAAAAGAAAAGGTGGGAGGCTGGCACGGCGACCCGTGCCTGGCTCGTTAGGGCTGCTTCCTTCCGGACCTGACCCGGTTGGCGAGTGGCTCGTCCACCACCAACCTCCCGAAGGCACATATCGGCAATAATAAAAGCAAATGCAAGCCAAGCCTTCAAAAAACTGCTATCAGGGGAAAACAAATTGGGAGGACGCCTTGGACACATTCCGGCTTGACGACAGACTGGCGCGCGACAGCGTGCTGATTACCAAGCTGGGCCTGTGCCAACTGCGCCTTCAAAATGACTGCCGATGGCCGTGGCTGGTTCTCGTGCCGCAACGAGGCGACATGAGCGAGATGTTCGACCTCACACCGCTCGACCAGACGACGTTGGCATTCGAGATAAATCAGGTGGCATCCGCGCTGAAACAGCTCACCGGCGCGACGAAAATAAATGTTGGCGCCCTTGGCAACATTGTGCGGCAACTCCACGTTCATGTCATTGCCCGCAACGAGGGCGATCCTTGCTGGCCGGGTCCGATCTGGGGGCAAGGCACTCCCGTTGCCTATTCGGACGAAGACAGACACCATTTCATGCAAAAACTGGCCGGCGCGCTCTGATGACATCACACAGCATTTTCGATACGAACTCCCCCCATCCAGAACCGAGCACCCTCACCGCCTTCGCGCAAAACAAGCTGGATCGTCTGGCAGAAAAGCGCACGGAAAACTGTGTCGTGGATGCGCTGAAGCTGGAAGGGACGCATCTGCTGGCCTTCGCAGGCACGAAGCTCATTCTCAAGCATGACGACCAGGTGCTCGATCCGCTGTTTTCGGCCTATGAGCTGGCAGAACTCGATCCTGACTTCGAAAAGGCCATTCTGCTGGGCCACAAGGACAATGGCGAGCCGCGCATCGCTGTGCCTGTCAACATTGCCGAGGACGCGCTTGCAGGTCACTACAAGCCGGTGGATGCCCGCACGTTGTATCGCGACCAGCTGATCGGCGAAGAACTTTTGGGCGAGGTCGCCCAGGCTGTCGCGCTCATCAACTGGAACAGCGATAACCGTTTTTGCGGTCGCTGCGGTAGCGCAATGGAGCCGCGTATCGGTGGCTACAAGCGCACCTGCACAGCCTGCTCGCATACGATATTTCCGCGCACGGACCCTGTGGTCATCATGCTCACGATCGATCTGGAACGGGAACTGTGCCTTCTCGGTCGGGGTCCGCATTTTGCACCCGGCATGTATTCTTGTCTCGCTGGCTTCGTGGAACCCGGCGAAACCATCGAGAACGCCGTGCGCCGCGAGACCCATGAGGAAGCCAATATCGACGTCGGTAGGGTGCGTTACCACGCGTCGCAGCCTTGGCCGATGCCCCACACACTCATGATCGGTTGCTACGCAGAGGCGCTGACGCGCGATATCACGCGGGACGAGGCCGAGCTTGAAGATTGCCGCTGGTTTACCCGCGAGGAAGTGGCAACACTTCTGGACATGACATCCGCCGACGGCAGGCAACCCCCACCGCGCGGCGCCATCGCGCACCGCCTGATGCGCGACTGGATCGAATGGGGCAATGCCGAATAGGCATCCGCCGGCACTTGCTAGATGAAGTTGAGCTTGCGGCGCATGGCGTGACCTTTGTAAACGCCGAGGATGCGGACTTTTTCCGAGAAGAACCGCAGCTCATCCAGTGCGTGTCGCACCGATTCGTCGTCCGGGTGACCCTCGATGTCTGCATAAAACTGCGTCGCCACAAACTTGCCGCCCAGTTGGTAGCTTTCCAGCTTGGTCATGTTGATGGAATTGGTGGCAAAGCCGCCCATGGCTTTGTAGAGCGCTGCTGGAATATTGCGGACGTTGAACACAAAGGTGGTGACGATCACTTCGTCTGACGCCTTACGCTTCGTCCAGTCTTCATCGCGGGACAACACCACGAAGCGGGTCACGTTGTTTTCGGAATCCTCGACATTTTCAGCCAGAATATCGAGGCCGTAGAGGTCGGACGCGAGCCTCGGTGCAAGTGCTGCCATACTGCGATCGCCCAATTCGGCCACCAGCTTCGCCGCACCCGCCGTGTCGCCCGCAACGACCGGCTTCCAGCCGTTGGACCGGATGATCTTGCGGCATTGTCCCAACGCATGGATGTGGCTGTGGACCGTCTTGATCTCATCTTTCTGTACACCCGGCAGCACCATCAACTGGAAGCGGATGGGCATGAAATATTCGCCGATGATGTGAAGGCGTGATTCGGGAAGGAGATGATGAATATCGGCAACACGACCCGCCAGCGTGTTCTCGATGGGAATCATCGCCAGCTCTGCGTCGCCGTTCTCCAGCGCGTTGAACGCGTCCTCGAATGTCGGGCACGGTAACGGCTCCATCTGTGGAAAAACGTCGCGGCACGCCATATCGGAATTTGCGCCAAAGTCGCCCTGAAAGGCAATGCGGTTGCTGCTCATGGTATCGCCATTCATTTATCTGTTCGCGAGGATTTCGCGTGCTTTATCGAGTTGAGCCTGCGTATCGACACCAAGCGGAACCGAATTGACGATTTCCGCATCGATGCGCATGCCCGCTTCCAGGGCGCGCAATTGCTCGAGACTTTCGCGCAACTCGAGCGTGGACGGCTTGAGTGTCACGAATTTTTCGAGGGCGGCGCGGCGATAGGTGTAGAGCCCGATGTGGTGATAGAGCGGACCCTGACCATAGGGTGCCGTGGCGCGGGTGAAGTACAAGGCGCGCAATCTTTGCTCGGAAATCGGGCTGCCGATGATCTTCACGATGCTCGGATCGGTCTTTTCGTCTTCATCCTGAATTTCGACGGTCAGCGTTGCGATGTCGGTGGCGGGGTTTTCCATGGGGCGCATGGAGGCGCGGATCGTGTCGGCCTCGATGGTTGGCAGATCGCCCTGAACATTGATGATGAATTCGGCATTGCCATAGGGATCGGCCTTTTGCAGCGCTTCATAGATACGGTCGGAGCCGGACTGGTGATCCTGACGGGTCATCGTGACATCGAATCCGGCATTTTTGACGGCCTCGAAAACGCGGTCATCATCCACGGCAACCACGATACGTTCGGCACCGGCTTCGCGCGCGCGCATCGCAACCTGCACAATCATGGGGTGGCCGCCAATATCTGCCAAAGGCTTGCCGGGAAGGCGGGTGGAGGCCATTCTTGCCGGAATTAGGACGACTGCTTTTTCGAAATACCGATTATTCATCCAACACCCTTCAAATCCCGGCGGAAAAGTGGCAATACGTCACGGTGCGGGGAGCATATTCAAGTTGCGCGTGCTGTGCAAAAGCCATAGCTTTCGAGCAATTTCAAGATGTCCGTTTGATGCGAACGGTTGTGAGGGAGCGCAGATCAATGAATTCACAGGTTAACATGGCGGTCGGTGCCCTCTTGGGCACGATCTTCGTCCTGATGTCGGTGTCCATCGCGTCGGAAGGTATTTTCCACGCGCCAGCGCCCGAAAAGGAAGGTTACGCCATTGTTGCAGAAACCACCGGGGCGGATAGTGCTGGCGGAGAACCTGCCGCTGTAGCGACGCCGATTGCAAAGCTTTTGGCCAGCGCCGATGCGGCAAAGGGTGAGACGGTCTTCAAGAAATGTACGAGCTGTCACTCCGGGGAAAAGGGCGGCCCCAATAAAGTCGGCCCTGACCTGTACGGCGTCGTCGGTCGCCCAATTGCAAGCCACGAAGGCTTCAGCTACTCCGCTGGGATGAAAGATTTTTCCAAGGGAGGCGCAGAGAAGTGGGACTATGACCACCTCAGCTACTTCATCGAAGCGCCGAAGAAGCACGTTCCTGGCACCGCTATGGGCTTTGCGGGCATCAAGAAGGAAACCGAGCGCGCCGACCTGATTGCCTATCTACGCACGCTTTCAGACAGCCCGGTACCGCTGCCGGATCCAAATGCGGCGCCTGAAGTCATCAACTGACATCGCTACTGAATCGTGTAAAAAAAGCCCGGCTCGACCGGGCTTTTTGCTGTTCAGCGACAACACACTGTCGTTTGGATGATGCGCCCTTTTCCTCAATTTCCCATCAGAATGTCGAACAGGGTCGTCTGTTTCGGCGCAGCCTGCCGCTGTTGCGGTGCACCGCCAATGTCGGCTGGTGGAACAGGTCCACCGCCATACCCTTGCTGCGGGAATTGCTGGTGCGGGTAATCCGCAGGTGGGTAGTCGGGGGTCGATGCGGTCTGCTGATCGCGTCCCACGGGTGCTGCTGGATAATCCTCCGGCACGGGTGCCGACCCGCCGCCCAGCGCATTTGAAATGAGATCGCCAATCGTCTGTGGTGGAGCGCCGGGCGCTTCGGTGGCAGGCTGACCCATTTCCGGCGCACCATAGGCCCCGAGACCGAACAGCGGTGACGGTGTAAGACCGGAATGGGCGGCTGTCATAAATTCTTTCCACGCCTTTGCCGGCAAACCACCACCCGTCACTTTTTTCATGGATGTACCATCGTCATTGCCGAACCAGACGCCTGTCGTCAGCGTGCTGGTATAACCAACGAACAAGGCGTCCCTGAAGGACTGCGTGGTGCCTGACTTGCCCGCGGCCTGCCAACCCTTGAGACGCGCAGCCTTGCCGGTCCCTTCATTGATGACGCCGGTCAGCATGCCGTTCATGGTGGCCGCGACACCTTCGCTCAGAACACGGGGCGGATTGTCGTATTTGTTCTCGTAGAGAACCTTGCCATCGGCATCGGTGATTCGCTTGACGATATGCGGCGTCGCCTTGAAGCCGCCATTCATCATCGGCGCATAGGCAGAGGTGAGTTCGAGAAGCGACACTTCGGATGTGCCGAGCGCAATCGAGGCATTGGCTTGCAGATCGGATTCGATACCCATGCGATGCGCCACCTGCGCCACCCGATCCGGGCCCACTTCCATGACGAGCTGCGCCGCGATCGTGTTCAACGAGTTCGCCAGCGCCGTGGCAAGCGTCACCTCACCGCGATATTTCTGGTCGTAATTCTCCGGCGTCCATTTGCCGATCTTGACGGGCGCGTCGTTGCGGATGGAATTTGGAGTCAGGCCGTTTTCTAGGGCCGCGATATAAACGAAAGGCTTGAAGGCCGAGCCCGGCTGCCGTTTGGCTCTGGATGCGCGGTTGAACTGGCTCTGCGCGTAATCCGCTCCACCCACCACAGCGCGGATTGCGCCGGTGCCATCGATGGAGGCGAGCGCTGCCTGTGAAGCGCCCAGTTTCTTGCCTTCACTCTTCAAGACATCGGAAAGCGCCTTCTCGGCTTCTTTTTCCAGATCGAGATCGATCGTGGTGTCGACAACCAGATCCTGCTTCACATCGCCCACCAGCATCCGGACTTCGTCCAGCACCATGTCGGCGGCGTAATGTTCCGCACCAGACCAGAAGCGCTTGGCCTTGGTTGGGGGCTGGGACATGGCGGTCTTGATTTCGTCTTCGGTGATGAAGCCGACGTCGCGCATCGACTGCAAGACGACCTGCGCCCGCTCTTCGGCTGCCTGCGGATCACGGGCAGGAGACAGTCTCGACGGAGCCTTCAGCAATCCCGCCAGAAGTGCGGCCTCGCCCAGATTGACGTCACGCGCCGACTTGTTGAAATATCGCCGCGACGCCGCCTCTACGCCATAGGCATTCGAGCCGAAATAGACGCGGTTGAGGTACATGGCGAGGATCTGGTCTTTTGTGTATTTCTGCTCCAGCCAGAAAGAGAGCAGGACTTCCTGAATTTTCCGCTCCATCGTCCGATCGGGAGACAGGAACAGGTTCTTCGCCAACTGCTGGGTCAGTGTCGAGCCGCCCTGGACCGTGCGACCGCTGACGACATTGGTGACGATGGCGCGGGCAAGACCGAGCGGATCGATACCAAAATGGGAATAGAAACGCCTGTCTTCGATCGCCATGACGGCCTGCGGCAGATAGGGCGACATGTCCTCCAGCGAAAGCGCCTCACCGCCCGTCGTGCCACGATTGGCAAGAACAGAGCCGTCGACGGCAACGATTTTCAGGTTTGGCGGACGCTCGGGTATCGACCACGTGCTCGCGCTCGGCATGCGCGCACCGTAATAGAAGACGATGCCTGCAACAGCTATCCCGCCCCATATTCCAAGAACGATACACCAATAGAGGCAGGAGCGGATAAAGCCCGTAATGCCGCCGCCGCTTGCCGCACGCGTTTGACGGGTTGGTCGCTGTGGTTTGGATTTCTCACGTTTGGGCTGCTTGGGAGAATCGAAGCCGGATGCTTTTTTGCCACCCGTCTTGGTGCCGTTGATACGGTCTGTCTCGTCAAGACGCAGGTCATCACCGGACTCGTGAAAATCCCCAAAAGAAGGTTCTACGCGCTGGCGTGACTTGCCATTACCTGCCATCTGCGGGAAATCGCTCCATGATATTCGAGGGCGCTCAGCGGCTCCTGATCGCCGTTTCATCCCGATGGAGCTTAAATGCGGCGATTTAAGGTGGGGTTAAGGGACGTGCGGCTTCACGTTGCCGTCACTGGCAGACGTCTACCCACTCTGCGCCCGTCAATTCAACCAGACGATCAGGCGCGATGCGAACCGCTGCATTGGTAGCCCCGGCAGCAGGCACGACCTCAGCGTAGGCTTTCAGTGAAATATCGCAGTAAACGGGCAGCGGTGACGGCAAGCCGAAGGGACACACGCCACCGACCGGGTGGCTTGTTGCGGCAACCACTTCGTCAGCGCCCAGCATTCGTGGCTTTGCACTGAAGCGATCTCTGAATTTTCGGTTGTCCAGTCGCTTTGTCCCGGCAGTGACAACGAGGAGAACGGTGTCGCCCGCTCGCAGGCAGATCGTCTTGGCAATCTGGTCGGCATCAACGTCGTGGGCTTGAGCAGCAAGCTCGACCGTGGCCGAACTCGCTTCGGTGATCAAAATAGCGGTATCAGGCGCGTGGATGGCGAAATATTCTCGGACTGAATCAAGGCTCATGCGTAATCTTTAGGCGCAGACCACAAAGAGAGCAAGCATATCGGCCCTAGCTATGCAAAATTTGCAATGCTGCGCTGCAATGTAGGGTCTGTTTTTCATGGAGAATTGTTGTATCTTCAAATCATCGAAGCGACGCACTCCTCCTCCCAGCGTCGCCCGATTTGGACTGGCAACACTCCTCCTCCCAGTTGTCAGTCAGTTTCAAGAACCCGGCGCACCTCCTCCCGCGCCGGGTTTTTGCTTTCTGCGTTCCCCTGATCTCCCGCATTAGAACAAAGTCACGCTTGTTTTTGCACGCGGAACGGACAGAAAAATCAAGCCTTCCGCATTCGTTCTTCATCAAACAAACTTGACTTCTCCGCGGCTCCATCCTAGGTGTTTTGCCATCGATATTTGTTTGACGACCAGAGCTTCGGCGTTTCATAGACGCATACGACGATCTTTCCTTCAAATTCGAGAACACCCGCACTGAATTTCGGTGCAAACGTAATTTGCCAACGGAAGGAACATCGTTATGGCGACTGGTACAGTAAAGTGGTTCAACGCAACCAAGGGCTACGGCTTCATTCAGCCTGACGACGGCGCACAGGACGTGTTCGTACACATCTCTGCTGTTGAACGCGCTGGCCTGAACGGCCTCAAGGATGGTCAGAAGATCACCTACGAACTGGTTCAGGACCGTCGTTCCGGCAAGATGTCTGCCGACAGCATCGTTGCTGCCTAATTAAGCTTCCGTCGGTTCGCCGATGAGACGCATAGGTTTAAGGCCGGGTCTTCCCGGCCTTTTTCTTTTTCTGGATTCTCTTGAGCACCTAAGATGATCCATCGCTAAAATTTGAGAACATGGCCTTGTAATCGCCATGTCGTCTCCCAATATAGGGTGCAGCGGTGTTTCAGTAACTTCCGATTTGGTAACACTACCACGCGTTTGCAGTTTATGCGTTAACCAAAGATTAACCAAAGCAGCGCAAACATGTTTCGGAAGACGCGAGCGACAGCAACTTTGCTGGCGCCGTGCTGAGACACCAGACCGTTTTATGCACTTTGACCACGGATGTACTGGCACTGAAGCTGAAACGGTAGGAAAGGTCGGGCTTGCCCGGCCTTTTTGCTTTTCAGAGACTTCGTCTCATGAGCAATGGCGCCACCCGTCAATCAGGTGGCGCCATTTTGTTATTTGACGCTCAGCGCCTGCAAAATCCTGACCCAGGAGCGAATGCCCTTGTGGAAGGATTGCAGATCGTATTTTTCATTCGGCGAATGGATGCGATCATCCGTCAGCCCGAAGCCGATCATCAGCGAATCCATTCCGAGCAGATTTTGGAAATCTCCGACGATCGGGATCGAGCCACCCATGCCGATCACCACAGCCTGCTTTGCCCATTCATCCGACAACGCGCTCTTTGCCTTCGTCAGCGCGGGCGAATCATAGGAGAGCTGGATGGCGGGCGAGCCACCGTGTTCGTGAAACTCGACCGAGCAATCCGCTGGAATTTTCGAGCGAACATAGGACCGGAAGCTTTCACGAATAGCTGCGGGGTCCTGCTTGCCGACGAGACGGAAGGAGACCTTGGCGGAAGCCTTGGCGGCGATGACCGTCTTGAAACCTTCGCCGGTATAGCCGCCGGTGATGCCATTGACTTCGGCGGTTGGCCGCGCCCAGGTCAACTCCAGAACAGAGCGTCCCTTTTCGCCGGATGGTACGGAAAGACCGACCTCACCCAGAAAGCTCTCGGCGGTGCGACCCAGACTGTCCCAGGAAGCCTTGATGTTGGACGGCGTTTCTTCGACACCATCGTAGAAGCCCGGCAATGTCACCTTTCCGGTTTCGTCGTGAAGGCCAGCCAGAATTCCGCTCAAGATATGAATGGGATTGGCGGCAGCACCGCCGAAGAGACCGGAATGGAGATCGCGGTCTGCGGCTGTGATGACGATTTCCTCACCGACGAGGCCGCGGAGCGCAGCAGCGATGGCAGGCGTCTCGCGGTCCCACATGCTGGTGTCGCACACCAAAGCGTAGTCTGCCTTCAACTCATCGGAATTGGCATCGAGGAAAGGCTTCAGCGACGGCGAGCCGGATTCCTCTTCGCCTTCGAACAAAATGGTGATGCGAAGCGGCAGGGAGCCATGCACCTGTTTGTAGGCGCGGCAGGCCTCGACGAAGGTCATCAACTGTCCCTTGTCGTCGGATGTGCCACGTCCGGTGATGACCTGACGACCGCCACCGATGTCCTTCAGTGCCGGGTCGAAGGGTTCGTTGTCCCACAGAGCGATGGGATCAACAGGCTGGACATCATAGTGTCCGTAAAACAGCACGTGGGGGGCGTCAGCGCTGGCGCCGTCATGATGGGCAACGACCATGGGATGCCCTGCGGTATCGCGTATCGAGGCCGTGAAGCCGATTGTCGAGAGATCACGGACCAGCCATTCGGCAGCCTTGCGGCATTCGGCCTTGTAGGCCGGGTCAGTCGAGATCGACTTGACGCGGACGAGTTCGAAAAGTCTGTCGAGGCTGGCCTTGAGATTGTCGTCAACCGCCGAGAGAACGGGGGAAATATCTGTCATTACGCGATCCTGTCATGCGAAGATCGTGTCAAGATAGAGCAAAGCGGCACCGGTTTCGAGCCGGAAAATCATTTCACGCTTCGAGGTTTGGTGCTTTTGCAGCGTCGATGGCGCGACCCATATATTCCAGAAGGAGCTGCCTCTCGAACCGCAGGAGCCCGGCAAGAATGGCGTCATCTGTCGATTTCGAGGCAGAAATCGCTTGCTGCTCTAGTTCCCTGCCCCGCTCCGTCAATTCGATGATCTGCGCGCGTCGGTCTCGCGGGTGCTGCTTGCGCTCGATGAGGCCATCGCGCTCCATGCGTGCGAGTGTATTGGCAAGCGTGGCCTGCTCCACTTCCACGCGGTCGAGCAACTGGCGCTGCGTCAAGCCGTCTTCATTCCACAATTCCAGCAAGACGGGGAACTGACCCGGGGAAAAGCCAAGGGCAGCGGCGCGCTTGTTCAGTGCCTTCGAAAAGGTCTTTGCCAGTTGCGCAGCAAGATATGTCGCTGAGTCGTTTCGTGAAAAACGCATGTCTCGATCCTGAAGGCGCAGCACGGTGCCGCATTGCATATCATGCTATCTAGATATGCAGGCTTTCGTGGAGCATGTGCTTCAAGCCGATTGCGATGATCGACCATAAAAAAACGCCATGGCCGGGAGGGGACGGCCATGGCGTTTACATTGAAGGACAAAGGCCCGGAGAGGGGGGATAGGCCTTTGTCCGGTCTGACGCGGCGGGGGACATGCCTGCAATCAGACTACGGCGTGATCAGTCGCCGTCCTCCAAGAAATGAGGCTCCAAATGCGGCTTTTCAAGGGAAGCCCGGATTACAAATTTGTAACGTTCTGGTGAGAATGAGAGCCGCCGTTCCGCCGTCTCGAAACAGTGGGTTGCCTGTGGCTCGGGCGAACTTTATCTGGACGTCAATCATGGCCCGCGCTATCCATGCTTCCCATGAAAACAGGCGATCATCTCTTCCTCGTAGACGGCTCCGGCTTCATCTTCCGAGCGTTCCATGCCATCCCCGCGCTCAACCGCAAATCGGATGGATTGCCCGTCAACGCCGTCTCCGGTTTCTGCAACATGTTGTGGAAGCTTCTGAAGGATGCGCGCAATACCGATGTCGGCGTGACGCCCACGCATTTTGCGGTGATTTTCGATTATTCCTCGAAAACATTCCGCAACGAGCTTTACGATCTCTACAAGGCCAACCGCTCTGCCCCGCCGGAAGATCTCATTCCGCAATTCGGCCTGATCCGCCATGCGACCCGCGCCTTCAACCTGCCCTGCATCGAGACCGAGGGTTTCGAGGCCGACGACATCATCGCGACCTATGCCCGGCAGGCCGAAGCAATCGGCGCCGACGTAACGATCATCTCGTCCGACAAGGACTTGATGCAGCTCGTCACGCCCAATGTGCATATGTACGACGCGATGAAGGACAAGCAGATCGGCGTGCCGGACGTCATCGAAAAATGGGGCGTTGCGCCAGAAAAGATGATCGACCTGCAAGCCATGACGGGCGATTCCACCGATAACGTTCCCGGCATTCCCGGCATCGGGCCAAAGACTGCCGCGCAGCTCCTCGAAGAATACGGCGATCTCGACACCTTGCTTCTGCGCGCTGACGAGATCAAGCAGCAGAAGCGTCGTGAAAACATCATCGCAAATGCCGAACTTGCGCGCCTGTCGCGCCAGCTCGTGGCGTTGCGCACGGACGTTCCTCTGGAACTTCCGCTGGATGCGCTGACGCTGGAGCCGCAGGATGGTCCCAAGCTGATCGCCTTCCTGAAAGCCATGGAGTTTACGACGCTAACCCGCCGCGTCGCGGAAACCACGGGCGCGGACGCCGCCGTCATCGAGGCAGCCAATGTCCCCGTAGAGCGCGGTGCGCAGGCCCACGGGCCGGATTTGGAAGGTGTTGCTGCCACTGGGACGGGCGATGCTGCGATCCCGCTCGATGAGACTTCCATCGCCGAAGCATCGGCAATTGCGTCCAAGGTTGAAGGCGAGACACCTGCCGACCTGTCGTCTTCGCGAGAAGCTGTCTTCTCCGCAGCGAAAATCGATATCACCTCGTATCAGACAATCCGCACCATCGAAGAACTGGACCGCTGGCTGGCCATGGCCCGTGAAACCGGTGTCGTCGCTTTCGATACGGAAACGACATCGCTCGATCCGATGCAGGCGGAACTGGTTGGCTTTTCCCTGGCGCTTGCCGATAATGGCAAGGACGCCAGCGGCACCGATATCATTGCCGCCTATGTCCCGATTGCCCACAAGACAGGCTCGGGCGGCGATCTGTTCAGTGACGGAATAAAACTCGCACCCGACCAGATACCGTCGGCAGACGCGTTGGGCCGGCTGAAGACGCTTCTCGAAGACCCTGCCATTCTCAAGGTCGCGCAAAACCTGAAGTATGATTACCTGCTGATGAAGCGCCACGGGATCGTTATCGAAAGCTTCGATGACACCATGCTGCTGTCTTACGTGCTTGAGGCCGGCAAGGGCCTGCATGGCATGGACGCGCTGTCCGAGCGCTGGCTCGGCCATACGCCGATTGCCTACAAGGACGTTGCGGGTTCCGGCAAATCCGGCGTGACATTCGATTTTGTCGATATCGACAAAGCCACAGCCTACGCAGCCGAAGATGCCGACGTGACACTGCGCCTGTGGATGGTCTTGAAGCCTCGCCTCGTAGCTGACCGGTTGACATCCGTCTATGAGCGGCTGGAGCGCCCGCTATTGCCGGTGCTGGCCCGTATGGAAGAGCGCGGCATCACCGTCGACCGTCAAATCCTGTCGCGTCTGTCGGGTGAACTGGCGCAAAAAGCCGCCGCCTTTGAAGAGGACATCTACGAACTCGCTGGCGAGAAATTCAATATCGGTTCACCCAAGCAACTGGGCGATATCCTGTTCGGCAGGATGGGGCTACCGGGAGGGTCGAAAACCAAGACTGGCCAGTGGTCCACCTCTGCACAGGTTCTGGAAGATCTGGCCGCAGAAGGCGCAGAACTCCCTCGCAAGATCGTGGACTGGCGTCAGCTGACCAAGCTGAAATCCACCTATACCGACGCGCTGCCCGGTTACATTCACCCGGAGACCAGGCGGGTTCACACCTCCTATTCGCTGGCGTCCACGACGACGGGACGTCTGTCTTCGTCTGAACCGAATTTGCAGAATATTCCGGTCCGCACAGCGGAAGGCCGCAAGATCCGTACGGCGTTCATTTCAACGCCGGGCAACAAGCTTCTGTCGGCAGACTACAGCCAGATCGAACTGCGTGTGCTGGCCCATGTCGCTGACATTCCGCAGTTGAGAAATGCATTCGAGAACGGCATCGACATTCACGCCATGACGGCGTCTGAAATGTTCGGCGTGCCGGTTGAAGGCATGCCGTCGGAAGTCCGTCGCCGGGCCAAGGCGATCAACTTCGGTATCATCTACGGCATTTCCTCCTTCGGCCTTGCCAACCAGCTGAGCATCGGGCGATCCGAGGCAGGGGAATACATCAAGAAGTATTTCGAACGCTTCCCCGGCATTCGCGACTACATGGAAAACACCAAGACATTTGCGCGCGAAAAGGGTTACGTCGAAACCATCTTCGGGCGCCGGATCAATTACCCTGAAATCAAATCGTCCAACCCCTCAGTCCGGGCTTTCAACGAACGCGCCGCGATCAACGCCCCGATCCAGGGTTCAGCAGCCGATATCATCCGCCGCGCCATGATCCGCATCGAACCGGCACTCGACCAGGCCAAACTATCGGCCCGTATGCTGTTGCAGGTTCACGACGAACTGATCTTCGAGGTGGAAGAAGCCGAGATCGACAAAACCCTGCCGGTCGTCGTTTCGATCATGGAAAATGCAGCCATGCCCGCCATCGACATGAAGGTGCCGCTCAAGGTCGATGCCCGTGCAGCCGCTAACTGGGATGAAGCACATTGACGCTGTCGTGTCATTGAAGTGTCGTGTGCCAGGAGTAGGAGGCTACCTTGCTTAAGGGAGCCTTCGCACCATGCATGTGCCGTTCGTTTCACCCAGACTCGCCCGCTTCTCCGCCACCAGCAATGAGGCACTGCCGCGTCACCTCGGAACTCGCTTTGATCTGAGCGGCGTGTTTCTGCCTGAACCGGGAAACACCGTCGTCTGCCATCTGGCAGACGGATCGCGCACGCAACAGGCGATCATCAGAGCCCGCCAGCGGCTTTTCGACACGCCGGAGGCCGACAGCCATCTGGCCTTCACACCCATCTCCAGCCTGCATATGACGGTCTTCCAAGGCATTATTGAGTATCGCCGCACCTGGCCCTTTTGGCCGAAGGAAATGCCCAGCGATTCATCCATTGAACAGATGACGGATTTCTATCTGGAAAAACTCCAGAGGTTTCCACAGCTTCCAGCCTTCAAGATGCAGGCTATCCGGCTATCACCGCTTGGCCTTACATTGAAAGGTGCAACGGCTGAGGATGACCGGATCGTTGCCGAATGGCGCGACGCATTTGCCGAAGCGTTCGGCTATCGCCATCCGGACCATGATACCTACGAATTTCACATCACCTTTGCCTATATCATGCGCTGGTTCGAGCCAGAGGCCTTGCCCCGCTGGCAAAAGATGCTGGATGAATGCCTTGAAGACTTGCGATCCACCGTTCCGGTTCTGGAAATGCGCCCGCCAGCATTCTGTGAATTCAGCGATATGAATCACTTTGAGGAATTGATCGTTTTCGACCCTGTTTGATAGTCAATGTCAAAAGCTTTCGCGCGAAACCCTTTTCCGTGATTCGGACATTCTTGAAAAAATCGACGCCGGGGCTGGTCAAAGCCCTGGGAGGCATGTATAAGCGCGCCAAATTTCCAATAAAGAAACATGTGACATTCGGCCTTGGTCCTGGCTGGTTCCCGTGTTTCGCCGCTCAAGTGGAGTTACACAAATGGCAGTACCAAAGAGAAAAACAAGCCCGTCCAAGCGCGGCATGCGTCGTTCGGCCGATGGCCTGAAGTCCGCAACCTACGTTGAAGACAAGAACTCCGGCGAACTTCGCCGCCCACACCACATCGACCTGAAGACAGGCATGTACCGTGGCCGTCAGGTTCTGACACCGAAAGAAAGCGCATAATTTTTAGCGCATTCTTTGATTGACGAATAAGCCGGCCTTTGGGTCGGCTTTTTTGTTTTTGGCTGAAGCCTGCCGATCCCCCTTGGAAATTGTGGCCCCTCCCCTTACACTTTAAGCTGGAGAGCGAAAATTTCGCTTTCCGTCATTCCGGCCCTGAGCCGGAATCCAGCAGCGCCGCGTCTGCGGTGCGAAAGAGTCTTCTTCGATCAAAGACTTGATCGAACTGGATCCCGGATCAAGTCCGGGATGACGGAGGGTCGGAGGGCAGACTTTTAAAGAGATCTGTCATGGGGAGGGGTTAGAGCCGTGAGATATCGCTGGGTCGGCATTGTGCTTGTCTGCCTCGGTCTGGGTGGCGTCGCCCTGACCAAGGGAAGCGATCTGATCGCCGAAAGCTATTTCAACGAGGTGGCGGCCCAAGGCGGAACGACATTGCGGCTGGCGGTGTCTGCACTCGGTGGGCATCTCAGCCGCTATGAGCCGCTGCCTGCGCTGATGGCGGATCACGACGATATCGAAGAGCTCGTCGCCCATCCTGACGATCAGGCTCTGCGCCTTCGCGCCAACATCTACCTGAAATCGATCAACGACCTCCTTAAATCATCCGACATCTACATCATGACGCTGGATGGCGAGACGATTGCCGCCAGCAATTATGATGGACCGGCGAGCTTCGTTGGCCAGAATTTCAGCTACCGCCCCTATTTTCAGGATGCTGCCAAAGGCCAGCAATCAAAGTTCTTCGCGCTTGGCACCACCTCGCATAAACGTGGCTATTACTTTGCCTCGCCCATCCTGTTCAATGCGCAGATCAAGGGTGTGATTGTCTTCAAGGTCGATATCGAAGGCATCGAAGCATCCTTCGGCAATGGTGAAAACCGCATCTTCGTGAACGATCCTGAGGGAATCATTTTCATGACGGGCACACCGGAATGGCTTTATTCCGCCATACAGCCGTTGACGCCGGATAGGATTGCAAGGACTGAGGGTTCGAGGCGTTATGCCGATGCCAACCTGACCCAGCTTGCGCAGACGCTCAGCACCTTCGGCGCGCATGATCTGATGACGATCCGCGAAGGTGAACAGGACCGGGAATATATCTTACTATCCCAGCCAATGCCCGATGCCGGTTGGACGGTTAATGTGCTCATGGACACGGGATCGGTGCGGACGCAGGCCAAGACCACCATGATTGCGATTGCGCTCTGCCTGTGCCTTGCCGGTGCGCTGGTTGCTGCCATGTTGCAACGACGCAAGCGCTTGCGTGACCGACTGATCCATCAGGCAGAAGCCCAGGCCGAACTGGAACGACGCGTCGAAGAGCGCACCGCGGACCTCGCCCGGGTCAATCAGGATATCAAGCACGAGATAGCCGAACGGCGGCAGACGGAAAAACGCCTGCGCAAGACCCAAAAGGATTTGATCCAGGCTGGAAAGCTGGCCGCGCTTGGGCAAATGTCGGCGGCTCTTTCTCACGAATTCAACCAGCCGCTGGCTGCGGCCAAGACCTATGCCGAAAGTGCTGCCCTGCTGATCGAGCGAGGGCGGGTCGAGGAAGCGACCAACAACCTCAATCGCATCTCGGTCCTGATTGATCGGATGGCGGCGATCGGCAAGCATCTTCGCAATTTTGCACGAAAGCCCAACGAGAAGCTCGGCCCGGTGCCGCTGGACGCAGTGGTCAATGATACGCTGGAGATCGTCAATGCGCGGCTGAAGGCGGCAGACGCCGTGTTGGATGTCAATTTCGGGCCCTCACCTCTTCTGGTGAAGGCCGGGCCTATTAGGCTTCAGCAGGTTCTGGTCAACATCATTTCCAATGCAGCCGACGCCGTGGAAGGCCTGAGCGACCGCCGCATCCACCTGACGGCTCGGCACGAGGGTGACAAAGTCATCCTCTCCATCCGTGACCGCGGCCCCGGCGTGCCACCCGCCATCATGGAGCGGATCTTCGATCCGTTCTTTTCCACCAAGGGCGTCGGCAAGGGGTTGGGCCTTGGGCTGTCCATCTCCTACAACATCGTCAAGGATTTCGGCGGGCGCTTGAGTGTGACCAACCTGCCGGAGGGCGGAGCCCGGTTCGATATCGAACTGGATGCGGAAGCGCCGATGGAGATTGCGGCTGAATGACCTCTTCCCGTGTGCTGCTGATCGACGATGAAGAAGACCTTCGACTTTCCACCGCGCAGGCGCTGGAGCTGGCCGGTCTTGACGTCGTCACCGTCGACAATGCCGATCATGTCTTCGAACTGATCGGCTACAGCTTCGATGGTGTCATCGTCAGCGACATCAGAATGCCCGGCATGGACGGCATGACGCTTTTGCAAAAGGTGCGCGAGCTGGATGCGGAAATCCCTGTCATTCTGGTCACCGGCCATGGCGATGTCCAGCTTGCCGTCAGCGCCATGCGAAACGGCGCCTATGACTTCATCGAAAAGCCGTTCAGCGTTCAGTATCTCGCAGGCATCATCAAGCGCGCCATAGACCGGCGCTCGCTGGTGCTGGAAAACCGCCGCCTGCGTGCTGTGGCGGGTAAGCGTGACGATCTGGAAACACGCCTGCCGGGCCGCACGCAGGTCATGGTCGATCTGCGCTATCGCATCCGCGCGATTGGTGCGGCAGATGCCGATACGCTGATCATCGGCGACACCGGTGCCGGAAAGGAAGTGGTCGCGCGTGCGCTTCACGATGTCAGCGCCCGGGCCGACAAGCCCTTCGTCGCCATCAATTGTGCGGCTCTGCCGCAGCATCTCATCGAAAGCGAATTGTTCGGCCACGAGGCGGGCGCTTTTCCCGGTGCGCTGCGCCCGCGTTACGGCAAATTCGAACACGCCCGCGGTGGCACGGTGCTACTGGATGAAATCGGCTCGATGCCCTTTGATATGCAAGGCAAGCTGTTGCGGGTGCTACAAGAGCGTACGATCACCCGCCTTGGCTCAAACGAGACCGTGGAGCTCGATGTGCGCTTTATCGCGACCAGCAAGGCTGATCTGGCGCAAGAGGCGCTGGCGGGCCGCTTTCGGCAGGATTTGCTTTACCGGCTGAATGTCGCAACGGTGCATGTGCCATCGCTTGCGCAGCGTCGCTCCGATATCCCGCTTCTTTTCCTCCAATTGGTGCGCGAGGCGGCGGCGCGCTATGGCCGGGATGATCTCGACGTACCCTCAGACATCGTCTCCACGCTTGCCATGCAGGAATGGCCCGGCAATGTGCGGGAACTGCGAAATGCCGCAGACAGGCTGGTTCTGGGGCTGGATGGCAGTGCCGCCGATGGGGCGCAAACGGCATCCGAAAATGCTGCAAGTCTCTCGGACAAAGTCGCGGAGTTCGAAAAATCCGTTCTGGCACGAGCGATTGCGCTCCACAAAGGCAATCTCAAAGCTGTCTACGAGACGCTCGGAATATCGCGCAAGACGCTTTATGAAAAAATGCAAAAGCACGCGCTGACGAAACATGGCCTGGTTGATGAAGACCTGAAAAACCTGCCCTGAATCTTTGCCTCTATTGCGATGGGTGGATTTCCACCCATCGATGATATCGAATGTTTCGCTTTCCACCCATTATGCCCAGGCAGCGAGGGCTTTTCTTCTCCGTTGCTCTGCCCGGCATTGCGCCGACGCCGACACCGATTGCAAATAACCTCACCCCGACCGGCGCAATAGGAGTGCGACGGTCGATGAGGCCATATTTCATCGGGAGGAAAAGATGAAAATTCTCAATACCGTCACAGGTGCCGTGGCTGCTGCTGCCGTATCGCTGTTTGCTCTGTCCGCCGCCGCGCAAACCTACCCGCAGCGCAACATCACCATGGTCGTTCCCTTCGCCGCCGGTGGCCCGACCGATACGGTTGCCCGTCTCGTTGCCGAATCCATGTCGAAGGATTTGGGCCAGCAGATCATCGTGGAAAATGTCGGCGGTGCCGGTGGCACGCTGGGTGCGGGCCGTGTCGCATCGGCCGATGCGGATGGCTACACCGTTCTTCTCCACCACATCGGCATGGCCACCAGCGCCACGCTCTACCGCAAGCTGGCCTACAACACGCTCGAAGCCTTTGATTATGTCGGCCTCGTCACCGAAGTGCCGATGACCATTCTGTCGCGTAAGACACTCGAGACGACCGACCTCAAGGGCCTGATCGAATATGCCAAGGCTAACAAGGACACGGTCACCGTGGCCAATGCGGGTATCGGTGCGGCCTCGCATCTGTGCGGCATGCTGTTCATGAGCGCGATCCAGACTCCGCTCGTCACCGTTCCTTACAAGGGCACGGGTCCGGCCATGACCGATCTTCTCGGCGGTCAAGTCGATATCATGTGCGACCAGACTACCAACACCACCAAGCAGATCCAGGGCGGCACCGTGAAGGCCTATGCGGTGACAACACCGAAGCGTCTGGATGTGCTGCCGAATGTACCGACCTCGGCTGAAGCCGGTCTGCCGGACTTCGAAGTCGGCGTCTGGCACGGCATCTATACGCCGAAGGGCACGCCTGCCGAGATCAACGAGCGCCTGTCCAAGTCGCTTCAGATCGCGCTGAAGGACCCCAATGTCGCGGCCCGCTTTGCAGAACTGGGCACCACGCCATCGCCTGAAGCAGATGGCACGCCTGCGGCCCTCAAAGCCAAGCTCGAAAGCGAGATACCACGCTGGAAGACGGTGATCGAAGCCGCTGGGCAATACGCCGACTAAGTCTGCGCGCACGCAATCGACCGGTGGTGTTTCCATGCCACCGGTTTTCACTCGCCAGCGGGGGACACACACATGAAATCACTTTCTTTCGACGCAACAGAGGCGATTTGTGGCGCCTTTTTCATTCTGCTCGGCATTTTCTTTGCCTGGCAATCCTATGGGCTGGAGCTGGGAACGGCGTTTCGCATGGGCCCCGGCTATTTCCCGCTGGTGCTGTCGCTCATTCTCGTCGGGCTCGGCACACTCATCCTCGTGCGGGCTGGCAAGGTTCAGGGCGAACCGCTCGGCCCCATCGCATGGCGCGGCATCTTCCTCATTCTGCCGGCACCGATCTTCTTCGGCATGACGGTGCGCGGCCTGGGTTTCGTCACGGCACTCTTTATCAGCGCACTGATCGCATCCTTTGCATCGCATAAGATGAAACCGCTGATGGCCGTCATCCTGTCCATCGGTATCACCATCTTTTCCGTCGCAGTCTTCGACTACGGTCTTGGCCTGCCCTTCCAGCGCTTCGGCCCCTGGCTCAATTTCTGAGGTGCATGATGGAACTGTTCAATAATCTCGCGCTGGGTTTTTCCACCGCAACCTCTATCGACAATCTGTTCTTCTGCCTCATCGGCGTGCTGCTGGGCACTTTGATCGGCGTGTTGCCCGGCATCGGTGCCACGGCAACCATCGCGATGTTGTTGCCGATCACCTTCCAGTTGGAGCCGGTCTCCTCGCTCATCATGCTGGCCGGTATCTATTACGGCGCGCAGTATGGCGGCTCGACCACGGCGATCCTCATCAATATGCCGGGCGAATCCTCGTCCGCGGTCACCGCCATCGATGGCTACCAGATGGCGCGCAAGGGCAAGGCGGGCGTGGCACTTTCGGTCGCAGCACTCGGCTCGTTCTTTGCCGGTACGGTCTCGACATTCCTCGTCGCCGTCTTTGCACCACCGCTGACGGCCATCGCACTGGAATTCGGCGCTGCCGAATATTTCTCGCTGATGGTCGTCGGTCTGGTCTCGTCCATCGCGCTGGCCCATGGCTCCATCATCAAGGCGCTGGCCATGGTGGTGCTGGGCTTGCTCTTGGGTCTTGTCGGCACGGATATCTATAGCGGTACGCCACGCTTCACGCTTGGCATCCGTGAATATGCCGATGGTCTGAACTTCGTCGCCGTTGCCGTCGGTGTCTTCGGTATTGCCGAAATCCTGCGAAACCTCGAAAACGAAAAGACTCGGTCTGTCTTGATGGCAAAGGTCAGCGGCCTCCTGCCCAGCAAGGAAGACTTCAAGCAGATGATCGGCCCGGTCCTGCGTGGTACGGCCATCGGTTCGGCACTCGGCATCCTACCAGGTGGCGGTGCGATTCTTGCGGCGTTCGCGTCCTACACGGTCGAAAAGCGCGTCTCGAAACATCCTGAAGAGTTCGGCCACGGCGCTATCGCCGGTGTCGCTGGCCCCGAATCGGCCAACAATGCCGGTGCGCAGACCTCGTTCATTCCGCTTCTGACGCTCGGCATTCCCGCTAACCCCGTCATGGCGCTGATGATCGGTGCCATGATCATTCAGGGCATCGTCCCCGGACCCAATGTCGCAACCGAACAGCCTGCTCTGTTCTGGGGCATCATCGCGTCCATGTGGATCGGTAACCTGATGCTTGTGGTTCTCAACCTGCCGCTGATCGGGCTGTGGGTGAAGCTGCTGACCATCCCCTACTACGTGCTCTTCCCCATCATCATGGCCTTCTGTGCCATCGGGGTCTACAGCGTCAACTCCAACGTCTACGACCTCTATGCCGTCGCCTTCTTCGGGCTTATCGGCTATGCGCTCGTCAAACTGCGCTGCGAACCGGCACCGCTTCTGCTGGGCTTCGTTCTGGGGCCACTGCTGGAAGAAAACCTGCGGCGTGCGATGATCCTGTCGCGCGGCGACGCGACGACCTTCGTTACACGCCCCATCAGCGCAACCTTGCTGTTGATCGCACTGGCGGTTCTGGTTGTCGTCTTCCTGCCAAGTGTGAAGAAGAAGCGCGAAGAGGTCTTCCAGGAAGAAGACTGATCCGCCACCACACCACGAAAACCATCAAAGGCCGGGCATCATGTCCGGCCTTTGTCTTGTTCATGAGACGTAAAGCTGGCAAAGCAGGGCATAAATCAGGAGGTGCCCATGGCTGACGACAGCGAAAACCGTATCATTGCGCTCGAAGAAACCGTGGCGCATCATGCAAAGACCATCGAAGAACTGTCCGATCAGCTGACAGAGCAATGGAAAGTCGTCGAGCAGACCCGCGCCAAGCTGGATCGGCTGACCGACCGGTTCCTGAACCTCGAGGAGCAATCACTCGAAGCCCCCGCCATAACCAAGCCACCGCATTATTGAGGAGAAGGCCATGAGCAAGGGCACCGCTACGTCCGCTTCTGACGTTATCGCGTTTTGGAAAGATGCCGGACCTGAAAAGTGGTTCGACAAAGACGCCCAGTTCGACGCGACGTTCCATGATCGTTTCCGGGATTTACATTTCGCAGCCGCACGGCGCGAGTTGGAGACATGGCTCGAGGACGCGGAAAGCAGTCTTGCGCTGCTGTTGCTGCTGGATCAGTTTCCCCGCAACTGCTTTCGCGGCACGGCCCATATGTACGCGACAGACCCGCTCGCCCGTCACTACACCCAGGAGGCCCTGCGGCGCGGCCGCGACAAGACAATCGATCCAGAGCTTCCTATCTTCCTCTATCTTCCTTTGATGCACTCGGAAGACCTCGAAGACCAGAATTTATGCTGCAAGCTGTGCGAACCCCTGGGCGAGCGTTATCTGCCTTTTGCCATCGAGCATCGCGACATCATTGAACGCTTCGGTCGCTTCCCGCATCGCAACGACATTCTTCTGCGCGAAAGCACGGCGGATGAAAAACGCTTTCTGGAAGAAGGCGGGTTTGCGGGCTGATCTGGCCTGGCGAAATTGACCGAAATCAAACCACTTGCGGTGAGATCAGCTATGGTCCAGCTCTATGATGGAGCCTGCGCATGTCGACATTTCTGGAATTCACCGGTGCCATTCTGCTTCTTTTGCTGACGCCTGGGCCGACCAACACGCTGATGGCGCTGGCGGGATATTCCCGCGGCGTCCTTCGCGCTCTGCCGCTGATCCTCAGCGAGATCGTCGGATATCTCCTCGTCATCATTCCCGTTGCTGTTCTGGCCGCACCGTTTCTTGCACAACAGCCGCAATTGCTGCTTGCAGCCAAAATCTGCGCCTGCCTCTGGGTGCTATTTTTGAGCTACCGGCTGTGGTTCAAGACCTCGGTCGAGGTAGGGGTTAAAGAGGTTACCGCGACGGATATTCTGGTCACCACCATGCTCAACCCCAAAGCCCTGATCATTGCCATCGTCATCATGCCGCATGGTGCTATCACTCAGCTGATTCCATGGCTTGCCCTGTTCACGGGATTGGTTGTCTTTGCCGCATCCGGCTGGATCGCCATCGGTCACCAAGTATCGAGAAGCAAGACGGTTGCGCTGAAGCCAGAGGCCATCCAGCGCATCGCGGCAACCTGCCTCTTCGTCTTTGCTGCCATTCTTGCTACCAGCACGTTGCGGGCTATGGCATAGAAAAGCCGCGCATTCTTTTCGAAGCGCGGCTTTGACGTGGATATCAAGCGATAGCATCAGCCGTCGAAGAATTCCTTCATCCGGGCAAAGAAGCCAGTGGATTCAGGGTTGTTGTCCTTGGACGACAGTTCGTGGAATTCCTGCAACAGTTCCCGCTGACGCTTGGTCAGCTTTTGCGGTGTTTCGATCTGTATCTGGATATAGAGATCACCCTGCTGCGCAGAGCGCAGAACCGGCATCCCCTTACCCTTCAGACGGAACTGCTTGCCCGCCTGCGTGCCCTCAGGCACCGTCACGCGCGACTTCGTGCCATCCAGCGTTGTCACATCGAAGGTGCCGCCAAGTGCAGCCGTCGTCATCGAGATAGGTACAGCGCAATAGAGATCGGCACCGTCACGCTGGAAGAACTCGTGAGGTCGTACCGACAGGAAGATGTAGAGATCGCCCGAGGGGCCACCGCGCATGCCTGCCTCGCCTTCGCCTTGCAGACGAATGCGCGTACCGTCTTCGATACCGGCTGGAATATTGACCGACAGCGACCGCTCTTCCGTCACACGGCCCTGACCATGGCACTTCACGCAAGGATCGGTGATCGTCTGGCCGCGACCGTGACAGGTTGGGCAGGTGCGTTCCACCGAGAAGAACCCTTGTGCTGCGCGCACGCGACCGGAGCCCTGGCAGGTTCCGCAGGTCTTGGGCTGTGTGCCGGGCTTTGCGCCGGAACCGGTACAGACATCGCAGGTAATCGAGGTCGGAACGCGAATTTGCGCGGTCTTGCCTGCAAAGGCCTCTTCCAGCGATATCTCCATGTTGTAGCGCAGATCGGCACCGCGTTCGCGTCCGCCGCTGGAGCGACGCGCACGTCCGCCACCCATCATCTCGCCGAAGATGTCTTCGAAGATGTCGGAAAAGCCACCGCTCGCACCGCCGCCGAAGCCGCCGCCTGCATTGCCCATGCCGCCTTGTTCGAAAGCCGCATGGCCGAAGCGGTCGTAGGCTGCCCGCTTCTGCGGGTCCTTCAACGTTTCATAGGCTTCGTTGATTTCCTTGAACTTCTTCTCGGATTCGGCATCACCCGGATTCTTGTCCGGATGGTACTTCATCGCGAGTTTGCGGAAGGCGCTTTTCAGCTCTTTTTCGTCGGCAGCTTTGCCAACGCCAAGTGTTTCGTAAAAGTCTGCTTTCGCCATTAATTAACAAGCCCCGGAAATGGATTTCCGGCTGCACGAGGCAGCCGGATTTCAGTCAAGCATCAATTGGAGTTCAAAAGCCACGTTTATGCGGACTTCTTGTCGTCCTTGATTTCCTCGTAGTCCGCATCGACCACGTCGTCCTTGTGACCTTCGGCAGCACCTTCGCCGCCTTCAGCCTGCTGTGCTTCGTAGATAGCCTGACCCAGCTTCATGGACACTTCCATGAGCGTCTGGGTCTTCGCCTGGATGTCATCGGCATCCGGCTCGGATGCTTCAACCGAGGTCTTCAGCGCAGCGATGGCGTCTTCGATGGCCTTGCGGTCCGTCTCGGAAACCTTGTCGCCATACTCCGCCACCGACTTCTCGGTGGAGTGGATGAGGCTTTCGGCCTGGTTCTTGGCTTCCACACCCGCACGACGCTTCTTGTCGGTTTCAGCGTTGGCTTCGGCGTCCTTCACCATCTTTTCGATGTCCGCATCGGACAGACCACCAGAGGCCTGGATGCGGATCTGCTGCTCCTTGCCGGTACCCTTGTCCTTGGCCGAAACCTGCACGATGCCGTTGGCGTCGATATCGAAGGTCACTTCGATCTGCGGAACGCCGCGTGGTGCTGGCGGCAGGCCAACGAGGTCGAACTGACCGAGCGACTTGTTGTCGGCAGCCATTTCGCGCTCACCCTGGCTGACGCGGATCGTCACGGCAGACTGGCTGTCTTCGGCGGTCGAGAAGGTCTGGCTCTTCTTGGTCGGGATCGTCGTGTTACGGTCGATCAGACGTGTGAAGACACCACCCAGAGTTTCGATACCGAGCGACAGAGGCGTCACGTCGAGAAGCAGCACGTCCTTGACGTCACCCTGCAGAACGCCGGCCTGAATGGCGGCGCCCATGGCAACCACTTCGTCCGGGTTCACACCCTTATGTGGCTCCTTGCCAAACAGCTGCTTGACGATTTCCTGTACTTTCGGCATGCGGCTCATGCCGCCAACGAGAACGACTTCTTCGATTTCGGCTGCCGTCAGGCCAGCATCCTTGAGCGCGGCCTTGCACGGTGCAACGGTGCGCTGAACCAGATCGTCCACCAGGCTTTCGAACTTGGCGCGGGTCAGCTTCAGCGTCAGGTGCTTCGGACCGGTCGCATCTGCCGTGATGAAGGGCAGGTTGATTTCGGTCTGCTGCGAAGACGACAGTTCGATCTTTGCCTTTTCGGCAGCTTCCTTCAGGCGCTGAAGCGCAAGCTTGTCGCCCTTGAGGTCGATGCCCTGGTCCTTCTTGAACTCACCGGCCAGATATTCGACCAGACGCATGTCGAAGTCTTCACCACCGAGGAAGGTATCGCCGTTGGTGGATTTTACTTCGAAAACGCCATCGCCGATTTCCAGAACGGAAATATCGAAGGTACCGCCACCCAAGTCGTACACGGCAATCGTCTTGCCTTCCTTCTTGTCGAGGCCGTAAGCCAAGGCCGCAGCCGTCGGCTCGTTGATGATGCGCAGAACTTCGAGACCAGCGATGCGGCCTGCATCCTTGGTTGCCTGGCGCTGTGCGTCGTTGAAGTAGGCTGGAACGGTGATGACGGCCTTTTCGACCTTTTCACCGAGGTAGGATTCAGCGGTTTCCTTCATCTTCTGAAGGATCATCGCGGAAATCTGCGAAGGGGAATATCCCTTGCCCTGTGCCTGAACCCATGCGTCGCCATTGTCGCCCTTGACGATCTCGAACGGAACGAGGCCCTTGTCCTTTTCGACAGTCGGGTCTTCGTAACGGCGACCGATCAGGCGCTTGACGGCAAACAATGTGTTGGTCGGATTGGTGACGGCCTGACGCTTTGCAGGCTGGCCGACCAGACGCTCGCCATCGTCGCTGAATGCAACCATGGAAGGGGTCGTGCGTGCACCTTCCGCGTTTTCAATAACTTTGGTGTCCTTGCCGTCCATCACTGCAACGCAGGAATTGGTCGTGCCAAGGTCGATACCGATTACTTTTGCCATGTTCTTCTCTCCTTGAAGCGAGTTGTCGGAACCCCGGGAGGCATTCCACTGACAACTCCTTGACTTGGATGGTCTTCCGGTTTGTGCAGCAAACTTGCTGCTGTCTGGGGGGTATATAAGGAGCGATTTTTCCCGCTGCAAGGCGGATAGACGCGTCGATTGCACCAAAAAATGAAGAAATAAAGCTTGCATAAAACAGATGACGCACCCTGAGCGCCTTTCAACGCGGCAGGAATGAAAAAACGCGGGGTTGCGAAGCACCCGTTGGATTCGCGCCGATCGTCATTTCAGTGTCATGCGCGGTGCCTATAGGCGGGGAGCTTTTTCATAAAACATAACTCCTTCGAGGTTATCATGCGCAAAATTATCGCTGCATTCGTCGCGACCACCGTGCTTGCCGGCGCTGCACAGGCAGCAACCGTCTATCCGCTTGATCGTGCAACGATTCTGGTCGGTTCTCCCTTCGACTTCAAAGTCGAATTCAAGAACGTTGTAAAGGCTGAAGACGTCAAGATCACCGTCAACGGCCAGGACTACAAGACCGTCTTCGGCTCGGACGTGACCTTCACAGCTGAAGAAAAAGGCAAGGAAGACAAGGTTCTTGGCTCCGCCGTCAGCTTGCGCGGTCTCAAGATCGCCAAGGCGGGTGACTACAAGATCGAGGTTTCTGCAGGTTCCGAAACCAAAAACGTCACTTGGACGGTTTATGGCACCCCTGAAACGCCAAAGGCCAAAAACATCATCTTCCTGCTGGGCGATGGCCTGTCGGTTGCGCACCGCACCGCCGCCCGCATCATGTCCAAGGGCATGACCGAAGGCAAGGCGAACGGTCGCCTCAACATGGACGACATGGACCGCATGGCCTTCATCGGCACATCGTCGACAGAAGCTGTCGCAACCGATAGCGCCAACACCATGTCGGCCTACATGACCGGCCACAAGGCGCCTGTAAACGCGCTTGGCGTTTATGGCGACCGCACGCCTGCAAGCCTTGACGATCCAAAGGTCGAGACAATGGGTGAGGCGCTGCGCCGCCAGACCAAGAAGTCCATCGGTATCGTGACGACATCCGAATTGCAGGATGCAACGCCTGCGGCCATCGTCTCCCATACCCGCAAGCGTGCCGACAAGGCCGAAATCACCGGCATGATGTTCGACGTAAAGCCAGATGTCGTCCTGGGCGGCGGCTCGGCCTATTTCCTCAGCAAGGACATCCCCGGCTCCAAGCGCAAGGACGACAAGGATTACATCAAGCTCTTCAAGGACGCAGGCTACACGCTTGCCACCGACAAGAGCGAGCTTGAAAAGGCAGAGGGTTCCAACACCGGCAAGCTTCTCGGCCTCTTCCACACCGGCAACATGGACACGCTTCTCGACCGCAACTTCCTCAAGAAGGGCACCGTCGACAAGTTTCCGAACCAGCCAGGTCTGGTCGATATGACCAAGGCCGCTCTGGGTGAGCTTTCGAAAAATCAAGACGGCTTCTTCCTGATGGTTGAAGCTGCCAACATCGACAAGATGTCCCACCCGCTGGATTGGGATCGCGCCGTTGTCGAAACCATCGAATTCGACAAGGCCGTTGGCGTCGCCCGCGAATTCGCTGCCAAGAACCCTGATACGCTGATCGTCGTTACCGGTGACCATACGCATGGCGTTTCCATCATCGGCACCGTCGATGACGAAAAGCCGGGCGATGAAATGCGCGCCAAGGTCGGCACCTATGCCGAAGCAGGCTTCCCGAACTACGAAGACAAGGACGGTGACGGTTACCCAGACCGGATCGATGTGACCCGCCGCCTGTTCCTGAACGCCAATAATGGCCCTGACCATTACGAAACATTCCGTCCGAAGATGGATGGTCCTTTCGTTCCGGCAATCCAGAACGAGAAGAAGGAATATATCGCCAACGAAGCCTACAAGAACGTTCCCGGCGCCGTCTTCGTACAGGGTAACATTCCCAAGGACGGCGACAGCGGCGTTCACGCAGTCGACGACATCGTGCTTCAGTCCACCGGCCCCGGCTCGGAAGAGTTCAAAGGCTACATGGAACAGAGCGATGTTTACCGCGTGTTGGCCGATACCTTCGCGCTTGGCACAAAGCAGACGCAGTAAAAAACGGCTTAGCCAGATAAAGCGACCCGGTCTGCATCATACAGGCCGGGTCGCCCTGTTACAGACCTATTCATCGGAGACCGCCATGGCGCCTTACAAAGCCATTTTCACACGCAGGCAGTCGTTTCAACTCGCCGGTTTGGCAGCCTTTGCACTCGGCACGAAGCAGGCCGCTGCTGCGCCATCTCCCCTCACCTTCGATGAAATGTACGGCAAGATCGGCGTGCTGGGACTTGAGTTTTCCGAAAAGCTCAAGGCCTTGACCGGCAAGGAAATCCGCATGAAGGGTTTCATGGCGCCGCCGTTGAAGGCCGAAGCGGCCTTTTTTGTTTTGACCGAAATTCCCATGGCGCTGTGCCCATTCTGCTCATCGGATTCCGACTGGCCCGATAACATCGTCGTCGTCTACCTCTCCGAGAAACAGACCTTCGTGCAGCCCAGCACCACGATCGAAGTGACGGGCATGCTGGAGCGCGGATCATGGACGGACCCAGAAACGGGCTTCGTCAGTCTCGTGCGTATCCGCGACGCTCAGTACAGGGTTTCGTGATCATGCTGCCACTAACAATATCCGGCTTGTCCGTATCCTATCCGGGGCTCGCAGCACCCGTTCTGTCCATTGAAAATCTCGTGGTTTCGGCGGGCGAAAAACTGTCGATCACAGGTGCGTCCGGCTCGGGCAAAAGCACGTTCGTCAACGTCATCACGGGGTTGGAACGGGTACGTCAGGGCAGCGTCACATGGGGCGAGCAAAGCATCGGCGACCTGACCGAGACCAGACGAGACCGCTGGCGTGGCGAAAACGTCGGGCTCGTGATGCAGGACTTCCACCTTCTGTCTGGCCTGTCCGCGTTAGAGAACGTGCTTTTGCCTGTGCGTCTGGCCCGCAGCATGTCGAAAGAACTAGGTGAACGCGCAGCAGCGCTGCTCGAAAAGACCGGATTGTCGCGCTCCGACCAGAAGATCGACACCATGTCGCGCGGTGAAATGCAGCGCGTGGCCATTTCCCGTGCGCTGCTGCGAAAGCCGGGTGTCATCGTTGCCGACGAACCGACCGCAAGCCTGGACCCTGAGAATGGCGAGGCCATCGGTGGATTGCTGGTCGATCTTGCCCAGGCAGAGGGCTCGACCCTGATCGTCATCACCCACGACCGGCGTCTAGCGGAACGGCTGGACCGTCGTCTGGAGCTCGCCAATGGGCGTGTTGTCACCGACACCGCCGGGAAACCCTGATATGTTGCGTTTTATAGTTTCAGACCTCAAGCGTCTATGGGCAGGATCACTCATCGTCGTCATTCTGGTTGCGATGGCAACTGGACTGGGCGCGACCGTCACCTTACAGGAACGGGCGCTGCGGCTGGGCTCGGCGCGCGCTGCCGATAAGTTCGATCTCGTCATCGGTGCGGCAGGTAGCGAAACCCAGCTCGTTCTGTCGTCCGTTTTCCTTCAGGCTGCGCCACTGCCACTCGTCAGCGGTCAAACGCTGGCCGCGCTGTCGGCAGATCCCCGCGTCGCGTGGGCCGGGCCGGTCGGCTTTGGCGATTCCTTTGCCGGCTATCCTATTGTGGGAACCACGACCGCCTTGATCAAAAACACCTCCGGCGGCTTTGTGGAAGGCCAGAGTTTTGCAGATGGCGAAGATGCCGTCATCGGCTCTGCGGTGGATTTGCCACTGGGTGCTGAAATCAAGCCTATGCATGGCAGTGCGCAAGAAGGTGGCCATACGCATACTGAAATCGTCTACCATGTTCAGGGCAAACTGAAACCCACGGGCACGCCGTGGGACAGGGCGATCCTCGTCCCCATCAGTTCCGTATGGCACATCCATGGCATGGGCGATCATGATCATGCACACGAGCATGGTGCCGAGGCCCACGAAGAGGGTCACGAAGGGCACGACCACGATGCGCTGAACGAGGTTTTCGATGCCGATACGCCCGGTGTTCCTGCCATTCTGGTGAAGCCCAAATCCATTGCAGATGCCTACAAGCTCAGACAGCAGTACCGTCAGGGCAACACACTTGCCGTTTTCCCCGGCGAAGTGCTGACGAAACTCTACGCGACGTTGGGGGATGCGCGTCAGGTGCTATCGATCGTGGCAATCGGCGCGCAATTGCTGGTCGCGGCATCGCTCATTCTCGTCACCCTGACGCATATCGTGCAGAGGCGAAAGCAGATCGGGGCTCTGCGCGCGTTTGGAGCGCCACGCTCCTCCATATCGCTGATCGTATGGACGGAACTGTTCACGCTGTTCGCGACCGGCATTATCCTAGGCTTCGGCATCGGCTTTGCCGCCGCCAAAACGATTACAGGCATGCTTGTTGCCCAGAGCGGCGTGGCGATGCCGGTCGAATTTGCTCGCGCCGACCTCACTCAGGCAGGGCTGCTGCTTGGCGTCGCAGCGGTTCTGGCAATATTGCCTGCATGGCTTGCCTATCGTCAGTCCACCGTAGAGGCTCTGCGCAGCTAAGCGCAGGTTTATTGCCGGGGGCCAGCGAGGGCTTTGACCCGTTGCGCGAACACATCAAGCTGAAACGGCTTGGTCATGACATGCATGCCATGATCGAGATGCCCGTGATTGAGGACTGCGTTTTCGGCGTAGCCGGTGATGAACAGCACCTCCAGCCCGGGTCGGTTGACGCGGGCTGCGTCGGCCAGCTGTCGCCCGTTCATTCCGCCGGGTAACCCGACATCGGTAATGAGAAGGCTGATGTCGCGCGCCGAGTTCAATATGCGCAAGGCCGACGCGCCATCTTCGGCCTCGATGACCGAATAACCCAAATCCTGAAGCTCCTCGACGGCGAGCATGCGCACCAATGGCTCGTCATCGACGACGAGGATGGTTTCTCCGCCATCGGCACGCAGCGCATCCGTCACGCCAAGCGGCTCGGCCTCAGTGGTTTCGATGTCACCGGCGTGTCTGGGCAAATAAAGGCATATCATCGTGCCTTTCCCGACTTCGGAATAAATCCGCGCCGCACCACCCGACTGGCCTGCAAATCCATACACCATGGAGAGACCAAGGCCGGTGCCCTGCCCGATCGGTTTGGTCGTGTAGAAAGGATCGAATGCCCGGTCGATGATTTCCTGGCTCATGCCGGTTCCCGTATCGGATACACAGAGCGAAACATATTGCCCCGGCTCGAGCCCGCGCATCCGCGCCGCCCTGTCATCGATCCAGCGATTGCCGGTCTCAATCGTCAAGTTACCGCCGCCGGGCATGGCATCCCGCGCATTGATGCAGAGGTTCAAAAGAGCATTTTCGAGCTGACCGGCATCCACACTGGTTGCCCACAGTCCCGCCGCACCCACCGTTTCCACCTTTATGGCGGGGCCGACGCTTCGGGTGATGAGATCGAGCATACCGTCCACGAGGGTGTTGACGTTGAGCGGCTTGGGATCGAGCGTCTGTCGCCGTGAGAAGGCGAGAAGCCGTTGCGTTAGGGCCGCAGCACGCTTGGTTGCGCCCACCGCACCGTTGATATAGCGCTCGATATCACCGACACGGCCTTGCGCCAGGCGCGTGCTCATCATCTCCAGACTGCCGCTGATACCAGCAAGGATGTTGTTGAAGTCATGTGCAAGGCCACCGGTCAGTTGCCCCACGGCCTCCATTTTCTGGCTGTGGCGCAGAGCCTCTTCCACGACCATCAGTTCGGCTGTGCGCTCCTCAACCTGTTGTTCCAGCGTGGCATTGAGTTTTGCCAAAGCAATTTCGGCTCGGCGTCTGGCGGTGATGTCCTGAAACATGACCGCGACCTGCCGCTTGCTTTCCGGCTCGATGCGCACAGCCGCTAGCTCCAGATAGCGGCCTGTCGCAACCAGTTCCTGTTGAAACCTGATCGGCTTGCCGGTCCGTAGAACTTCGCCGTAACGGGCGACCCAGGCATCCGCCTCATCCCCAACCATCTCACGCAATTTTTGCCCAACGACGTTGGGAATACCAGCGTGTCGGGCGTAGGCGTCATTGGCTTGTATGTGGATGTAGTCGCTGTTTGGACCGTGTGGCCCATCGAAGAACTCGATGACGCAAAAGCCCTCGTCTATCGCGTCGAACAAACCTTTGTAGAGTTCTTCGCTCTCGCGACGTTTCCGCTCAGCCAACGTCCGCTCGGTGACATCGGACCCCTCGACGAAGATCGCCTCCACCTTTCCATCCGTTCCCAATATGGGCTGGTAGATGAAGTCGAGGTAGCGCTCTGTGACGGGGCCATCGATTTCCGGCTGAACCGCGTAGAGTGCGCCGGGAGCAGAATAAGTTGAGCCCGTTCGATAGACGTCGTCGAGAATGTTCAGGAAACCCTGCGAGACGGCATCCGGCAAGGCTTCCGCAACGGTCCGGCCCACGAGATCGTCCCGACCCACCAATGTCATATAGCTGCGATTGGCAAGCTCGAAGCGGTGATCCGGGCCGTGAAGAAGGGCGATGAACGTCGGCGCCTGCTCGAATAGCTTATCCAGAATTGGGCCTATGCCGCTTGTTTCCTTATACAATTGTCTGCCCCGTCATGCCTAAAAGTCTTTGATAAATGTTGTCGTTCTAAAAAAAGCGCTGGTTTCACAGGCGATATCTGGTGGAAGCCTTGGCGCAACGGGAAGCAAGCCATAGCGCAGGGTTGCCTCTCAGGCGCGGACTTTCGAAGGCTCTCATGACTTTCCCCTGACCATATGAGACGCATGAAGCTGCCACGGTCAAAAAAGTTCCCGAGGGTCGGATATTTTAGCGAAGACCGATCGTCCACGTGTCCCGGTCATGCTGCCTTCAGTGCGGGTCGATGTGGGCTTTGTGGAAGATATCATCCTGCGGCGGTATGGCCTGACGTTCGATCATACGATGCACGCGGGGACGTGTACTGCCGCGGTGGAGCGCCAGAATACTGTCCCAACTCTCGGCATCGGCCTGCGTCCGTCGGTGGTTGTGGCGCACATATTCCACCCATGTCGGCACATGGTAGATTTCCGTCCAGATATCCGGGTTCTCCAGATCGCGCATCAACGTCCAGTTCTGGGCGCCGTCGCGCAGACGGATGCGTCGTCTCTCTGCCATGATCGACATGAATTCCGGCAGGTCGGCATCATCGATCTCGTAATCGACGAGAATGGCAATCGGCCCGCTTCGCGGTTTGACGTCAAGGCGCAGGTTCGGTTCGACGAAACGGTTGAGCGGATCGAGATTGAGCGACGCGAAGGCTGGCATTGCCAGCTTGAAGCCGACCAGAACACCCAGCAGCATCAGCAGGCACGAACAGAGCAGTGAATAGGTCAGGCCGTAATTTTCGGCAAGCGAACCCCACAGCCAACTGCCCACGGCAATACCGCCGAAGGTCAGCGTCTGGTAGAGCGAGAGCGCGCGGCCCACGACCCAGCGCGGCGTGGACAATTGCACGATGGTGTTGAATAGCGACAGTGCGAGAACCCAGCTTGCGCCGGAAATCGTCAGAACCAGCGCAGTCAGGATGGCACTCGTGCTGACGGCGGTAACGGCGGAGCTCAGGGCAAAGCCGAGAAAGGCGACGCGCACGATCCATTCGCTGCTGACCATTTCGCGCAGGCGTGCGCTGACCAGAGCACCGCCGATTGCGCCGACACCAAAGGCGCCCAGCATGATACCGTAGGTCAGAGGCCCGCCCTGCACCAGATCGCGCGCGACCAGCGGCATCAGCGCCAGAATAGCGCTGGCGGAAAGGCCGAACAGGAAACCGCGCACCAGAACCTTGCCGATATTCGGCGACATGGCGACATAGCGCATGCCAGCGGAGATGGCGGCGAAGAGATGCTCGCGTGGCAGCGTGGAGGTGCTTTTGGGCGGTTGCCATTTCACCAAAGCATAGATCAGCGCAAAATAGCTGAAGGTGTTGACGAGAAACGCCGCTGCCGCACCTGCAATCGCCACCACCACACCACCGATGGCCGGGCCGACGCTGCGGGTGATGTTGAAGCCGACACTGTTGAGCGTCACCGCTGCCGGAAGATCTTCGCGCGGCACCATCTCGCCAACGGACGCCTGCCATGAGGGATTGTTAAGCGCCGTACCGCAGCCGATCATGAATGTGAAGAACAGGAGCAGCCACGGTGACAGCCATCCAAACCAGGCGAACACCGTCAGCATGATAGAGGCGGCAAGCATCAGAAGCTGCGCCGAAATCATGATGCGGCGGCGGTCGAAACTGTCGGCCAATGCACCTGATACCAGCGAAAACAGCATGATGGGCAGCGAGGTCGATGCCTGCACCAGCGCGATCATGTTTTCCGACGAGGACAGCGCCGTCATCATCCAGGCAGCGCCCACCGCCTGAATAAGCCCACCGAAGTTCGAGGCAATGCTCGCAAACCAGATTGTGCGGTAGGTTTGATGCTTGAGTGGCGTAAGGGGAGATTTTCTATCGGGCACGGGCAGTCCAATTGATGCAATTGCTGGTCATCCGGGTCACACTATAGACGCCGTTTGAGAGGATGCCACTGTTTCGGCGCGTGCCAAGGTAAAATTGTGACGAAAGCCAATTTCGCTGCTTTTGCGCCTCATCCTTGCAATATCGACGATTTGGGTTTATACGGACCTTCAAATTCTTGATCGTCTGATGAAGAGTGGGGCCGCAAGGCTCCGCTCTTTTTCGTTAGGCGCCCTAAAAACCGGAGCTAGCCTCCGGCGCAGAGAAAGACCGGAAGGCCAGAATGGCAGACGCCGAACCAAGACTGATAACCGAAACAGGCATCGACCAGCGCATCGCCGAAATCATCGAGCCGGTGCTGACAGGCATGGGCTTTCTTCTGGTGCGCGTCCGGCTTTCCAGCCAGAACGGCTCGACCCTGCAGATCATGGCCGAGCGCGAAGACGGAACCATGACCGTGCAGGACTGTGAAGCCGTTTCCATGGCGATTTCACCGGTTCTTGATGTGGAAGACCCCGTCGAAAAGGCGTATCATCTCGAAGTGTCGTCGCCCGGCATCGACCGGCCGATGGTGCGCAAGACCGACTTCGTTCGCTGGCAGGGCCATATCGTCAAGGTCGAAACATCGATCCTGGTCGACAACCGCAAGCGCTTTCGCGGCAAGATCGCCAGCGTCGAAGCGGACGGTTTCAGACTGGAGCGCGACCAGATTGCCTATGGCGAAGAGCCCGTGGTGATGATCCCGTTCAACACACTTTCCGACGCGAAGTTGGTCCTGACGGACGATCTTATTCGCGACGCACTGAAGGCGGACAAGCAGGCCAAGGCCGCGGCTGCCAATCAGAACGAAGAAGCAGACGAAGACTAATTCCAAAGTAAGCCCTGACAACGCGGGCAAAACGACTTACGGAGACATAAAAATGGCAGTCAGTGCTAATAGGCTTGAGCTTCTGCAGATCGCCGATGCTGTGGCGCGCGAAAAGGTCATCGACCGCGAAATCGTGCTGGCCGCAATGGCTGATGCTATCCAGAAGGCTGCCCGCTCGCGTTACGGTTCCGAGACCAACATTCGCGCCGACATCAACTCCAAGACCGGCGAAATCCGCTTGCAGCGTCTGCTCGAAGTGGTCGAAAAGGCCGAAGACTACGGCACGCAGATTCCGTTGGAACTGGCACGCGACCGTAACGTCGATGCCAAGATCGGCGACTACATTGCCGATCCGCTGCCGCCGATGGATTTCGGCCGTATCGCTGCCCAGTCCGCCAAGCAGGTCATCGTCCAGAAGGTTCGTGAAGCCGAGCGTGATCGCCAGTATGACGAGTTCAAGGATCGTATCGGCGAAATCATCAACGGTACCGTCAAGCGCGTCGAGTATGGCAACGTCATCGTCGATCTCGGTCGTGGCGAAGGCATTATCCGTCGTGACGAGATGATTCCTCGCGAAAACCTGCGTTACGGCGACCGCGTTCGTGCCTTCGTCTACGACGTGCGCCGCGAACAGCGCGGCCCGCAGATTTTCCTGTCGCGCACGCATCCGCAGTTCATGGTCAAGCTCTTCACCATGGAAGTGCCTGAAATCTACGACGGCATCATCCAGATCAAGTCGGTTGCCCGTGACCCCGGTTCGCGTGCCAAGATCGCCGTCATCTCCAACGATAGCTCGATCGATCCGGTCGGCGCTTGCGTGGGTATGCGCGGTTCGCGCGTTCAGGCCGTTGTTGGTGAGCTTCAGGGCGAAAAGATCGACATCATTCCATGGTCTCAGGACCCGGCATCCTTCATCGTCAACGCCCTTCAGCCCGCTGAAGTTTCCAAGGTCGTTCTCGACGAAGAGGCAGAGCGCATTGAAGTCGTCGTGCCGGATGAGCAGCTGTCGCTGGCCATCGGTCGTCGCGGCCAGAACGTGCGCCTGGCATCGCAGCTGACCGGCTGGGACATCGACATCATGACGGAAGCCGAAGAGTCCGAGCGCCGTCAGAAGGAATTCAACGAACGCACCGGCATCTTCATGGAAGCGCTGGATGTGGACGAAATGGTCGGCCAGGTTCTGGCATCCGAAGGCTTCGCACAGGTCGAGGAACTGGCTTACGTGGACCTGAGCGAAATCTCGTCCATCGACGGTTTCGATGAAGATACGGCTGTCGAAATCCAGACACGCGCGAAAGAATATATCGAGCGTATCGAGACGGAAATGGATGCCAAGCGCAAGGAGCTCGGCGTGTCCGACGAACTGCGCCAGATAGACGGCCTGACATCGCAGATGCTGGTGGCACTGGGCGAAGAAGGTGTGAAGAACATCGAAGACTTCGCAGGCTGCGCCGCTGACGATCTGGTCGGTTGGAGCGAACGCAAGGACGGCGAGACCAAGAAGTTCGAAGGTACCTTCTCCAAGCTCGACGTGTCGCGCGTCGAAGCCGAGAACATGATCGTTCAGGCCCGTCTTCTGGCTGGCTGGATCACCGCTGAAGATCTTGCTGCTAAGCAGGAAGAGGTTGCTACCGAGGAGGCGGATACCGCCGATCAGGAATGATTTCGCAAGCGCATGAGCCTGACGACCTGCTCGATGACGAGCTGGTCGAAGGTACAGGCAGCGAGCGGATGTGCATTGTAACGCGGCAGAGTGGAACACCCGATGAGTTGGTCCGTTTTGTCGCAGGCCCGGACAAAAGCGTTGTTCCGGACCTGAAACGCCAATTGCCAGGGCGCGGATGCTGGGTCACTCCCGAGCGCGCCCTGATCGAGAAGGCCATTGCGAAGAAGCTTTTCGCGCGCGCCTTGAAGACGGATGTCAAAACCGGACCTGAACTCCTTGAGATGATGGACCGGCTGATGGCGCAGCAGCTGACCGGAATGATGAACATGGCGCGCAAGGCGGGTCAGTTCATCAGCGGCGCCACGAAAGTGGATGCGTCCGTGCGTTCGGGACATGCCCTTGCGGTGTTCCACGCAACGGATGCCGCGCCGGATGGCGTGAGAAAGATCAACCAGGCCCGCAAGGCCTGGACCCTCGGCTCAGGCGCCGAGACAGAAATACCGTCCTTTCGGCTCTTCAGCGAGCAGGAAATGGACGAACTGATGGGCCAGAATGCTTTTATCCATGCCTGCGCGCTTGCAGGGCAGGCGGGTGAGGGTGTAGTGAAGCGCGCAAAGATGCTCGAGCGATATCGCAATGGCGATAAACCTCAGGCGGATTTAGACGCTGCCCGGACAATACAATGACGCGGTCATCGGACTTTATCCGCCACCGCGTTCGGATGCAGCTAGTTAAAGACAGGGCCTGATGAATGTCATCCGGCTCTCGTCCGAAGGAACGGGAACGGAATGACCGATAACAACGACGACAAGACACTCAACGCACAACCCAAGAAGACCCTTACTCTGAAGCCGAGTGGAGCGTCTACGGGAACTGTGCGTCAGGATATGGGTCGTGGTCGCACCAACGCGGTTGTCGTGGAGACACGCAAACGCCGCCCATTGCGTCCCGAAGACGAAAAGCCCATCACGCCGACAGTGACAGCAGCACCACAGCCAGCACGGCCTACAGCGCCTGCCGCAGCTCAGCGCCCGCAGCAGCCTCAGGCGCAGCGGCCCTATCAGTCTGGCAACCAGAACAATAACAACAATCAGAACCGCTCTGCGCCATCTTCGCAGCCTGCGCGTCAGCCGGACCGCCCGCGTGGCGCCGTCCTGCATGACCTTTCGGCTGGCGAAATGGATGCGCGCCGTCGGGCTCTCGCAGAAGCTCAGGCTCGCGACATCGTAGAAGCCAAGCAGCGCGCCGAAGACGAAGCACGCCGAAAAATCGAAGAAGAAGCCCGTGCAGTGGCCGAGAAGGAAGAGGCTGCGCGCCGCGCAGCCGAAGAAGCCCTCGCTGCCAAGACGGCACCGGCTCCTGTTGCAGCGCCTGCCGAAGCCGCACCTGCGCCTGTTGCGACCAGAACACCTGCCAGCACGGGCCGCCCGGACTCACGTCCGCAGCTGCGCACCGTTCCGGCTGCCGTTCCGACACCGATCGACAATGCCGGTCCCCGTGGCCGTCGCCCCGGTGGCGAGGAAGAAGACGATCGTGGTGCACGTCGCAGTGGCGTACCGGTTCGCGGCAAGGTCGCGGCCCCTGCCCCGACCAAGCCTGCGGCCCGCCTGAAGACCGAAGAAGAGCGTCGTCGTGGCAAGTTGACGGTAACGTCCAATCTGGAAGAAGACGGCAGCCCGCGCGGTCGCTCGCTTTCCGCCATGCGCCGCCGTCAGGAAAAATTCCGTCGTGGCCAGATGCAGGAAACCCGCGAAAAGGTCATGCGTGAAGTCATTCTGCCTGAGACCATCACCATTCAGGAACTGTCGCAGCGTATGTCCGAACGGGCCGTCGATGTGATCAAGTACCTGATGAAGGAAGGTCAGATGATGAAGCCGGGCGACGTCATCGACGCCGATCTGGCCGAAATCATCGCTGGCGAATTCGGCCATACCGTCAAGCGCGTATCCGAATCCGACATCGAAGAAGGCATCTTCAACGTATCCGACGACGATGGCGGCGAACTGGTTTCGCGTCCTCCGGTCGTTACCATCATGGGTCACGTCGACCACGGCAAGACATCGCTGCTCGACGCCATCCGTCAGACGAGCGTTGTTTCGGGTGAAGCCGGCGGTATCACTCAGCATATCGGCGCCTATCAGGTCGAGAAGAACGGTCACAAGATCACCTTCATCGACACCCCCGGCCATGCCGCCTTTACGGCCATGCGTGCTCGGGGTGCGCAGGCAACCGACATCGCCATTCTGGTGGTCGCAGCCGATGACAGCGTGATGCCGCAGACGATTGAATCGATCAACCACGCAAAAGCCGCTGGTGTGCCGATCATCGTGGCAATCAACAAGATCGACAAGCACGAGGCAAACCCTGAAAAGGTTCGCCAGCAGCTGTTGCAGCACGAAGTCTTCGTCGAATCCATGGGAGGTGAAGTTCTCGATGTGGAAGTGTCCGCAAAGAACAAGCTCAACCTCGACAAGCTTCTCGAAGCCGTTCTGCTCCAGGCCGAAATTCTCGATCTGAAGGCAAACCTCAACCGCACCGCGGAAGGTACGGTTATCGAAGCTCAGCTCGATCGCGGTCGTGGTTCCGTGGCGACTATTCTGGTTCAGAAGGGCGTGTTGCGTCCGGGCCAGATCATCGTTGCCGGCGACCAGTGGGGCCGTGTGCGCGCACTCGTCAACGACAAGGGCGAACACGTCAAGGAAGCCGGTCCGGCTACACCAGTCGAGGTTCTCGGCCTTTCGGGTACACCATCTGCCGGTGACCGCTTCGCGGTCGTCGAAAACGAAAGCCGTGCGCGTGAAATTTCCGAGTACCGTCAGCGCCTGACACGTGACAAGGCTGTTGCCCGTCAGACTGGCCAGCGCGGTTCGCTGGAACAGATGATGACGCAGTTGCAGGCCAGTGGCCGCAAGGACTTCCCGTTGCTCATCAAGGGTGACGTGCAGGGTTCTGTCGAAGCGATCATCGCATCGCTTGAAAAGCTTGGAACAGACGAAGTTCGCGCACGCATCATCCACTCTGGTGCAGGTGCGATCACGGAGTCGGATATCTCGCTTGCCGAGGCCTCCAACGCTGCGATCATCGGCTTCAACGTACGCGCCAACGCTCAGGCACGGACCGCATCCGAACGCGCCGGTATCGAAATTCGCTACTACAACATCATCTACGATCTGGTGGATGACGTGAAAGCAGCGATGTCGGGTCTTCTGTCTCCGGAACGCCGCGAAACCTTCCTCGGCAACGCCGAAATCCTGGAAGTCTTCAACATCACGAAGGTCGGCAAGGTTGCCGGTTGCCGTGTCGTCGAAGGCAAGGTGGAACGTGGTGCAGGCGTTCGTCTGGTGCGCGACAATGTCGTCATCCACGAAGGCAAGCTCAAGACGCTCAAGCGCTTCAAGGACGAAGTCGGCGAAGTGCCGGTTGGTCAGGAGTGCGGTATGGCGTTCGAAAACTACGAGGACATCCGTGCAGGCGACACCATCGAGTGCTTCCGCGTAGAGCACATCACCAGAACGCTCTAAGCGTTTCGCCACAACGAGAATACACTGTCGGGCGCCGGCTTAACCGGCGCTCGCTTTGTTTAAGGCTAAGATAAAATGGCAAAAGCATCATCATCCGCGCCCTCGCAACGCATGCTGCGCGTTGCCGAACAGGTTCGCGCTGCGGTGACCCAAATTCTGCAACGCGGCGAAGTTCGCGACGATCTGATCGAAAAGACGGTGATTTCCATTTCGGAAGTGCGCATGTCGACCGATCTCAAGATCGCGACCGCTTACGTGACGCCGATTGGCGTTGACGACCACACCGATACGATCACGGCACTGAACCGCCACGCCAAATTTCTGCGTGGCCGCTTGGGCCCGCATTTGCGGCAGCTGAAATATGTGCCGGAGCTCCGGTTCCGCGACGATACCAGCTTCGACAATTACAAGAAGATCGACGCGCTCCTGCGTTCGCCGGAGGTGCAGCGCGATCTGGGACCTTCAAACGAAAAAGACGACGAACAGAACTGAAGCATGTCCAAACCACGCAAACAACAACACCGTAAGCCCAAGGGCCGACCGATTTCCGGCTGGCTTATCCTCGACAAGCCGTTCGATTTCGGCTCTACCGAGGCCGTTTCGAAAATCAAATGGCTCTTCAACGCACAGAAGGCCGGTCATGCTGGCACGCTTGATCCCTTGGCCTCCGGTATGTTGCCGATTGCGCTGGGAGATGCCACGAAGACCGTGCCTTATGTGATGGATGGCCGTAAGATATACGAGTTCACCGTAACCTGGGGCGAAGAGCGGACCACCGACGACATGGAAGGTGATGTGCTCAACACATCAGCCGACCGTCCGAATGAGCAGGCGATCCGCGATCTGCTGCCCAACTATACCGGCACGATCCTCCAGATACCGCCGCAGTTTTCCGCGATCAAGATTGCCGGAGAGCGGGCCTACGATCTGGCGCGCAGTGGCGAGGAAGTCGAAATTCCGGCCCGTGAGGTCGAGATACACCGGATCACCCTGCTGGCCTGCCCCGATGCCGATACCGCCCATTTCGAAGTGGAGTGCGGCAAGGGAACCTATGTGCGTGCACTTGCCCGTGACATGGGCCGCGATCTGGGTTGCTATGGCTTTATCTCTGAGCTGCGCCGCTCCATGGTCGCACCCTTTGCCGAAGACGCGATGGTGCCGCTTGCAAAGCTTGTCGAGTTCGAAGCCATCGAAGACCGTGACGAGCGGTTGGCGGCGCTGGACGCCTATTTGATCGACACGTCGGAAGCGCTTTCGTCGCTGCCGCATCTCATCATCAATGATGACCAGGCCCATCGGCTCAAAATGGGTAATCCCATTCTTCTGCGCGGGCGCGATGCGCCGACACAGGAGATGGAAGCCTATGCGACCGCTCGCGGCAAGCTTATTGCCATCGGCGAAATTGCCGAAGGCGAGTTCCGCCCGAAGCGCGTTTTCGGCTGATAACGACAGCATACACACCCACGTTGATGGCTGAGCGACCCAAAGAGGCGAAACCAATCGCCTCTTTCCTTTATGGGCCGTTTGGTTTATAGGCAGCGCAGCTTGGGCTTGGCCCGCGCTACTACATGGCCAGTGCTGGACGACATCCCGGTGCTTGGCGTCCCGTTTTTCCTTAAATAGAAAGGATCGTCCGATGTCGATTACTGCAGAGCGCAAAGCCGAACTCATCAAGGAATACGCCATCAAGGAAGGTGATACCGGTTCGCCGGAAGTTCAGGTCGCAATTTTGACCGAACGGATCAACAACCTGACAGGCCACTTCAAGGATCACAAGAAGGACAACCACTCCCGTCGTGGCCTTCTGACCATGGTTTCCAGCCGCCGTTCGCTTCTCGACTACGTCAAGAAGAAGGACGAAAGCCGTTACACCAAGCTGATCAGCGCACTCGGCATTCGCCGCTAAAAACTTTTCCGGCGGGTTTCGATCACGAAATTCCCGCCGGTTTTTATTCCAGCCCTGTGCTGGCATGCTGATAATGGCAGTCCCTCAGGACGCCAACAGAAGATGGGCCGGATGGGCCGGTGCCGTCTGATATAACCGATGACCTGTCATGGGGCAGGATTGCCGGATGCTTTTGCAACGCTTCGACGCGTTGCCATGTTTCACACGAAATATGGACCAAAGCGCCCTGCTGTCTTGCCCGTGATACGTTGCAGCCCGCGTGTTCTCCGCTTTTTGAGAGGACCGTGGCTACATTTGAGGACAAGATATGTTCAATCAACACTCCGTCGAAATCGAGTGGGCAGGCCGCCCTCTAAGACTTGAGACAGGCAAAGTCGCCCGTCAGGCCGATGGTGCGGTTATCGCAACCTACGGCGAAACAATGGTTCTCGCGACCGTCGTTTCCGCAAAGTCGCCAAAGCCCGGTCAGGACTTCTTCCCGCTGACCGTCAACTACCAGGAAAAGACATACGCAGCCGGCAAGATCCCCGGTGGCTATTTCAAGCGCGAAGGTCGTCCTTCCGAAAAGGAAACCCTGGTTTCCCGCCTGATCGACCGCCCGATCCGCCCGCTGTTTCCTGAAGGCTACAAGAACGACACCCAGGTTGTCGTTACCGTCATTCAGCACGACCTCGAAAACGATCCTGACGTCTTGTCGATGGTTGCAGCCTCTGCTGCCCTGACGCTGTCGGGCGTTCCATTCATGGGCCCCGTCGGCGGCGCACGCGTCGGCTACATCAACGGCGAATATGTTCTGAACCCGCATCTCGACGAGATGGACGAGTCGGTTCTGGATCTGGTCGTTGCCGGTACGCAGGACGCCGTCCTGATGGTCGAGTCGGAAGCCAAGGAACTCAACGAAGAGATCATGCTCGGCGCTGTGATGTTCGGTCATCGCGGTTTCCAGCCGGTCATCGACGCCATCATCAAGCTGGCTGAAGTTGCTGCCAAGGAACCACGCGAATTCGAGCCGGAAGATTTCTCCGCTCTCGAAACGGAAATGCTCGGCCTTGCCGAAGCTGAACTGCGCGACGCCTACAAGATCACCGAAAAGGCTGCCCGTTACAACGCGGTTGACGCCGTCAAGGCCAAGGTCAAGGCACACTTCTTCCCAGAAGGTGCAGAGCCGAAGTACACCAATGAAGTGATCGGCGCTGTCTTCAAGCACATTCAGGCAAAAATCGTTCGCTGGAACATTCTGGACACCAAGAGCCGCATCGACGGTCGCGATCTGTCCACCGTTCGTCCGATCGTGTCTGAAGTCGGCATGCTGCCACGCACCCACGGTTCGGCGCTGTTCACACGCGGCGAAACTCAGGCCATCGTTGTTGCCACACTCGGCACCGGCGAAGACGAGCAGTACGTGGACAGCCTAACAGGCATGTACAAGGAACGCTTCCTTCTGCATTACAACTTCCCTCCCTACTCGGTTGGTGAAACAGGCCGTATGGGCTCCCCGGGCCGCCGCGAAATCGGTCACGGCAAGCTGGCATGGCGCGCAATCCGCCCGATGCTGCCATCGGTCGAACAGTTCCCTTACACGCTGCGCGTCGTTTCCGAGATCACCGAGTCCAACGGCTCGTCCTCGATGGCGACCGTTTGCGGCACATCGCTCGCTCTGATGGATGCAGGCGTTCCGCTTGCAAAGCCAGTGGCCGGTATTGCCATGGGCCTCATCCTTGAAGGCGAACGCTTCGCTGTTCTCTCCGATATCCTGGGTGACGAAGATCACCTCGGCGATATGGACTTCAAGGTTGCCGGTACGGCAGACGGCATCACCTCGCTGCAGATGGACATCAAGATCGCCGGTATCACCGAAGAGATCATGAAGGTCGCACTGGAGCAGGCAAAGGGCGGTCGTACGCACATTCTCGGCGAAATGGCCAACGCCATCACCGAGGGACGTTCGCAGCTCGGCGAATTTGCTCCACGCATCGAAGTCATGAACATTCCGGTCGACAAGATCCGTGAAGTCATCGGCTCCGGCGGCAAGGTCATCCGCGAAATCGTCGAAAAGACTGGCGCGAAGATCAACATCGAAGACGATGGTACCGTCAAGATCGCGTCTTCTTCCGGCAAGGAAATCGAAGCGGCCCGCAAGTGGATCCACTCCATCGTTGCAGAGCCTGAAGTCGGCATGATCTACGAAGGCACGGTCGTCAAGACCGCTGACTTCGGTGCATTCGTCAACTTCTTCGGCGCACGCGACGGCCTCGTTCACATCTCGCAGCTGGCATCCGATCGCGTTGCCAAGACCTCCGACGTCGTCAAGGAAGGCGACAAGGTTTGGGTCAAGCTGATGGGCTTCGATGAGCGTGGCAAGGTTCGCCTTTCCATGAAGGTTGTCGATCAGGCAACCGGCAAGGAAGCCGTTGCTGAAAAGAAGAGCGAAGGCGAAGCTGCCGAATAAGGTAGCTGGCGCTAACAGATATCGAGGCGCGGGATTTCTCCCCGCGCCTTTTTTCTATTTGAACTTAGGAACGACCCCATGAGCCGTGACGCTGTCAAAACCCTGTTTCATCCCTTTGCCGCAGACATGCTGGCGAGCCCCAAAGCGGGCGAACGCGTTCTGTTTTTGGGCGCTGAAGCAGGCGCGCCACGTCTGGAAGGGTTCGAGGCTGCCATCACAGCCGTTCAGAACCTGCGCCCGCTCTACCGTGCACTGCAAGCGCAGGGCGCAGAGGTCGCGCCGGAGATATCAGGTGAAGATTATGACGTCGCACTTCTCATCGGCGGCAAGCACCGTGGCGAAAACGAAAACCGTCTTGCCGAGGCGCTGACCCGCGTCAAGGCTGGCGGTCTGATTGTCGCTGCCGGTTCCAAGGAAGACGGCATCGTCACGCTGCGCAAGACCTTGTCGAAGCTCGGCATCGAAGCGGAATCGACACCGAAGTATCACGGCGTCGCCATCTGGTTCACACGTCCTGACGATGTCTCAGCAGCCGTTTCCAAACTCCAGCAGGGCACTGTGACCATCGATGGTCGCTTTACGGCCATGCCGGGCATGTTTTCGCACGATCGCGTCGATGGCGGTTCCGAGCTTTTGGCTTCGCGCCTGCCGACGGATTTCGATGGCAACGCTGCCGATTTCGGCGCTGGCTGGGGTTATCTCTCCGTCATGCTGGCTGAGAAGTCTTCGCGCACGGCCCGAATCGATCTGTTCGAGGCAGACTGGAACGCGCTGGAATTTGCCAAGACCAATATGCTGGAAAATTGCCCGCGTCTGACGGCACGTTTCTTCTGGCAGGATCTGGTGGCAGAGCCGCCGAAGGAAAAATACGACCTCATCATCATGAACCCACCGTTCCATGCCAATGGTCAGGCGTCGGAACCGGCCCTCGGCCAGGCCATGATCAAGACGTCAGCAATGGCACTGCGCAGCGGTGGAAAGCTGCTGATGGTTGCCAACCGCGGCATGCCCTATGAGACGATCCTATCGACCGAATTTCGCTCCAGCCAGGAAGTCTGCCGCAACTCGCGCTTCAAGGTTTTGGGCGCGCAGAAGTAATCAGCTGAGCAGCCACGCCCAGAACGACACGGTCAGCACACCGAATAGGGTGGAAATGCTGATCGTGGAGGCCGCTATGCTGTGGCCGATGCCGAAACGGTTGGCCAGCAGCCAGGAATTGATGCCTGTGGGCACACAGGATGTCAGAACAAGCGCTGCCGTCCAGGCGGGGCTCAAGCCCAGGGCATGCGCCATCAGCCAAACGCAGGCTGGCATCAGGATCAGCTTGAACGCCGTCATCGTCACCGCAATGCGCAGATTGCCGCGAATAGGATATTTGGTGAGCGCCATGCCGAGCGAAATCAGCGCCGCTGGACCTGCCATGCTGGCGATTTGATCGATCACCGTCGTCATCACCTCCGGCATGGCAAAGCCGGTCATGTTGAAGCACAGCCCCAGCACGAGTGCGATCACCAGCGGATTTTGCGCAAGATTGCGCCCCACCTGTTTCAGCACGGCAAACGCACTGCGCTTTTCTCCGCCCAGAACCTTGTGCGTTGCATTTTCCATCAGGATTGTTCCCGCAATCATCATGATCGGCAGATGCACCACCAGAAGGATGGAAATCGCCACGATGCCATCGCTGCCGATGGAGCGACCGACGAGTGGCAGGCCGATGAAGATGTTGTTGGCAAAAGCCGACGATATCCCAGCGATGACGCTGACCCGCAAATCCTGCTTGAAGACGTGCCGCGTCACCAGTTGCCCTGCTGCCCAGGTAATCGCGACACCGACGAAATAGGTCACCCAGAGCTTGAAGGGCGAAGCACCATGGAAATCGGCAGAGGCCAGCGTGCGAAAAATCAGCGTGGGAACGGCGATCTTGAAGACGAAGTCGCTGAGCACATCGCTGGCTTCCGCCTTGAACAGCTTAACCTTGACGGTTGCCCAGCCAATGAGAATGAGAAGAAAGATCGGCGCGACATTGATGGCGACAGCATACATTGCGGAGGGACTTTCGCGGGCCTGCAGAAGCTTTCGGTCTAACGCATCTATCGGGACCGAACAACGCCAACCGCCTCCACAAAAGAAAAAAGCGAGGTCGCCCCCGCTTTCATCCGCTTGCCCCACCAGTACATCCGTGATGACGCAATGCGCATTCTATACCAACGCTGCATGACAGACACATGACGCGTTGTTTTTTTGTAGCAGGGCTGTTCTGTTACAACCGCCGCGCGGTTTTGGCTTTTCTTGTCGCCAGAATTCTTTAAGACCGGATGGTATATAACGCATCCACCAATGCATCCCGGACAAGAGGCCCATGACAAAATTCGACGTACTGACGGTTGGCAATGCCATTGTGGATATCATCTCCCGCTGCAACGATCAGTTTCTAGAAGAGACCAAGATCACCAAGGGCGCAATGAACCTCATCGATGCCGAGCGTGCCGAATTGCTCTATTCGTTGATGGGCCCGGCTCTCGAAGCCTCTGGCGGTAGTGCTGGCAACACGGCAGCGGGCATTGCCAATTTCGGCGGAAGCGCGGCCTATTTCGGCAAGGTGGCGGAAGATCAGCTGGGCGAGATTTTCCAGCACGATATCCGCGCCCAGGGCGTTCATTTCGAAACCAAGCCACAGGGCACATTCCCGCCAACCGCGCGCTCGATGATTTTCGTCACCGAAGACGGCGAGCGTTCGATGAACACCTATCTCGGTGCCTGCGTGGATTTTGGCCCTGAGGATGTCGAACCGGCAGTCGTTGCAGAATCCAAGGTCATCTATTTCGAAGGTTATCTCTGGGACCCGCCACGCGCCAAGGATGCGATCCGCGATTGCGCCCGCATTGCCCACGAAAACGGTCGCGAAGTCTCGATGACACTGTCAGACAGCTTCTGCGTCGGTCGTTACCGGGATGAGTTTCTGGAACTGATGCGCTCCGGCACTGTCGATATCGTTTTCGCCAACAAGCAGGAAGCGCTTTCGCTCTATGAGACCGATGATTTCGATCTGGCGCTGACGAAGATCTCTGCCGATTGCAAGATTGCAGCCGTCACCATGAGCGAAGAGGGTGCCACCATTGTGCGCGGCACAGAGCGCGTGAAGGTCGAGGCCTACCCGGTCTTCGACGTGGTGGACACGACGGGTGCTGGCGATCTGTTCGCCTCCGGCTTCCTCTATGGCTACACGCAGGGCCGTTCGCTGGAAGACAGTGGCAAGCTTGGCTGCCTGGCCGCCGCCGCCGTCATCCAGCAAGTCGGCCCGCGCCCCATGTCATCGCTGAAGGCGCTGGCCGAAAAGCATGGTCTTGTCTAAAGGCTTGGCTTATTTAAAGGCCTCTCCGGGGTAAGCACCCCAGATCTCGCCCTGAGATACCCAGCCGGTCACCTGATCGGCCTGGGCCTTGCACCAATCGCCATTGCATTCGCCGATCCTGATCTGTACGCCGGGCTCCAGCTTGGCCACGACGGATGCACCGGATTGCGCTTCGCGGCGCATGTTGACGTAGACATCCTTGCCCTTGCCGCGCATCCATGGGGCCGCGACGGCGGTGCGCTCCCCCGAGAGAAGTGCCTGGTTGACCCAGCCTTCGGTGCCATCGGCATCGCGAATGCGCCGCCAGTTTTCATATTCCTGAATGATTTCCACCGGCATGCCGGACTTCATATACATCCATGAAACCGCGTAATCGGTGCTTGGCCCGATGCGCATGTTGACGCGCCGTGATTTCAGGCTGACGAAGCGTGGCAACGGCAGGCCGCTTGCGCCCTTGGCGGCACCTTGTGCCATCACAGGTGCGCTTGCAGCGTCGAGAAAACCCAGCGACAATGCAATGCAGACAATAAAGACAATGCTACGCATGCCGGTTTCCGTTTCCTTGCGGTTGGTAATCTTGGGTGACGAACGAAACCACCATTTTTGAAAGTCAACGACGGCAACATGCGAGATTTGTTTGTCTTCGCCGATGGGTCTGGTAGAAACGCCCGTGGTGAAAGAAATTATCGCTCTTTTTGGTTAACGACCTCTGAACAAGGTGCCCTCGGACAATGACGAATAAGAAGAGACCGACCGTCTATTTGACACGCAAATTGCCGGATCTGGTCGAAACCCGCATGCGAGAGCTGTTCGACGCGGAACTGAACATCGAGGACACCCCGCGCACCAAGGCCGAACTCATCGCGGCCATGCAAACCGTGGACGTGCTGGTACCCACGGTCACGGACCGCATCACCGCCGATATGATCGAGCAGGCAGGCCCGCAACTGAAGCTGATCGCGGGTTTTTCCAACGGCATCGACCATATCGATGTGGATGCCGCCGCCCGCAAAGGCATCACCGTTACCAACACGCCCAATGTTCTCACCGAAGACAGCGCGGATATGACCATGGCTCTCGTGCTGGCCGTCCCGCGCCGCTTGGTGGAGGGAACCCGCGTGCTTGCCAATGGCTCGGATGAATGGCTGGGCTGGTCGCCCACATGGATGTTGGGCCGTCGCCTGTCGGGCAAGCGCATCGGCATCGTCGGCATGGGACGCATCGGCACCGCCGTCGCCCGCCGCGCCAAGGCGTTTGGGCTGTCGATCCACTACCACAACCGCAAGCGCGTCAACCCGGCAACAGAAGCAGAGCTTGAGGCGACCTATTGGGACAGCCTCGACCAGATGCTGGCCCGCGTCGATATCGTGTCCGTCAATTGCCCGTCCACGCCAGCGACCTACCACCTGATTTCCGCTCGCCATTTGGCGCTGATGCAGCCGACGAGCTACATCGTCAACACGGCGCGCGGCGATATCATCGATGAGGCGGCGCTGATCCGCTGCCTGATGGACGGCAAGATTGCCGGTGCGGGTCTGGATGTTTTCGAAAACGAACCGGTCGTGAACCCCAAGCTCATCAAGCTGGCCAAAGAGGGCAAGGTCGTTCTGTTGCCGCATATGAGCTCGGCCACCATCGAAGGCCGCATCGATATGGGTGACAAGGTCATCATCAACATCCGCGCCTTCTACGACGGCCACCGCCCACCCAACCGCGTGCTGCCGGGCCGCAGCTAGACGATCAGCTAAGCCGCTTCGTCATTTCGATGGACGTGACACGCGTATAGCCGGGATGGGAGTTTTCTGCCGTCCTCACAAAACCCCATGCTGCGAAGCGACGATGGTTGCCGGTAAGCTCGATGCGCGTTTCCAGTCGCAGTGCGGAAAGCCCCAGATCACTGGCCACCTCTTCCGCTCTCCGCAACAATGCGGAGCCCACGCCTTTACCCTGCGCCAACGGGGAAACGGCCAGTTTGCCAACATATAGGCTTGTCACTTCCGGCTTGCAGAAAATACAGCCCAACAACAGCTCGCCATCCAGCGCAACAAAGGCGATTTCGTCTTCGGTTTTCTGCGCCAGCGTGTCCAATGTCAGCCGGTGCGCGGAAGACGGTGGATCGATGATCCCGTCCATATAGGCAAAGGACGACCTGATAAGCGCCAACAACTCGGCAAATCGCTTGAATTCGCCATCGATCTTCACGATCTCGATCATGATGTCTGCGCACGCCGCTTGTAGCGAACGGTATCGAACCGCGCCGCCAGCGCATCGTATAACAGCAGACGCCCGATCAATGGTTCACCTGTCTGGGTAATCAGCTTGATCGCCTCCATCGCCATAATCGTGCCGATCACGCCCGTCAACGCACCGATAATGCCGGTTTCGGCACAAGACGGCACGACGCCCTCTGGCGGTGGTGCGGGAAACAGATCGCGATATCCCGGCAGCAAATTGCCGTCCGGCCCAGCCTCATAGGGCTTCAGCACGGTCACCGAACCATCAAACCGGCCCACAGCCCCGGTCACCAGCGGCACCTTCGCTGTCTCAGCCGCATCGGCTGCGGCATAGCGCGTGTCGAAATTGTCGGAGCCATCGATAACAAGATCGAAACCCCTGAGGTTGTCATGCGCCCAGACGATGGAGAAGCGTTCTTCGAAATGCAGCGTCCGCACATGCGGGTTCAGCCGCGCAATGGAGCGACGTGCGCTCTCCGTCTTCTGCTCGCCGATGGTGCCGGTGTCGTGAATGACCTGTCGCTGAAGGTTGGACAGCGAAACCACATCATCGTCGATGATGCCAAGCGTGCCGACGCCCGCCGCTGCGAGATAATACAGCACCGGTGCACCCAGCCCGCCCGCGCCGATCACCAGCACCTTGGCAGCCTTCAGACGCTGCTGACCCGCTCCACCAATTTCCGGCAGCAGTATATGGCGCTTGTAACGTTCGATTTCCTCTGGCGTCAGGGGGTCCAAAGTCATGTCTCCTGGCAATAGCTACAGGATTTAAGAACTATCACCCGATGCTGCCATGGGAAACATCGAAAAACTGCGCCCGCTCTCCAAGGCCCGCAAACATCGACGCATCCGTCCCGGTCATAAAACTCTGGCCGCCCAACGCGTGGATGAGATCGAACAGGGCCGCACGCCGCCCCTCGTCCAGATGCGCGGCAATCTCGTCCAGCAGCAGCACCGGCGCATGGCCGGTCATGTTGGCCGTGAGCTGCGCATGCGCCAGAACCAGCCCGACGAGCAGCGCCTTCTGTTCCCCCGTCGAGCAGCGCCCCGCATCCATGTCCTTTTCCGCATGGCGCACGAAAAGATCGGCGCGGTGCGGACCCTCCAGCGTGCGCCCGGCGGCAGCATCGCGGTAGCGATTGTCCTTCAGTGTCGCGAGATACTCGTCTTCCAGATCGACCGCCGGGCGATGAAATTCGCCATCCATGAAACCGGAGAGCGTCAGCGATGCCGTCGGAAAATTGGCATCATTGCTGCGGCTGTCGATCAGCGCTCTCAGGAGGCCCAGCATTTCGTGGCGTGCAACCGCCATGGAAATTCCAAGCTCTGCCATCTGCTTTTCGATGCCCTCCAGCCAGACGGGATCGAAGCGACCGTCCGACAACAGGCGATTGCGGCCGCGCATGGCTTTTTCGAAGTCGCTGGCCCGGCGTCCATGGCTGGGGTCGAGCGACAGGACCAGCCGGTCGAGAAAACGGCGGCGGTCGGACGAGGACCCGGTGAACAGGCCATCCATGGCCGGTGTCAGCCATAAGACGCGGAGGTGGTCGGTCAACTCATCGACGGATTTGACCGAGGTGCCATTCAGCCGCAGACGGCGCGACAAGGCCTCGCCTTCGCCCTCCACGCCGGTGCCGATGGCAACCTCGCCATCCATACCATCAACCTCGGCAAAGATGGAAAAGCCCACACTCTCTGCACCAACGCGCGTCACATCGGAGAGCGTGGCGCGTCGCAATCCGCGGCCCGGCGACAGAAACGAGATGGCTTCCAGCAGATTGGTCTTGCCCGATCCGTTGTCGCCCGTCAGCACCACGTGACGTGCATCAAGGCGCAGCGATACCTCCGCATAATTGCGAAACTCGTTCAGTTTCAGCCGGGAGAGGAAAACCTTGGCAGTCATGCCGCATCCAGAATCGTCATGGGATCATGACCTACAACATGCGCTCGAAAATCGGAATGGATTTTCAGACAAAGCGCATACTCCATCTCCCTCATTCCTGTGCTTGTCACAGGAATCCAGTCGCCGCGCGTCTGCGCGGCGAGAGAGTCTTTCAGCCCAAGGTGTTGAACCAGCTGGATACCGTGAAAAGAACTATTCCCAGATGTCGATGCTGATATCCGCACCCGCAGAGTTCTCGACCACACGCTTGCCATTCGGCAGATCGTTTTCGTAAAGCTTGGCATGGATGCCCGCTTCATCAAGCCCATATCCAACCCAGCGATCCCGCAGCCGTTGCTCCAGAACCTCAACCGATGGGCCGACGAAGATTGAAAAGTCGAAACTGCTTTTCAGCCGCACCCATGGTTCTTCATTGAGCAGGAGATAATTGCCTTCTGCCAGAATGAATCGCGTATCCGGCGCAATCGCTCGTGCCGAGGCAATCGCAATCTCCCTGGAACGGTCGAACACCGGCACCAGCACTTCCTGATCCGCCTTGCGAACGGCGGCGACAATGTCGGAGAAACCGCGCACATCAAAAGTCTCTGGCGCACCTTTGTGTGCCAGCAAACCGCGATTTTGCAAAATGCCGTTGTCCATATGAAAGCCGTCCATGGGCAGGACTTCGGCTTTTTCACCGCGTCGGGTCAGTTCGCCGTGAAGGGCGTCTGCCAGGGTGGACTTGCCGGCCCCAGGGGGGCCGGCAATCGCAACGATGAAGCGGGGATTGTCTGACGCGCGCTTGACGATGTCGTCAGCGATCGCATCCAGTGTCATGGTCATGCCGCGAGCGTCTCTTTCGGTGGTTCCTTGGCGCCCGTCATGAAGGCCACCGCGTCAGACATGGTGTATTCCTTCGGGTTGATGACGCAAAGGCGCTTGCCCAGACGGTGAATGTGAATGCGGTCTGCGACCTCGAACACATGCGGCATGTTGTGTGAAATCAGCACGATCGGCATGCCGCGCGAGCGCACATCGAGGATGAGCTCCAGCACGCGTCGGCTTTCCTTCACGCCCAAGGCTGCGGTCGGTTCATCCAGAATGACGACCTTGGAGCCGAAGGCCGCAGCGCGTGCAACGGCCACGCCCTGACGCTGGCCACCCGAGAGGGTTTCCACCGACTGGTTGATGTTTTGAATGGTCATGAGGCCGAGTTCGGACAGCTTGTTACGTGCAAACTTGTCCATGGCGGCGTGGTCGAGCTTGCGCAGGACCGTGCCCAGGAAACCTGGTTTTCTTAGCTCACGACCAAGGAACATGTTGTCGGTGATCGACAGGGCAGGTGAGAGCGCCAGGTTTTGGTAGACGGTCTCGATGCCAGCATCGCGGGCTTCAAGCGGTGTCTTGAACTGCACCGGCTTGCCATCCAGCCTGATCTCGCCTTCATCGGGACGGACGGCCCCGGACAAAGCCTTGATCAGAGAGGATTTGCCCGCACCATTATCGCCGATAACGGCCAGGATTTCGCCGGGGTAGAGATCGAAATCTGCATTGTCGAGGGCGGTTACGCGGCCATAACGCTTGACGAGACCATGGGCGGAGAGAACGGGTTGCTTTGTGGTGTCTATGGTCATCACACGCCTGCCTTTCGGATCCATTGGTCGATTGCAACGGCGGCGATGATCAGCCAGCCCGTCAACATGACTTTCCATTGCGGGTCAGCACCGAGCATGTTGAGACCCATGGAGACGACACCCACCAGCATCGCGCCAAACAGCGTGCCGAGAATGGAGCCGCGTCCGCCAAACAGCGAGATGCCGCCGATCACCGTCGCCGTAATGGCTTGAAGGTTATAGTCGGTCACGGCAGCGGACGGCGAAATCGAGCCGTTACGACCGATGGCAACCCAGGCTGCAAAGGCTGCGATCACACCTGCAACGGTATAGACGCTCAACAGAACCTTGCGGGTCTGGATGCCGGAAAGCTTTGCCGCTTCCGGATCGTCACCCACGGCATAGACGTGGCGACCCCAGGCGGTGTGGTTGAGAATGTACCAGAGCAGGGCGACCAGCAGCACCATGGCGATAACGCCCAGCGTGAAGGTGGCCGTGCCGATGCGGAAGTTGGTGGCGAAAATCTGGAGAAGCGGTGCGTTTTGCGACACGTCAGCATCGCGGATCGTCTGGTTTGCCGAATAGATGAAATTCGTCGCCATGACGATGTTCCACGATCCGAGCGTGACGATGAAGGGCGGCAATTTGACAACCGCAACCAGGAAGCCGTTGAACAGACCACAGAGCCCGCCAACCACGAAGCCTGCCAGAACGGCAACGCCGCTCGGCAGCCCGTAGGTCACGGCCACATTGCCCATCACCACGGACGAAATCACCATGACGACGCCGATCGAAAGATCGATACCGGCGGTCAGGATAATCAGCGTCTGCGCCGAGCCGAGAATACCGACGACGGCGATCTGCTGTAGAATCAGCGTTAGCGTATAGGATGAAAAGAAACGCCCGCCAATGCTCAGTCCGAAAATGGCGACCGACAGGATCAACACGATCAGCGGCACCGCTGCCGGGGTCGAGTGCAGGAAATGCTGCGCGCGTTTCAGGGGTGAAATTTTCTGGTGTTCGAACGACGCGACATTCTTGTCGCTGCCATCGAGCACTTGCTCGAATTCCTGTATTCCGCTCATGGTTTCTCCTCCCGCTCGCCAGCCTAAGCCATCCAAGGCGCTCGATCTTTAGCCGGATAATCTGACAGCGAAATCTTCTGGGCGAAACCGGCCGGAACAATGTTCCGACCGGTATGGGTTTATCGAAGGGTGGGGATTAGCCCCAGCACTTGGCCAGGCCTTCCTTGACGCTGATCGACGGCACGCCGGAAACCGGCTTGTCCGTGACGAGCGAAACGCCCGTGTCGAAGAAGGACTTGCCTTCGGTTGGCTTTGGCTTTTCGCCGGTGTCAGCGAACTTCTTGATCGCTTCCACGCCGAGTGCGGCCATCATCAGCGGGTACTGCTGCGATGTCGCGCCGATAACGCCTTCTTCAACCGACTTCACGCCGGGGCAACCGCCATCGACGGAAACGATCAGCACGTTCTTTTCCATGCCGACAGCCTTCAGCGCCTGATAGGCACCGACGGCAGCAGGTTCGTTGATCGTGTGGATGACGTTGATGCCTGGGTCCTTCTGGAGAAGGTTTTCCATGGCCTTGCGGCCACCTTCTTCATTGCCGTTGGTCACGTCATGGCCAACGATGCGCGGATCGACTTCATCGCCGATCTTGGATGGATCCTTGGGGTCGATGCCGAAGCCGATCATGAAGCCCTGGTCGCGCAGAACGTCGACGCTTGGCTGGTCAGGTGTCAGGTCGAGGAAGCCGACCTTGGCATCCTTGGACTTGTCGCCCATCGTGCCCTTGGCCCATTCGCCGATCAGCTTGCCGGCCAGCAGGTTGTCTGTGGCAAAGGTCGCATCGGCAGAATCGACCGGATCGAGCGGGGTGTCGAGAGCGATCACGAGAACGCCTGCGTCACGTGCCTTCTTGACAGAAGAAACGATGCCCTTGGTGTCGGATGCGGTGATGAGGATACCCTTGGCGCCATCGGCGATGCAGGATTCGATAGCAGCAACCTGGCTTTCGGAATCGCCGTCGATCTTACCGGCATAGGACTTCAGCGTCACGCCGACTTCCTTGGCCTTGGCAGTCGCGCCTTCCTTCATCTTGACGAAGAAGGGATTGGTATCAGTCTTGGTGATGAGGCAAACCGACGTATCGGCGGCAGATGCCACGGATGCAAAAGAAACGCCAAGCGCAAGCGCGCCGAGAAAGGCGGAAACGGTGCTTTTCATGTAGTCCTCCCAGTGAGCGAAGTGCTTCTTGTCGAAGCGACCTGTGCGGCCCCTCTCCTCCTAGAGCGGGTACCACTGCGGCAGATGGAACCACCAAATTAAAAAACTGTCAATAAATAAATCCAATTGAATTATTAATTCGATGTGCCATCTTATCGTTTCGCGACGACGGAAAGAACGGTGGGAGGACACTGTTCTTCGAAACACGATCCTTGCGAATTTCTTGATGCTGGCTACAGACCGTCGTAGGCCGGGAGGGACATGCACATGAGACGATCAGCGGAACCGACGATACAGGTATCGGCCAATGCGATGGACAGCGGCGGGGCAAATCAGGTCCGTGTCCGCGCCTATAATGAACGCCTCGTGCTGTCGCTCGTCAGACGCCACAATGGTCTCTCAAAGGCCGAGATCGCCCGCAGAAGCGGTCTTTCTGCACAAACTGTTTCCGTCATCATGCGGTCACTTGAAAGCGACGGGCTTCTTATTCGCGGCGAGCCGCTCCGGGGCAAGGTTGGCCAACCCTCGACACCGATGAGACTGAACCCGGATGCCGTTTTCTCCTTCGGCGTCAAGATCGGCAGGCGCAGTGTCGATCTCGTTTTGATGGATTTCGTCGGTCGCATCCGGCTGAAACTCCGCAACACCTACCCCTATCCCATGCCGGAATGGATATTGCCCTTCGTGATCGATGGCATTGCCGAGTTGGAGGCACGCCTGACCCCCGCTGAGCAACAACGGATTGCTGGTATTGGCATCGCAGCACCCTTCGAGCTCTGGAGCTGGGCACAGGAAGTGGGCGCCCCGCAAAAGGAAATGGACCGCTGGCGTGGCGTGGATCTCAGGGCCGAGATTGCCCGGCAGGTCAGCTACCCCGTATTTCTGCAAAACGACGCCACCAGCGCCTGCGGTGCAGAGCTCGTGTTCGGCGTCGGCCAGAACTACCCCGACTTCCTCTACGTCTTCATCGGGTCTTTCATCGGTGGCGGCGTCGTTTTGAATTCCGCCCTGTTTTCCGGGCGCACCGGTGCGGCTGGCGCAATCGGTCCTCTGCCAGTGCAAGGCCGGGATGGTTCCGTCGTGCAATTGCTGAAGATCGCCTCGATCTTCGTGCTTGAGGATATGTTGCGTGAGAAAAATATCGACCCGAAACCGCTGTGGTTTTCCCCGGACGAATGGGTCGATTTCGGCGAACCGCTCGAACGATGGATCGAGAACACGGCTGCAGCCCTCGCCCAAGCTGTGGTCGCCGCCTCCTCGATCATCGACTTCGCGTCCGTCATCATCGATGGCGGCTTTCCAAGCTGGGTGCGCGCAAGAATAACCGCAGCGACGCGCAAGGCGCTGGATCTGCATGACCTCCAGGGCGTCGTCGTGCCGGAAATTCTGGAGGGTGCTGTTGGAAGCCAGGCCCGCGCCATCGGCGGCGCAAGCCTTCCGCTTTTCTCACGCTATCTGCTGGATCAGAACGTGCTGTTCAAGGAAACAACGGGGCTGGGCGAGCAGCAGAATGGAATGCGTGCAGTTCAATAAGGGGGCATTTGCCAGCCAACATCGAGGTTGCTCGCGTTCAGGAGCGATCTTACCGCGTCGTAATTTTGTTAGTTTTTAGCTTGGGGATGGCGGACAGGGTGGGATTCGAACCCACGGTACGCTTTCACGCACACACGCGTTCCAGGCGTGCGCCTTAAACCACTCGGCCACCTGTCCGTCTAAACATCTGCATTTTGTGAAACTGCAAATCACTGGAACGGCGCGATATATACCGATGAATTCGCAGGGATCAACCCAAATTTGACAGTTTTTTTATTTGCGCATCAATTCGTTGTCGTCAGCGCGATTGCAATGCATGTTCCGCAGCTTTATCCCGAGGTAGACAGACGAGCGCGTCGTGCGCCGAAAAGGCCGAAGCACTGCTTTCCTGTAGCGGTGTCGGGAGAGGTTTAATGAAAGCGATTTTGCGGCTTATCAGCTTTTTGTTTCTGGCGGCAGCGGTGGGTGTGGGTGCGCTCGACTCGGTACGCTCGGTTGCGACATCATCAGTGGATATGATGAGTGCACAGGATATCTGGTCGAAATTCTTTCCTGCATCGCTGACCATGGCAGAAGGCACTGTGGCGCACTATATTCACCCGGAAGCGTGGCGTTGGGTTGGAAACGGCCTGTCTGCGGTTCCTGCCTTTGCAATTCTTCTGGCGTTGTCGCTACTGTTCTGGATGGCGGGATACAGAAAACCGAGGGTGATGGGCCGCTTCTCCGCCTGATGCAGAGATTGCCACGTACATATGCGCGAACCATGTAGCGGCCCCTTGAGGGCGCAAGGAGAATGCAATGTTCGGATTTGATACCATGTCCAAGAAAACCACCATGCCGACGCCGGAAACGGCATATCCCGGTCGCGACGAGGCAGTGATTGTGCCGGAGCATCACTTCGTGAACGGCAATCCTCTCAAAGGCCCCTACCCCGATGGTTTGGAAACGATCTATCTCGGCATGGGCTGTTTCTGGGGTGCAGAACGGCTGTTCTGGAAAACGCCCGGCGTCTGGGTGACGGCTGTCGGATATTCCGGCGGCATTACCCGCAATCCCAGCTATCAGGAAACGACGACCGGCCTCACCGGCCATGCCGAAGTGGTCAAGGTTGTCTATGATCCTGCTCAGGTGTCGCTCGCCGCTCTGCTCAAAATATTTTTCGAGGAACATGATCCGACACAGGGCATGCGGCAGGGGAACGATGTGGGCACCACCTATCGCTCCGTCATCTATACGACCGGTGATGAGCAGTTAAGCCAGGCCAAAGCCGCACGCGACACGTTCCAGCAGGCGCTGAAGTCTGCCGGGCATCCGGCGATCACGACTGAGATCGAACCGCTGGATATCTTCTATTATGCGGAAGACTACCATCAGCAGTACCTGGCGAAAAATCCCGGCGGTTACTGTGGTTTGCGCGGTACGGGCGTGAGCTGCAACATCGGTTAGTTTCGAATCTTTTGGTGGTTCGACCTGCTTTCGGACCTCCAAACACCCCTATCGGCTCGGCCACGCTCGATCATCGCGCACAGCCGGGCTGATTTTTTGTGCTGAATGCCTGAAGAAGTAGCAGTTAACGGTTTTTCCACCGGGTCAAAAAAAGCGGATGAATTTTTCTTGCAGCCGTGCAAGGATAATCCTTACGCACAGTCGAAAACAGGCTGGCAGTTCCGCAGACATGCCCGTATCAGCGGGTTTGCGGGAGGACCCTTTAAAAAACCAAACTGTAACAACAGGGCTGCACAATGAAAAAATCCCTTCTGACGCTTTTCGCGCTGGCCGCGATGTCGGCTTCCGCTTTGGCTGCGGACATCAAGCCTGCGCTGGTCTATGGCACGGGCGGCAAATTCGACAAGTCGTTCAACGAAGCCGCTGCTGCAGGCGCTGAAAAGTTCAAGGCTGAAACCGGTACTGAGTACCGCGATTTCGAGCCGACCAGCGACACGCAGGGTGAACAGGCCATCCGCAACTTCGCCAGCCGTGGATTCAATCCCGTTGTTGCGGTGTCGTTCGCATGGACATCGGCCATGGAAAAGGTTGCAGCCGAGTTTCCCAACACCAAGTTCGTAATTGTCGATTCCGTCGTCGAGCTGCCGAATGTGCGCTCCGTCGTCTACAAGGAAGAAGAGGGTTCCTACCTCGTCGGTCTTCTGGCTGGCATGGCATCTAAGACCGGTAAGGTCGGCTTCATCGGCGGTATGGACATTCCGTTGATCCGCAAGTTCGCCTGCGGTTACGCCCAGGGTGCCAAGGCTGCCAATGACAAGATCGAAGTCTTCCAGAACATGACCGGCACGACCGGTGCCGCCTGGAACGACCCGGTTCGCGGTGGTGAGCTGACGAAGAACCAGCTCGATCAGGGCGCAGACGTGATCTACGCGGCAGCCGGTGCCACGGGTCTCGGCGTTCTCCAGACCGCAGCCGACAACAAGAAATACTCCATCGGTGTGGATAGTAACCAGAACCACCTGCACCCCGGCTCCGTTCTTACTTCCATGGTCAAGCGCGTCGATCTGGCCGTCTACAATGCGTTCAAGGACACCAAGGACGACAAGTTCACCGGTGGCGTTCAGTCTCTGGGCGTCAAGGAAGACGGCGTTGCTTACGCTGTCGATGACAACAACAAGGCGCTGATCACGCCGGAAATGACGGCAGCCGTCGATAAGGCGAAGGCCGATATCATTGCTGGCACCGTCAAGGTTCACGACTATATGTCGGACAATTCTTGCCCAAAGTGATGTGATTTTAGGATCAGGGCGCATCGCGGTATCCGCGTTGCGCCCTTTTCATATCCAGCCTCCGGAGACGTTTGGGTTGACGATGGAACCTGCAATCGAGCTTGTCGGTATCGATAAAAAATTCGGCACCGTACACGCCAACAAGAATATCAATCTCACCGTTGCCAAGGGTACCATCCACGGCATTATCGGGGAAAACGGGGCGGGGAAATCGACGCTGATGTCGATCCTTTACGGCTTCTATTCCGCCGACGCAGGTGAAATCCGCATCGACGGCAAGCCTGTCAACATCAAGGACAGCCAGGCCGCCATCGATGCTGGCATCGGCATGGTGCATCAGCACTTCATGCTGGTCGAGAATTTCTCGGTGTTGGAAAACATCATGCTGGGTGCCGAAGGCGGCATGCTGCTCGCCAAGGGCACGGCGGCAACCCGCAAGGAATTGAAGCGGCTGGAAGACGAATACGGCCTCGAGGTCAATCCCGATGCGATCATCGAGGATTTGCCTGTGGGCCTGCAACAGCGCGTCGAAATATTGAAGGCCATGTATCGCGGTGCCGAAATCCTCATTCTCGATGAGCCGACCGGCGTGCTAACACCGGCCGAAGCCGACCACCTCTTCAAAATCCTGGGCGTCCTGCGTGACCAGGGCAAGACGGTCATCCTCATCACCCACAAGCTGCGCGAAATCATGGCGATCACCGACGAGGTCTCGGTCATGCGCCGCGGCGAGATGGTGGCAACACGCAAGACGTCTGAAACGACGGTCGAGGAACTGGCCGAACTCATGGTCGGTCGCCGCGTGCTGCTGCGCGTTGAAAAAGGCGAAGCCAATCCCGGCGACGTGTTGTTCTCCGTCCGCAACCTCACCGTCAAGGACAGCCGTGGCGTGACCATGGTGGACGATGTGTCGTTTGATGTGCGCGCAGGCGAAATCGTCGGCATTGCCGGTGTGGCTGGCAACGGCCAATCGGAATTGCTGGAAGCCATTGCGGGCATCCGCAAGCCGCATTCCGGCGAAATCCTGATGGGTGGCAAGACCGTCGACAAGGTCGATCCTGCCGTTTTGCGCAAGCTGGGTCTGGCGCATATTCCCGAAGACCGTCACCATATGGGTCTGGTTCTGAAGTTCGAGGAATATGAGAACTCCATACTCGGCTATCACCGCGATGACCGCTACGGCAAAGGCATGTTCCTCAACCCGGAAGCCATTCGCAAGGATGCGGTCGAAAAGATCGAGAAATATGACATCCGCCCGCCGAATGCCCGGCTGAAGACCGCCAATTTCTCCGGCGGCAATCAGCAGAAGATCGTCGTTGCACGCGAAATCGAACGCGATCCGAAGATGCTGATCATCGGCCAGCCGACGCGTGGTGTGGATATCGGGGCCATCGAATTCATTCACCGCCGCATCATCGAGATGCGCGATGCGGGCAAGGCCATTCTGCTTGTGTCGGTAGAGCTGGATGAAATCCGCTCTTTGTCGGACCGCATTCTGGTCATGTTCGCGGGCCGGATCGTCGGAGAAAAAACGGCGGAAGCCGAAGAACAAACGCTGGGCCTGATGATGGCCGGCATCGCCGCATAAGGCAAAGGCTTTAAAGCTCATGAGTACAGCTTCCGTCCCCCTTCCCAACTGGATGTCCTACGGCCTTCTGCCGTTTCTCAACCTCGTCACCGCCTTTTTCATCTCCGGCCTCGTGGTCTGGGGCATTGGCGAAGACCCGTTTGCCGCCCTGCGTCTGCTGATCGAAGGTGCGCTGGGCCGTGGTGATGCCATCGGCTTCACCCTGTTTTACACCACCAGCTTTATCTTCACCGGCCTTTCGGTGGCCGTCGCCTTCCATGCGGGCCTCTTCAACATCGGCTCGGAAGGTCAGGCCTATATCGGCGGTCTGGGTGCTGCCATGGTCGCACTGGCGCTGGATCGTTACGTGCCCTGGTATGTCACCATGCCTTTCGCCGTTATGGGTGCCGCCGTGTTTGGTGCGGCTTGGGCCTTCATTCCCGGCTGGCTTCAGGCGAAGCGCGGCAGCCACGTCGTCATCACCACCATCATGTTCAACTTCATCGCAGCCGCTTTGATGGTCTATCTGCTGGTCAACGTCTTTATCGTGCCCGGCAAGATGGCGCCGGAAACCCGCACCTTTCTGCCCGGCGGCCAATTGCCGAAGCTGGATTGGTTGATGGCGATGTTCGGCCTGAAACTCGGCCCCGCGCCCTTCAACGTGTCCTTCATCATCGCGCTGGTTGCGGCGTTTCTGGTCTGGGTGCTCATCTGGCGCACCAAGCTGGGTTATGAAATGCGCACGCTCGGCATCAGCCCGTCTGCAGCCGTATACGCTGGCATTCCCTATTCGCGCACCGTCATCATCGCCATGCTGATCTCCGGCGGTCTGGCGGGCATGATGGCGCTCAACCCGGTCATGGGCGCGTCTGCGCGCTTGCAGGTGGAGTTCGTCGGGGGGGCAGGCTTCGTCGGTATTGCCGTGTCGTTGATGGGACGCAGCCATCCCCTCGGCATCGTCTTTGCAGCCCTTCTCTTCGGCATTCTCTATCAGGGCGGCGCCGATCTCTCCTTTGAAATGCCCAACATCACCCGCGAGATGATCGTCGTCATTCAGGGTCTCGTCATCCTGTTTGCAGGCGCGCTTGAATATATGTACCGCCCCGCGCTGGTGCGCATCTACCAACAATTCGTGAAGAGGTAAGGCCCATGGAAACCTTCGATATGCTGGTCAGCATTCTCGGTTCGACCGTCCGCCTGACCATTCCGCTGTTGTTTACGGCCCTTGCGGGCCTGTTTTCGGAGCGCGCCGGCGTGTTCGACATCGGCCTTGAAGGCAAGATGCTGGCCGCCGCCTTCGCATCCGCCTGTGTGGCCTACATCACGTCCGACCCCTGGGCGGGTCTGGCCGCCGGTATCGGCGTGTCGATCTTCTTTTCGCTGGTGCACGGTTTTGCCGTCATCACCAACCGCGGCAACCAGATCGTCTCTGGCGTGGCGTTGAATTTCGTTGCAGCCGGTCTCACCGTCGTTCTCGGTCAGGCATGGTTCGGGCAGGGCGGTCGCACGCCGCAGATCACTGGCGAAGGCCGTTTCACGCCCATCATTCTGCCGGGCGTAGATGCCATGCGCGAAATACCGTTCATCGGCCCGCTCTATGCCAATGTCATCTCCGGCAACAATATCCTCACCTATCTTGCCTTCATCGCCGTGCCGATTTCGTGGTGGGTGCTGTACCGCACCCGCTTTGGTCTGCGCCTGCGCGCCGTGGGTGAAAATCCGGGCGCTGTCGATACGGCTGGCATTTCCGTCACATGGATGCGCTTCCGCGCCGTCATCGTCGCCGGTTTCCTCTGCGGCTTTGCAGGCACGTATCTCGCCGTCGCACAATCCGCTGCCTTCATCGCCAACATGTCTGCGGGCAAAGGCTATATCGCGCTGGCTGCCCTGATCTTCGCCAAATGGAAGCCCGTGCCGGTCATGTTCGCCTGCCTGCTTTTCGGTTTTCTGGATGCGGTCGCAAACTTCATGCAGGGCAAGGCCATTCCCGGCATCGGTGAAGTGCCGGTGCAAATCTTCCAGGCGCTGCCCTATATCCTCACCTGCATTTTGCTGGCCGGTTTCATCGGCGTTGCCAAGCCACCAAAGGCCGGTGGCGTTGCTTACTCGAAGGAGCGTTAAACCATGTCCCATGAGCTTTTTGAAGCCGCCCGCGAGGCCATGGCCTTTGCCCACGCACCCTATTCGAAATTCCCCGTCGGTGCCGCCATCCGTGCCGAAGACGGCCAGATTTACAAGGGCGCCAATATCGAGAACCTGTCCTTTCCTCAAGGCTGGTGCGCGGAGCCGTCTGCCATCAGTGCCATGATCATGGGCGGGGCAAAGAAGATCACGGAAATCGCCGTCATTGCCGAAAAGCTGGCGCTCTGCCCGCCCTGCGGCGGTTGCCGCCAGAAGATTGCGGAATTCGCCTCTGCCGATACGAAGATTTATCTCTGTGACGAAGCGGGCGTACAAAAGGTCATGACCATGGACGAGCTCCTGCCCTTCAGCTTCAAGACAGAGTTGGATTGATGGATCACGCGATCATCGACGTCCTCGTGGACAGGCTGAACGGGCTGATGCCGCGCACCGCCGTGGTTCTCGGCTCCGGTCTGGGTTCTCTGGTGGACGAGGTGACCGACCCCATCCGCATTCCCTATGCCGATATTCCCGGTTTTCCCGAAAGCGCCGTTTCCGGCCATGCGGGTGAAATGGTGGCGGGATATCTCGGTGGGCAGCCCATCCTCATGCTGGCCGGTCGCGTCCATTATTACGAACAGGGCAATGCCAGCGCCATGCGCCCGGCCATCGAGGCTCTCTCGGGCATCGGTGTCCAATCGCTGATTCTCACGAATTCCGCGGGCTCTGTTCGCCAGGACATGCCACCCGGATCGGTCATGCAGATCACCGATCACATCAATTATTCCGGCATGAACCCGCTGATTGGCGAGGAGAGCGACAGCCGCTTCGTCGGCATGACCAGCGCTTATGATGCGGATCTGTCGATTGCCATGCGCAACGCTGCCATCCGCGCCACCGTGCCGCTGTTTTCGGGCGTCTATATGTGGTTCTCCGGTCCAAGCTTCGAAACCCCGGCAGAAATCCGCATGGCGCGCACGCTGGGTGCGGATGCCGTCGGCATGTCCACCGTGCCGGAAGTCATCCTTGCCCGCTTTTTCGGGATGCGCGTTGCCGCCGCTTCCGTTATTACCAATTACGGTGCCGGAATGACCGGGGCCGAACTGAGCCATGAAGAAACCAAAGACATGGCGCCCATAGGCGGCAAGAGACTGGCCGCGATCTTAACGGAAATGATTTCAGGAGGAAATTGAGCATGGAACTTCAGCGCCCGCGCGAAGCCGCCGCTCTCGCCTTGTCCTTGCTGGACCTCACCAATCTCAAGGAAGACTGCACGCCGGAGCAGATCGCCGCCCTGTGCCAGAAAGCCCACACGCAATACGGCACGACAGCTGCCATCTGCATCTGGCCGCGCTTCGTGGCGCAGGCTCGTGCCGCCTTCGGCAAGGATCACTCGATCCGCATCGCAACCGTCGTCAATTTCCCATCCGGCGATCTTGATGTCGCAACCGTGGTCGGCGAGACCGAACGCGCCATTGCCGATGGCGCCGATGAAATCGATCTGGTTATTCCCTACAGGAAATTCATAGCAGGCGATGAAAATGCGGTTTCGGAGATGGTCGCTGCCGTCCGTAAGGCCTGTGTCGCGCCTGTCTTGCTGAAGGTCATTCTCGAGACCGGCGAGTTGAAGGACAAGGCACTCATCCGCCGCGCCTCTGAAATCGCCATTGCCGAGGGTGCCGATTTCATCAAGACCTCCACCGGCAAGGTCACGGTCAACGCAACGCTGGAAGCCGCCGACATCATGTTGCAGTCTATCCGCGACAGCAAGAAGAAGGTGGGCTTCAAGCCCGCCGGCGGCATCGGCACGGTGGAAGATGCAACGCTCTATCTGCGTCTGGCGGAAACCATCATGCAGCCCAACTGGGCCATGCCCTCTACCTTCCGCTTCGGCGCATCCGGCATTCTGGACGATATCTTGAACGTGCTGGGCGGCGGCGAACCGGCCAAGTACGCCAGCGGATATTGATCTCGCATGATCCCGCAGGAAATCATCCGCCGCAAACGCGATGGGCAGGTGCTGACGGCGGATGAGATTTCCGCCTTCATCTCCGGTCTGTCCAAAGGTTCGATTTCCGAAGGGCAGGCCGCAGCCTTCGCCATGGCCGTGTTCTTTCGCGGCATGCGCCGCGATGAAATCGTTGCATTGACGCTGGCCATGCGTGACAGCGGCGATGTTCTCTCATGGGCCGATATCGGCAAGCCCATTGCCGACAAGCACTCCACCGGCGGCGTGGGCGACAATGTCTCGCTCATGCTCGCCCCCATCGTTGCCGCCTGCGGTCTGGCCGTGCCGATGATTTCAGGCCGTGGCCTTGGCCACACCGGCGGCACGCTGGACAAGCTCGAATCCATACCAGGCTATGATATCATGCCTGAAGAGGCCCTGTTTCGCCGCACGGTCAAAGACGTAGGCTGCGCCATCATCGGCCAGACGGGCGATCTCGCCCCCGCCGACAAGCGGCTCTATGCCATCAGAGACGTAACCGCGACGGTGGATTCCGTTCCCCTGATCACCGCCTCCATCCTGTCGAAGAAGCTCGCCGCGGGCCTTGAAACGCTGGTGCTGGACGTCAAATTCGGCAATGGCGCCTTCATGCAATGCGCCGACGAGGCCGAGCAACTGGCACGCTCACTCGTAGAAGTCGCCAATGGCGCAGGCGTCAAAACCTCCGCTCTCATCACAGACATGAACGAGCCGCTTGCCGATGCCGCAGGCAACGCGCTGGAAATCGTGCATTGCCTGGATTTTCTCAGCGGCAAAAAGGCCGGAACCCGCATCGAAACACTGGTTCTCGCCTTCGCCGCTGAAATGCTCATGCAATCTGGCCTCGTCACCAGCCTCATCGAAGGCGAAGCTTTGGCGCGCAAGGCGCTTGCCTCCGGTGCGGCCATGGAGCGTTTCGGCCAGATGATCAGAGCCCTTGGCGGCCCCTCGGATTTCATCGAAAAGTCGGGCGACTATCTCAAACCGGCCCCCTATATCGCGCCGGTTCTGGCAACAGAAACCGGTTTTCTGTCCTCCTGCCAGACGACGCGCGATCTCGGCATGGTCGTGGTCGGCCTTGGCGGCGGTCGCCGCCATCCCAGCGATGTCATCGATCATCGTGTCGGTATGTCACATATTCTGCCCTTGGAAACAAAGGTGGAGAAGGGTCAGCCGATTGCGATGGTTCATGCGGCAACGCAGGACGATGCGGACAAGGCAGTGGCGGCGGTATCGACGATCTACACGACCGCACACGAGCCCGTATCTTCGAGCCCGATGATCGCGGGTCGCATAGGCTGAATGTGAAAGTGAAAGACCCCGGATAGCAGCCGTCTCAGAAAATCCGTGAAAACCAAAAAAAGTCAAAAAACTTTTCTCCACGGCCATCTGACCCATGCCTACAATCCTCCCACTTTCGCCGCGGAGCTGTTTCGCGAGACATTGAGGTGGTGAAGGCTGGTGGGTGGGCGCAGACGTGCGGCCAGACATCAGGAATACCATGTCAGGGTAAGCCCGGTGGACCTGATTTTCTCGACGCGAAAGACCATTCACGGCTTTCGGACTGGGCGAGGCGAAACGGTTCGGCGGATACTGCCTGTCACGCTCAGCCCGGATCATTCACGGTCCGGTCTGGGCAAGACATGGCTGCAAGAACGAAAGACCAGAGGCCACGCAAATGCGGACGCCAACGACACCACCATACCAGAGACATCTCCCGCATTTGCGTGTGTTCTCCGGGTTGAAATGAAACAGAACACGGGTGCATCGCACCGCGTGAACGGCGAAGCGTATCTTGAACGTTAGCAGTCCTCATCCATCACCCTGAGCCCTGTCGAAGGAGAGGTGGGCGCGAAGCGACCTTTGAAGGACGAGGGCTGCGGAACGGATGCTTCGAGGCTTTGGTCTTTGGCCAAAGCGCCTCAGCATGAGGGTGGACCGCGCCCACGCGATTGCACTTTGAAAGCCAAGGGCTTAGGTTTCGCATCAAACAGGAATTCGGTCGGCATCATGGCACTTTCGGGCAAGCATATTCTTCTCATCATCTCCGGCGGCATCGCAGCCTATAAGAGCCTCGATCTCATCCGTCGTCTGAAGGAGCGCGGCGCGAAGGTAACGCCCGTCATGACGCGTGGCGCGCAGGAATTCGTCACACCGCTTGCCGTCGGCGCCCTCTCGGCCACCCATGTCTTTACCGAACTGTTTTCGCGCCAGGACGAACAGGATGTCGGCCATATCAGGCTGGCGCGGGACTGTGATCTGGTGCTGGTCGCACCTACCACCGCAGACCTTATGGCGAAGATGGCCAGCGGCCTGGCCGATGATCTGGCCTCCACCGTTCTGCTGGCGACAGATCGCAAGGTGCTCATCGCACCCGCCATGAACCCCAAAATGTGGACCGCCAAGGCCACCCGGCGCAACATCGAAACCTTGAAAGCCGATGGCATCCGTTTCATCGGCCCCATGGCAGGCGAGATGGCGGAAAAAGGCGAGGCCGGCCTTGGCCGCATGGCCGAACCCTTGCAGATCGTCGATGCCGTCGAAACACTCCTGGACGACAGACCGAAGCCGCTGGCAGGCAAAAAAGCCATCGTCACGTCAGGCCCGACGCATGAGCCGATCGACCCCGTCCGCTACATCGCCAACCGCTCCTCCGGCAAGCAGGGCCATGCCATTGCGGCAGCGTTGGCGGAACTCGGCGCAGAGGTAACGCTCGTCTCAGGCCCCGTCACGATTGCCGATCCGGCGGGCGTCAACACCGTTCACGTCGAACGTGCCGAGGAGATGCTTGATGCGGTTCTTTCCCATCTGCCCGCTGATATTGCGGTGATGGTTGCAGCCGTCGCTGACTGGCGGGTGGCTACGGCGGTCGATCAGAAGATCAAGAAGCAACCGGACGGCCAGCCTCCCGCCCTGCACATGGTCGAAAATCCCGATATTCTCAAAACCATTGGCCACCATGCGAAGAGGCCGAAAATAGTCATCGGCTTTGCTGCAGAAACTCAGGATGTCGAAACGAACGGGCGAGCCAAGCTCACGCGCAAGGGCGCCGACCTCATCGTCGCCAATGACGTTTCAGCGACGACGGGCATAATGGGCGGTGATCGCAACAGTGTGAAAATCATCTCGGCAGATGGCGTCGAGGCATGGCCCGATCTCGACAAGACCGACGTGGCAAAGCGCCTCGCCGCACTGATTGCGGATAGATTGGCATGACGATTTTTGACCGAGATGGGTTCGATGCACTTTTGGGAACATGGCCCGGTGTCACCTTCGTTGACCAATGGGATTCCCATGTCGCGAAAGTGGGAGACAAGGTCTTTGCCGTTCTCGGAGAGCGGGAAAATTGGCGCCTTGTCATCAAGTGTTCCGAGGAGAGCTTCGAAATTCTGACGTCGCTGGACGGGATTGGACAGGCGCCCTATTTCGCTAAACGCAAATGGATTTCGATTTCCGACCAAGCGCCGCTCGAACCCGAAGAGATAGAGCATTATGTCCAACGATCCTATGCGTTGGTTGCGTCGGGGTTGACGAGGAAGTTACGAGCAGAGCTGGGCATCGTGTTGACGTGAGCGACCCGGTCTTCGGACAACGTAAGATCAATGACGAAAATCATTTGTGCAGGAAAGCAGAGCGATGAGTACGAAATTTCCGCAGATCGTTCTCGTCAGACACGGAGAGACCGAATGGTCTCTCTCTGGTCGCCACACGGGGCGCAGCGACATACCACTGACGGAAAACGGCGAGTTGGCTGCCAAAACGTTGGCGGCGCGCCTGCCAGCGCTCGATTTCGCTGCCGTTTATACCAGCCCCTCCCAGCGGGCGCGCAAAACCTGTGACCTCGCAGGCTTCGGTTCCCGTGCGGCGATAGACAACAATTTAGCCGAATGGGACTACGGGCGTTATGAGGGCATAACGACCAAGGACATCCAAGCCGAAGCACCGAGATGGAACGTCTTTCGCGACGGTTGCCCCGGCGGGGAATCGACCAGAGATATCGAGAAAAGAGCAGATGATGTCATCGCAAAACTGAAATCTGCGAATGGCAGTATCCTGGTTTTCTCCAGCTCCCATTTTCTAAGAGTGCTCGCTGCCAGATGGTTAGGGCTGACCGCGGAAGCGGGGTCGCTTTTCATTGTTGATACCACTGGTATCAGCGTCCTCGGTTACGAACACAATCTGGAGGAGCCCGTCATCAGAAGCTGGAATCAGACATAATCCTGTCCGAAGGCTGAACTAGGTTAAAGCACAGATTGAAAATGTTGGAGATTTCGCCTTGGACGCTGCACCTGCCCCTCCGGTAACACTCGTGATCTTCGGCGCCACTGGCGATCTCACCCGTCGCCTGTTGATTCCGTCCCTCGTCAATCTCACGCGCAGCGGACTGGTTGGAGACGATCTCCAGATACTTGGTGTCGGTATCGAGCCAGGTGACGATGCGATGCTGGTGGAAAGGCTAGATGGCTTTCTCTCAACGCTGGGCGGAAAAGAACCGCTGTCTGCCGATCCGGCATGGCTGCGTCTCAAGCAGCGCATTTCCTACGTGAGCGGCGACTTCACAAAGGACGAAGTCTTTACAGAGGTCGCTCTTCGACTGACCCAAGCGCCATCAGGAAACGCTGCCTTTTACCTCGCAGTGCCGCCGCAGTTTTTCGGAACGATCGTGGAGAAGCTGGGCCAGCATGGTCTCGTGACTGAAAACGATTCTGCTTTCAGACGGCTGGCGATTGAAAAGCCATTCGGGACCGATCTCGCTTCGGCGCGCGCCCTGAATGCAAAAATCCTGAACATCGTCTCCGAGAGCCAGGTCTACCGGCTGGATCACTTCCTCGGCAAGGAGACCGTCCAAAACATCATGACGGCGCGTTTCGCCAACATGATGATCGAGTCACTCTGGAACAATAACTACATCGATCATGTCCAGATCACCGCCGCCGAGGTTGTGGATGTCGGGTCACGGGGCAAATTCTACGATGCCACTGGTGCCCTGCGTGACATGGTCCCGAACCATCTTTTCCAGTTGCTTGCAATGGTCGCCATGGAGCCGCCGAACAGCTTCGACGCGGAGGCAATCCGCAACGAAAAGAGCAAGGTGCTCCAGGCGCTGCGCATTTACACACCGGAAGAAGCCGCCAGCCATTCTGCACGTGGCGTCTACACGGCCGGAACGCTCAACGGCGTTGAAGTCCCCGCCTACAGGGACACGATGGACGTCGCCCCCGCCAGCACCACGGAAACATTCGTGGCTCTCAAACTGTACGCGGACACGTGGCGCTGGGCAGGCGTTCCCTTTTATCTCAGAACTGGGAAAGCCATGGCTGCCCGGGACACAGAGGTGGTCGTCACCTTCAAAAAAGTACCCTTTGCCCAGTTTCGCCAAACGGAAGTCACGCCCAAACTGCCCCCGAACAGGCTCGTCATTCAGGTCCAGCCAGACGAAGGCATCAGCATGGAAATGTCCATCAAATCACCCGGTCAGTCAGTAGACACCGTCCCCGTCTCGCTAGATTTCCGCTATGCCGAACAATTCGATATCGGCAAGATGACGGGGTACGAGTCGCTGCTGTACGAGCTGTTCATGGGCGATCAAACCCTGTTTCAACGTGCCGATGGCATTGAAGCCGGATGGGCGGCGGTCCAACCCTTCCTGGATCTGTGGGCGAAAGGAGGCGCGCCAGAGGACTACGAAGCTGGCAGCCTAGGGCCGCAGTCGGCTCAAGATTTGATAGAGCAGGACGTGCGTGAATGGCGCGGGCTTGGAGTGCTGAGACCCCATGCGAAGTCAACCACGTGAGAATGCGATAGTGACAAGATGAACCAGAATTTTGGTCAAGCTTCGCGGATAGGGTGATTTGGAGGTTGTCATGATTTGGTTGCGGGGGCAGGATTTGAACCTGCGGCCTTCAGGTTATGAGCCTGACGAGCTACCGGGCTGCTCCACCCCGCGCCAAGCGTAAATCCCTATTGGATTTATCGCGACTGCGTCACAGCTTGGCTGTGATGCATACTGCCGGAGCAAATCCGTTAGGATCTGTCTCCTGTAAGGGGCGCACCATAGTGTGGTACGCCGATATTGTCTTTGCGTTTTATAACACAAAAGGCCGCGTAGTGAGCGGCCTTTGACTGGCCTTTTGGCCGTTTGTTTTTGCGTTGAGAAGATGTTTTGTGTTGCGTTTTGCAGACCTGGCAGCGACCTACTCTCCCGCGTCTTAAGACGGAGTACCATTGGCGCTGGGGCGTTTCACGGCCGTGTTCGGAATGGGAACGGGTGCAGCCGCCCCGCAATAACCACCAGGTCGGCAAAACGCAACATATGATCCATGCTTTGCATGGATCATATGATTGCTTGTTGATTGGTGTACCTTGTCCTGTTCGCTTGACGCTCACAGGGGACACCAATTGGCCATACGGCACCCTCGAGATGAGGATGTGTTGGGCCAAAACAATCACAGATCCATGATTTCACATGGAAACTGTTGTTTCGAGAAGCTGGAGAGCTGAAGGCTCTATTTAATTTACACGTCTTTCTGTGACTTGTCCGTCCGCAGCGCCTTTGGCGCGTGAGGACAGAAGTATCATCTTCATCTTCGATGAAGATGAACATAATCAATGGGAACGAAGAAGTCGCTCGAGCTATTAGTAACGGTAAGCTTCATGCATTGCTGCACTTCCACACCCGTCCTATCAACGTGGTCGTCTTCCACGGCTCTGATAGGGAACACTCGTTTTCAGGTTGGTTTCCCGCTTAGATGCCTTCAGCGGTTATCCATTCCGTATATAGCTACTCTGCTATGCCCTTGGCAGGACAACAGATCCACCAGAGATACGTCCATCCCGGTCCTCTCGTACTAGGGACAGATCCTGTCAATATTCCTACACCCACGGCAGATAGGGACCGAACTGTCTCACGACGTTCTGAACCCAACTCACGTACCGCTTTAAATGGCGAACAGCCATACCCTTGGGACCTGCTCCAGCCCCAGGATGCGATGAGTCGACATCGAGGTGCCAAACAACCCCGTCGATATGGACTCTTGGGGGTCATCAGCCTGTTATCCCCGGCGTACCTTTTATCCGTTGAGCGATGGCCCTTCCACACGGGACCACCGGATCACTATGACCGACTTTCGTCTCTGCTCGACTTGTCAGTCTCGCAGTCAGGCTAGCTTATGCCATTGCACTCGACGACCGATTTCCGACCGGTCTGAGCTAACCATCGCGCGCCTCCGTTACTCTTTCGGAGGCGACCGCCCCAGTCAAACTACCCACCATACACTGTCCCGGATCCGGATAACGGACCGCGGTTAGACATCCACGAAGATAAGGGTGGTATTTCAAGGATGGCTCCACGAGAACTGGCGTCCCCGCTTCAAAGCCTACCACCTATCCTACACATGCCTTGGCGAATGCCAGTGTAAAGCTATAGTAAAGGTGCACGGGGTCTTTCCG